>DASXLW010000140.1:0-3000 GCA_036496025.1 Streptosporangiaceae bacterium
GCGCGGGGCACACGTCCCATGGTTCCTGTCCGCTGGCGGCCGCGAGCAACTCGGCATCGGTCGGACGGCCGTCTTCGGCGAAGGACTGGGCCGGCTTGCGGGCCGCGACCGGAACGCCACGCTGGCGCAGGCCGTGCAGCAAGCCGCAGGTGACCCAGGTCTTGCCCACGTCGGTGGCCGTACCGCAGACGACGGCCAGCCGCTCAGGCCGGGACAACCGCGGCCAGTCCCGTCAGGAGCCGGCTGATCTGCTCGTCGCTGTGAGCGGCCGACAGCGCTACCCGCAGGCGGGAGGTGCCGGGGGGCACGGTCGGCGGCCGGATCGCGGGCACCAGCAGACCCCGGGCCAGCAGCGCCCGCGAGGCGGCGACAGCGGCGGACTCGTCGCCGAGCACCACCGGGATGATGGGGGACGGGTGGCCCGGCCGGATCCTGCTGGTCAGCGCGGCGAGCCTCGCTCGGAGCGTGTCCCCTTCCCCGGACCTCAGCACCCGGAGGGCGGCCAGGGCCGCGGCGGTGGCCGCGGGCGCCGGGGCGGTCGTGAAGATGAACGACCGGGCCCGGTTGATGATCAGGTCCACCAGCGGGCCAGGACCCGCGACAAAGCCGCCCACGGAGCCGAGCATCTTCGACAGCGTGCCGACGCGGAGAACAGGCGCGCCCGTCCGTGGCGGCTCGGGGCCGAGAGCGGCGTGCGCCTCGTCGATGACCAGCAGCGCGTCGCGGGCCGCGCAGAGCCGGGCTAGTTCGGCGAGCGGCGCGAGGTCGCCGTCCATGGAGAACACGGAGTCGGTGACCACGACCGCGCGGTTCGCGTCCCGCAGAAGCTGCGCCACCTGCCCGGTGTCGCCGTGGCGGTAGATCCGGACCTCGCCGCGGGCCAGGCGGCACCCGTCGATGATCGAGGCGTGGTTCAGCTGATCGGAGATGATCGTCACGTCGGGGCCGCCTACGACGCTGAGGACGCCGAGATTGGCGGCGAAGCCCGTCGGGAACAGCAGGGCCCGTTCGGCGCCCTTCCAGTCCGCGAGCTCTCGTTCCAGTTCGGAGTGCACTGGCCGGGAGCCCGCGATGAGCCGCGCCGAGCCGGCCCCTGTTCCCCAGCGGTCGATCGCTTCATGAGCCGCGGCACGGACCGCCGGATGCTGGGACAGTCCGAAGTAGTCATTGGACGCGAACGAGACGACCTCGCACCCGTCAAGGCGGGCGACCGGGCCGCCGCTGTCCAGTTCCCGGATCGTCCGCCATTGGTCAGCCGCGGCTATCTCCGCCCGTTCGGCCCGTGCCCAGTGATCCCAGCTCACCCGCACGAGTGTGCCATCCCCCCTCGACCCCATGTGGTACGTGGCGGGGTCATCGGGGGTAGAGGGAGTCGATGACGTCGGCGTACTTGGCGTGCACGACGCGGCGCTTGAGCTTGAGGGTGGGGGTGAGTTCCTCGGTCTCGGCGGTCCATTCCACGGGTAGCAGGTGCCACCGCTTGACCTGCTGGACCCGGGCTAGCTGCTGGTTGGCGGCGGCGACTCCGGCGGCCACCTCGGCGAGCACCTGCGGGTCGCTGGCCAGTTCGGCGAGCGAGCTGGCGGTGATGCCGCGGGCCCGGGCCCAGGCGGGTGCGGCTTCGCCGTCGAGGGTGAGCAGGGCGGCCACGTACGGCCGGCGGTCGCCGTAGGCCAGGGCCTGGCCGATCAGGGGGTGGGCCACCAGCGCGTTCTCGACCGCGGCCGGGGCGATGTTCTCCCCGCCGGCGGTGATGATCAGTTCCTTCTTCCGGTCGGTGACCGAGACGAACCCGTCGGCGTCGATGGTGCCGATGTCGCCGGTATGCAGCCACCCGTCCGGGTCAAGGAGATCCTCGGTCAGGCCGGGCCGGTTCAGGTAGCCGGGGGTGGTCAGCGGCCCGCGGGCCAGGATCTCGCCGTCGCCGGCGATCGCGACCTCCATGCCGGCGTAGGGGCGGCCGACCGTGCCCAGCTTGAACGCGGCGGGGGTGTTGGCGGTGAACGCCCCGGTCGTCTCGGTCATCCCGTAGACATCGAGGATCTTCATGCCCAGCCCGGCGAAGAACGCGGCCACGTCTGGTGGCAGCGGGGCCGCCGCGCTGAACACCGCGACGGCCTCGCCCAAGCCGAGCAGGCCGCGGACCGGCCCGAGCACCTGCTTATCGGCCGCCTGGAACTGTGCCGCCAGTTCTGGTGGCGTGGCTTGCCCGTACTGGCAGCTGTGTACGTAGCGGCGGCCGACCTCCATGGCCCGGGCCATGGCGGAGCGCTTGGCCTGGTCCGGCTCGGCGGCCAGCAGGGCCAGGATGCCGGCCCGGATTTTCTCCCACACTCGCGGCACGCCGAAGAACGCGGTCGGGCGCACCTGCCCGATCACCCGCACCAGCTGCGCCGCATCAGGGCAGAAGTGCACGTGGCTGACGGCGCCGATAGCCAGGTAGATGCTGAACATCCGCTCGGCGATGTGCGCCAGCGGCAGGTAGGACACCCAGCGGACCCGCGGCACGACGATCCCGGCGCGCTCGGCCGCCGTCATCTCGTACAAGATGTTCCGGTGGGTGAGCAGCACCCCCTTGGGGTTACCGGTGGTGCCCGAGGTGTACAGCAGGGCCAGCGGGTCGCCGGGCCTGATCGCCGCCACCCGCGCCGTGATCTCACGCGGGTCGGCGGCCAGCCGGTCACGGCCCAGCGTCACCAGGCGGTCCCAGGTCATGTACCGGTCGCCGGCCGGGCAAGCCGACGGGTCCCGGACGATGATCGCGGCCAGCCCCGGCACCCGGTCCAGGACCGGCTGCCAGCGGGCCAGCTCGGCCGCCCCGTCCAGCACCGCGATCCGGGCATCACAGTCGGCGGCCACGTACGCGATCTGCTCCGGCGCCAGCGTGGCATACAACGTCACCCCCAGGCCGCCCGCATGGACCGCGCCGAGGTCGGCCAGCACATGCTCGCTGCGGTTCGGCAGCATCAGCGCGACCCGCTCGCCGGGCGCCAGCCCCAG
>DASXLW010000141.1:0-3637 GCA_036496025.1 Streptosporangiaceae bacterium
CCGCTGCCCCTGATCACGCTCGACAACACGCCCATGCCCGAGGGCTTCGGCCCGTTCTAGCCCCGATCCCGCGAGCGGGCCGCGCGCCACTCATAGCTGGCGGCGGCCCGCACCCGCGGGGGTCACGGGTACCACGGCACACACCTCGCCGCGGCTAGGCGATCTCGGACGCGACCAACTCCTCCTGGTCACGCAGATCCCGGTCAGGCATGGGGTCCCACTGCCGGTGGACGCGGCTCATCAGGGGCGATGAGATCACGAAGTCTGCGGTTGCCCGGTTGCAGGCGACCGGAACGTTGCAGACCACCGCGACCCGCAGCAGGGCCTTGACGTCCGGGTCGTGCGGCTGCGGCTCAAGCGGGTCCCAGAAGAACACCAGCAGATCGATCTCGCCTTCGGCGATGCGCGCACCGATCTGCTGGTCGCCGCCCAACGGCCCGCTGAGGAAGCAGGTCATCGGCAGGCCGAGCTCATCGCCGAGCAGCCTGCCGGTGGTGGCCGTAGCGAACAGCTGATGCTCAGCGAGGAGGGCCAGGTTGTATTCGGCCCATTCCAGCATGTCCTGCTTCTTGTTGTCGTGCGCGATCAGTGCGATCCGCCGCCCAGTCGGTGCTGACAGGTCATTGATCACAAAGGATCCTCTCGAAATGCTCGTAGATGCCCATGGCGGGCTCCCGGCCGCTTCGGGTCCTGTTCACGGCTCCGTGCTGTCTGCCCAGGCCTGGCTCGTCGGCGAGCCCCAGGGGGACGGGTGGCCACTGTGGGCCGGCTGGCCACAAGGCGGCCGGCGATGGCCGGCCAGGCGTTCCTGGCCCGCAAGCTTCAACTCCCGCCGGTCCCGATGTCATTCCGGCTGGCCGTGCTGGTCATTGCCGTGCAGGTCAGGTGATGCGGTAGTACCCGGCAAGATGCCGTCTCCCGGTGCATGGGTGACCGTCTCCGGTGCACCGGTGATATGTTCGGCCCGTGCTGGCAGACGCCTCGTTCATCGGCTTCGTCCCAGTCCGCGACCTGGCCGTCGCCAGGGCCTTCTACGAGGGGACGCTCGGGCTGCGGGTCGTTGACGACACCCCCTTCGCGCTGGTGCTCGACGCGGGCGGCACCATGCTGCGGTTCACCCCCGTCCCCGGGCTCTCCGCCCGCCCCTTCACCGTCGCCGGGTGGAACGTCCCCGATATCGGCGCCGTGGTCCGCGCCCTGGCCGGGCGGGGCGTCCAGTTCGTCCGCTATGACGGCCTGGCCCAGGACGACCTCGGCCTATGGACCACGCCGGGCGGCGACCAGGTCGCCTGGTTCAATGACCCCGACGGCAACACCCTCTCGCTTACCACGTTCGCCGCCCCCTAGGCAGGCCAGGACCCGGGACATCGCGAATCGCGGGTCTTACCGGTGCGGCTTTGCCGCTCAGTTTGGCGGCTGGGCCGACGGGCGCAAGCCCGTCACGGCGTGTCCGGGCCTTCGGCCGACAGGTGCTCGGTGATGCGGGCATGGAAGCTCTTGCTGGACAGGGCGGACCTGATGTCTTCGGCCACCCGGGTCAGGGGGTACGGGAGCTCGGCCTCCAGCTCGGCGACCGCGGCCTCGGTAGCGCGCCACTCGGCGGCCAGCAGGGCGACGACGCGCTCGGCCTTGCGGGTGAGCGTCACCTTCTTGCTGCGGGCGTCGCGGCCGGGGGCGGTTTCCAGCCAGCCGGCGGCGCGCATCGCCGCGACCTTCTGGCTCAGCGCCGAGTGGGTCCGGCCGGCCGACCGGGCCAGCTCGGCGATCGTCATCGGGCCGCGGGCGTGCAGACGGACGATCTCAAGCACCCAGCTCGTCTTGAGATCCTCGATGCCGTTGTCGGCGTAGACGCGGGCGATCTCGTCGTCCATGTCGGACAGCAGCCGGAAGACCGGGCGCCACAGGCTTGCCTCGGTCGGGTCATCCACGCGCGCGGCGGCGGTGACCGCTGCGGGCTCGTCGCTCATGAGAGCCATCATAATGAAGTGACAGCACTTATATAAGCACTGTTACACTGGCGGGCGTGCGATTGCTGACCGATGTCACGCCGCTGCGCGAGCACCCGGCCTTCCGACGGCTCTGGCTGGGCACGATGCTGTCGCGGACCGGATCGGCGATGACGACGTTCGCCATCACCCTCCAGGTTTACGACCTGACGCGGTCGCCGGCGGCGGTGGGCGGCATCGGGGTCGCCATGTTCATCCCGCTGCTGCTGATCACACTGCCGGGCGGAACGCTCGCCGACCGGGTGGACCGGCGGCGGCTGGTGCTCGCGGTGGCTGTCGGCCAGACCGCGGCGTCGGCAGCGCTGTTCGCGCTTGCGACGTTCGGCGGCGCCACCCTGTGGGCGCTGTACGCGCTCGTCGCGGTCGCGTCGGCGTTCAGCGCGATCAGCGCGCCGGCCCAGCAGACGTTCATCCCCCGGCTCGTGCCCAAGGAGCAGCTAGGGACGGCGATGGCGTTGAACAGGATCGTCTTCCAGGTCGTGCTGATCGCCGGGCCGGCGCTCGCCGGCGTCGTCACCGGGTGGACGGGGCTGAGGGGCTGTTACCTGGCGGACGTCGCGTCCTTCGCGGGGGCACTGTGGGCCGTGGGCCGACTGCCCGCGATGCCGCCCGTGCGGCTCCCCGTCAATGCGGACGGCACCGCCAGCGCGGACGGGGCCGACGGCGGGGACGGGGGCCGGACTCGGTCCGGGCTCGCGCTGACGCTTGAGGGGCTGGCGTTCATCCGGCGGACGCCGGCCCTGTGCGGGGCGTTCCTCGCGGACGTGAACGCGACGTTCTTCGCGCTGCCCGTGTCGCTGTTCCCGGCGATCAACGCGGAAAGGTTCGGCGGGAACCCGCGGACCCTCGGCCTGTTCGTGACCGCGATCGGCGCCGGCGGCCTGGTGAGCGCGGTGTTCGCCGGACCGCTGAGGCACGCGAGGCGGCACGGCCTCGTCATGCTCGCGTGCGTGGCCGTGTGGGGCGGCGCCTTCGCGGTGTTCGCGGTCGCTCGGTCCCTGTGGCTGACGCTGCTCACCCTCGCCATCGCCGGCCTGGCCGACACGTTCACCGTGGTCGTCCGGGGGATCATCGTGCAGGAGGTGACCCCGGATGAGTTCCGTGGCCGGCTGAACGCCGCTGACTTCCTCGTCGGCGCGGGCGGCAGCGAACTCGGGTCGCTTGAGGCGGGCCTGGTCGGGTCATGGACCACCCCGGTAATCAGCGCACTGAGCGGCGGCCTGCTCACGGTATTCGGCGTCCTGGCGATCGGCGCGGCCATGCCTGGCTTCCGCCGGTACCGATCGGTCACCGCGGCCCCGGAGCCCGCAGCAGTCACCGCAGCGCCATGATGACCCCGGTCGGCTCCGGCACGGCGCTACCAGAGAATGCGGCTCTCGTTCGGGATAATCGGGGCGGAAGCGGGGAGACCTGCTCGCTTCCGCCAGCGGAACCACTTGGCTGGTGATTCTTCCGGTTTGCCGCCTCTTCACAGTAGGATTTGCTGCTATGTCGACGCATTTTCGCGTAACCTACGCCACCCTGTCGGCCGACAACGAGGACCTGCACGCCGCCTACGAGGCGGGGCTGCGGCTGGCCTCGAGCTGGCTCGGCGCGGACATTTCCGGGTACGTCAGCGGCGAGCCGCGGGC
>DASXLW010000142.1:0-12702 GCA_036496025.1 Streptosporangiaceae bacterium
GTTACCTAGCCGCTCCCTCCCTGGTGAGACCGCTCCCTCGCTGGTGAGAAGGATGGTACAGGGCAGGCAAGAGGCCATGGGCTGATCTGCCCGGTTCGCGCACGCATCGGGAGATAGCGGTCATTAGCCCGGGGCTGTCGGGCGGCGGGCCGGGCCAATCGGGGGAGATGGCCCAGTGGGGGAGATGGGCCAGTGGGCGAGAGATGGGCCAGTCGGGGGAGATGGCCCAGTCATGGGGTAAGGGCCAGTCACGGGAATACGGAACGCGGCCGCGCCGCGGGGGTCGCGGTCATGGCGCGGGCCCCGCGGACGGCGCGCGCTGGCTGGCCGCGGGGCGGCCACTCACTGCAAGGCTCCCTTCTGCTTGAATCCGCTGACGCCGGGCCGGCCCAGGGGATGCTCCCCGGAATCCTCCGCGATCACGGCCGATCCGGCGACATCGAGCACTGCCTTCACGGCCCCGCCTGACCTCAGCGATCTTCGCGGAGTTGGCGGCACCGCATGGGCGCAGCAGATGACCAGGTACCTGGCCAACGTGGGCAAGACCCCGGCCGACCTTTACTACGCCCAGGTGTGGGATCCGTCGGGGGCGCTGGGCCTTGATGCCGGCGTGTTCCAGGCCGCCGGGATCAGCGCGGCGTCGCTGCGGAAGGCGATCATCAGCAGCTCCCGCACGGATTCCCCGGATCTCTCGGTATCGGACGCTTCGCTGTCCGGCAAGCACGTGACGGTCGTGGTCAACCAGGCCTCGGGGACGACGCTGTACCTGTATGACCACCGTGACGACGTGTTCTACACCGGAGGCTCAGGCCCGAGCGTGGCGGCGCAGTTCCTCGGTCAGCTGCCGTGAGCGCGGCTGTCCGCCGCCGTGCTGCTCCGCTCGTCCGCCCCGGGGCGCGCATCGGTCAGGGCCCGCTCGGGCCGGTGCCTGCCGTCCACGCGGGCGGTGACCACGCCTAGCCGGTCCCGCGCCGCCTCCACAGCCAGCGCGATCGCGCCGATCAGCGGGGCGTCGAACGGGAATTCAGCCAGGACCAGCTCGGGCGGGTAGGGGACGCCCGCCCGCAGCGCTTGCTCCAGGCCAGGGCGGAGGCGCTCCCAGGATCCCGTCATTCCGCCGCCCGCGGCGATCCGCACCGGATCGATGCAGTTCGCCAGGTTGACCAGGTGAAAGGCGAGCTCGGCGACGAACTCGTCGATGACCTGATCCAGCGACTGGTCGCCGGCACTGCCCTCGAACGCCTCGGCAGCGGACAGTTCCCGGGCCGAGCCGACGGCTTCGGTGGCCCGCCTGGCCAGCGCCTTGGCGCTGACCATCCACTCCAGCGGGGTACGGTCGTCCAGCTCTAGTCCGACGTCGCCGACCGCGCGCAGGTTGTAACCGATCTCGCCGGCCGCGCCGTGGCCGCCCATGACGACCTGACCGCCGATCACGATCGCGACGGACAGGCCGGTGCCGAGGTTCAGGTAGACGCCCGGATCGCTGCCCCTCAGTGCGCCCCAGGTGGCCTCGGCGCGGGCGGCCGCCTTGGCGTCGGTGGCCATCCTGACCTCCGCGCCGGGGAAGGCAGCGCGGAGCTCGCGGCCCAGGGCGAGGTCGTCCCAGCCGGCGATGGCGGGGGCGAGCTCGACGCGATCATCGAACGGTATCCCGAACGTAGCCACGCCCACCGCCGCCAGATGCGGGTCGCGCACCCCGCCCAGAAGATCCCTGGCCGCGCCGACGGCCCGCTCGAAGGCCGCGCGGGCGCCGAGTTCGCCGGCGCTGTCCACCGTCGCCGAGGCGAGCCTGCGTCCGCCGGGATCGGCGATGGCAACCGCGATCTTGGTGCCGCCGAAGTCGATCGCCAGCAGGACGGGAGTGCTGCTCATGCTGTGCGGAGCCCCTCTAGAATGAGTTAGTTAGGACAGTATCCAAACTATGTCTCGCGGACAAGCAACCCAGCTGGCCGACGGCACCGGATGACATCCCGGGCGTGACCGTGCATCCGAGAGGAGTCGCAGGTCAAGACGCGGACGCGGCACGTGCTCGCGGAGGTGCTGGCTGCCGGGGCCGGGGCGCCGCCGCGGCGGCATCTGGTCACGGCGCGGCCGGGGTGCGCGCGCGGCCGGGCGGCAGTGGACATGCGATGCTGGTCCTCCGCTCAGATAGTTAGGACAGTATCCTAACTATCTGTGTGATACAAGGATGTGAATTGACTAAACCTCGTGCCATCCGCGGGGGGAACGAGAGATCATGGAGCAGGAGGTGGCCGTGACAACACTGTCATCCGGCGCCCCGGGCAGCGCGGTGGCCGATGCGCTGGACGCCGGCGCGGGAAGACGGGCCGCCGGGGGACGGGTCGGCCGCGGCGGGCCGAGCGGCAGCATATCGGCCGCGCGCCCTCCGCTGATCCGGGCGCTCAACGAGCAGCTGCTCCTGGAGCACATCCGGACCCTCGGCCCGTGCTCACGCGCCGAGCTGGCCCGCGCCTCCGGGCTGTCCAAGCCGACCGTGTCGCTGGCGCTGGGCAACGTGGAGCGGGCCGGCCTGGTGCAGGCGGCCGGGCAGCGCACCGGGGTGCCCGGCCGGTCGGCCCTGCTGTATGAGATCCGGCCCGACGCCGGGCTGGTGCTCGGCCTCGATATCGGGCACGAGTACGTCAGGGGCGCGCTCGCCGACCTGGCGGGCGAGGTCCGGGCCCGGTCCACGCTGCGCGCCCGCGCTACCAGCGTCCGCGGCCGGGTGGCCGAGCTGGTCCGGCTCGGCGAGGTCGTATGCGATGAGGCCGGGGTCACCAGGTCCGCCATCACCCAGACCGTCATCGGCAGCCCAGGCGTCTATGACCCGGGCCGGAACGCCATGGCCCTGACCGGAGGGCTCCCCGGGTGGGACCAGCCCGCCGCGCTCGCCGGGCTGCGGGCCGCCTTCGGCGAGTCGGTCTTGATCGAGAACGATGTGGACGCCGAAGCGCTGGCCGAGCACGCGCTCGGTCACGGCCGGAACGTCAACGACTTCGCCTTCGTCCACGTCGGCACCGGCATCGGCATGGGGCTGGTGCTGGGCGGCCAGTTGCGCCGCGGCGTGCACGGAGTGGCCGGCGAGATCGCGTACATGCCGCTGTCCGAGGGACCCGGCGCCGACGCCAGCGACGCCCGCAAGCGCGGTGAGTTCGAGTCCGCCGCGGCGGCCGCCGCGGTGGTGCGGGCGGCCCGCAAGGCCGGCCTGCGCGGGCCGGTGACCGCGCGCCGGGTATTCGACGCCGCGGCCCGGGGCGACGAGCGCGCGACGGCGGTCGTCGCCGAGGAGGCGCGGCTGGTCGCCAAGGCAATCTGCGTCGTGATCACGGTGGTGGATCCCGAGCTGATCGTGCTGGGCGGCGGCATCGGCCAGGCGCCCGGCTTCGCGGATGCGGTCAGTGCCGAGCTGCAGACCCTGGCTCCCGTCCGGCCCCAGGTCCGCGTCAGCGCGCTCGGCTCTGATGCCGTGGTCGACGGCTGCCTGGCCGCCGGCGGCGACCTGGCCTGGAAGCAGCTCATGGCCGCGCTGCCCACCGGTACGCCCGGCTAGCGCGCTAGCTCCCCGGGTGGCGGTGTCGCCCGCCGGCACACCCAGCTGGCGCGCCGCGCGTCGGCACGCCCAGCCATCCCCGTCGTTCCCGCCCGCCGCGCCCGGGTCAGGCGACACGCGGCTGACTCGAATGCCCGCAGGGCTTGACTGCTGAAACGGATTCTGGTCAGGTGGTTTGGAAACTATACAAACTAATGCGCCCCGCCAGCCGGGCGGCGCTCACCCGTGCAGTCTGCTGCGCCCGGGTGAGCGAGCCGCGCAGGGCGACGGCGCCGACGTGGAGTAACGGGGGACCGACGGGGCGGGAGTGAGCCGATCGCGGCGCAGTGGCCGCGGAGAGGAGCACAGCGGTGCGCACCACCGGCCGAGCCTCCGGGATCCGAGTCGCAACCTGGTCCGCCGCGACATTGGCGGTCGCGCTCGCGGCGCTGTCCGGCCTGCCGGCCCAGGCGTCGCAAGCCGGCCGGACGTCCGTCGCCGCGCGGCCGGGCGCGGCCGCGCCCGGCCGGGGGAGCGCGGCCAGGCCGCGACCCGCCACCGTCGCCCTCATCAGCAGGGCCACGGCCGCGCTGGCCTCGCCGTCCGACACCGGCGCCAGCGACCTGGTCAACCTGGGGGCAGGTGGCTGGCGGGTGGCCAGCAGCGCGACCGCCACCCAGTCCGGTGCCGCGATCTCCGAGCCCGGGTTCAGCACGCGCTCCTGGCTGCCGGTGACCAATGACGACGCCGGGGCTCCGGGCACCGAGATCGAGGCGTTGCTGCAGAACGGCGTCTGCCCCGGCGACCCGAGGCTGCACGTGAACCAGGGCAGCGACAGCCGGCAGAGCGTCTTCTACGCCGCCAACATGAAGAAGTGCTTCGGTTACATGAACCAGATCGGCAAGGTGACCGTGCCGAGGTTCGCGGTCCCGTGGTGGTGGCGGACCGACTTCAGCCCGCGGCTGCGTCCCGGCCAGCGCGCCCAGCTCGTCGTGAACGGCGTTGTCGGCGCGGCCGCGGTATGGGTGAACGGACGCCGGCTGGCCACTCCGGCCACGGTCACCGGCGCCTACACGCGGTTCGCCTTCGACATCACCCCGCTGTTGCGGCGCGGGACGAACACCGTGGCCATCGAGATCCACCCGAACGACCCGACAAAACTGTTCACGCTCGACGACGTGGACTGGAACCAGATTCCGCCGGACAACAACACCGGCATCCAGTTCCCGGTCCAGCTGCAGGCGGCCGGGCCGCTCGCCGACGGCAACGCGCACGTGATCCAGCACAACGCGCCCGGCCTGACCAGCTCGGCGCTGACCGTGAAAGCCGACATCACCAACTCCTCCGGCGCAGCGGAGCGGGGCCGGTTCAGCGCGGCGATCAGCGCGCCCGGCCAGCACGTTCCGGCTGTCGTGCTCAGCCGCCAGGTGACCGTGCCGGCGCACGCCACGCAGACCGTGACGCTGACGCCGGCCGCCAACCCGGCGCTGCGGATCACCCACCCCCGGGTCTGGTGGCCGTACCAGATGGGCAGCCAGCCGCTGTACACCCTGGTGACATGGATCGCCCAGGGCGGGCGGGTGCTGAACTCCACGCACGAGCAGTTCGGCATCAGGACCGTGACCTCGTACCTCACGGGCAAGTCCCCGATGGCACCGGCGGGCGCGCGGGTGTTCGCCATCAACGGCAGGCGGTTCGTCGTGCGCGGCGGCGGGTTCTCGCCCAACCTGTTCCTGCACTACTCTGCGGCCGACACCGCCCGGCAGGTCGTGCTGTTGCGCAACCTCGGCGTCAACACCCTCCGGCTGGAGGGCCACCTGATGCCCGATAACTTCTTCGCCCAGATGGACCGGTCCGGGATCCTGGTCAACGCGGGCTACCAGTGCTGCGACGCCTGGCAGCTGCCCTTTAACGGGAAGGGCGTGACCAAGGCCGACTACCGGGTGCTGCGGCTGTCGGCGCTGACCCTGGGCCAGCGGCTGCGCAACCACCCGAGCGTGGACAGCTTCCAGTGGAGCGACAACCCGCCCATCCCGAAGCAGGAGAAGGTGTCGCTGGCCGCCTTCCGTCAGGCCGACTTCGACGACCCGCTCATCTCCTCCGCCGAGTACAACAGCAGCCCGATCCTCGGGCCGTCAGGGGAGAAGGAGGGACCCTACGACTGGGTGCCCCCGACCTACTGGTACAACACCAGCCGCTACCTGCCGGGGGACTCGACCAGGACCAACGTCGGCGGCGCCTGGGCCTACGACAGCGAGCAGAGCGCAGGCAACACGGTCCCGACGCTGGACTCGATCAAGCGCTTCATGTCGCCGCATGAGCAGGCCGAGCTGTGGAAGAACCCCAGCTACAACCAGTACCACGCCAACTACGAGGGAACCGGGCACCACGGCTACTCCTTCGGCACGCTGTTCAACTTCGACCAGGCGCTGACCCACCGGTACGGCCCGTGGACCAGCCTGGCCGGCTACGTCAAGAAGGCGCAGCTGCAGAACTACGAGAACACCCGGGCCCAGTTCGAGGCCTACCTCGACCACTCGACCAGCAAGCCCACCCCGTCCACCGGAACCGTCTACTGGCAGGTCAACAAGGGCTGGCCGAGCCTGCTGTGGAACCTCTACAACAGCGACGGCGACCAGGCCGGAGCCTATTTCGGCGCGCAGGAGGCCAACCGGAGCCTGCACTCGTTCTTCGCGCTGGACAGCCACAACGCGGGAGTAGACAACCTGACCGGCTCGCGGCAGGCTGGCCTGTCCCTCGAGGCCCGGGTGTACAGCCTGGCCGGGCGCCGGCTGGAAGACGTGCGAACCGGCCCGTTCTCGCTGGCCAGTCAGCAGGTCCGCAATGACCTGACCCGGCTGCGGGTACCGCACGCAACCGCCCCGCCCGCCCCGGCCCAGGTCTACTTCGTGCAGCTGCTGCTGCGGCGGCACGGCGCGTTGCTGGACAACAACGTCTACTGGCTGTCCACCCAGCCCGACGTGCCGAACTGGCGCAAGACCCTGGGCAACCCGCAGGCCACGATGACGTCCTACGCGAACCTGACCGCGCTGAACTCGCTTCCGGCCGCGGCGGTGCAGGCCCGGGCGGTCACCTCACGGCAGCGCGGACCGGACGGCGCCGACCTGGTGACCAGGGTGACGATCACCAACACCTCGGCCTCCCCGACGGTGGCCCTGTTCCTGCGCGCCGACGTGCGCCGCGGCACCCGCGGCGGCGGCGTGCGTCCTGGCGACAGCGAGCTGCGCTCCTCGACGTGGAACGGCAACGACATCTCGCTGTGGCCGGGGCAGTCGCAGACGCTGACGGTCAGCTACGACTCGGCCGACCTGCACGGCGCCACCCCGGTGATCAGCCTGTCCGGCTGGAACGTGGCCGCCAGCAACATCGCCGCGCCCGCGCCGTGACCGCCGACCCGGCCGGCGGCGGCTCGCCGCGCGACCGCTCAGAAGGGAGCACCTTGTGAGATTCCGCCATCCCCGACCCCGCGTCCTCGCCCTGACCGCGGCCGCCGCGCTGGCCGTCTCGGCCTGGGCGGGCACCGCGGCCTCGGCCGCGCCGTCCGGCCGGGCGGCCGGGGCAGGCTTGACGCCAATCCCGTCCCGGGTGTACGCGCCCTACTTCGAGGCCTACCTGCCCACGAGCATCTCCAAGATCGCCAAGAAGTCGGGCGCGCGCTATCTCACCCTCGCGTTCATCCAGACGCCGAAGAAGGGGTCGTGCACGGCCACCTGGAACGGCGACGCCAAGCAGCCGCTGTCGGGCGGGCACTACCTGGCCGAGATCGCCGCGCTGCGCCATATGGGCGGCAATGTCATCCCGTCGTTCGGCGGCTTCAGCGCGGATCATGGCGGGACCGAGATCGCCGATTCCTGCGCCAGCGTGAGCAAGATCGCCGCCGCCTACGAGCTGCTGGTCAGCAAGTATCACGTGACCCGGCTGGACATGGACGTCGAGGACAGGTCGCTGAACAACCTGGCCGGCATCACGCGGCGCAGCGAGGCCATCGCGATGGCCCAGGCCTGGGCCGCAGCCCGCGGCATCAACCTGCAGGTCGACTTCACGATCCCGGTAGAGCCGTACGGCCTGGACCCGAACGGGCTGAACGTGATCCAGAACGCGGTCGCGCACCACGTCAAGGTGACCGTGGTCAACATCATGACGTTCGACTACTACGAGACGCACGAGGGCCGGGTGGACATGGCCGCGGCCGCGATGGCCGCCGCGCTCAACCTGCACAACCAGCTGGCCGGCGTGTTCCCCAACGACAGCGCGCGACAACTATGGCGGCTGGAGGGGATGACCTTGCTGCCCGGCATCGACGACCGGGGCAAGATCGAGACCACCTCGGTGCACGCCATGGCCGAGGTGAAGGCCTTCGCCGTCCGCTGGCACATGAGCTGGCTGTCGATCTGGGCGCTCCAGCGCGACAACGGCGGCTGCCCGGGCACCACCGACAGCAACACCTGCTCGGGGGTCAAGCAGGGCACGTGGGCCTTCAGTCATCTGCTGGAGCCATTCACCTCATAGCGCTCCGCCTGCGGGGAGCGGCAGTGCTCCCCGCAGGGCGGGCCGGACAAAGACCATGGAGTCCAGGACGTGAGCTCACGCCGGCTGCGGCCGGCCGCCAGCACAGAGGCGGCCGGCGAGATCGAGCGCGCCTATCCCGGCTATCACGTCTGGGTTTCCGACCAGGGATGGTGGTACGCGACCCGGAGGCGCCCCCGGGTGCACGGCCAGGCCGCGACCGTGCACGCGCCCGGCCCGGCGGAACTGACCGAGGCGCTGGCCGCGGAGGAAGCCGCCGCCGGCGGCCACGCCATGGCGGCGGCCTGGTAGCCAGGGCCGTGACAGGGCCGGATCGGCCGGCCCGGGACTAGGCGCGGCCGGCGTTCGGGGGATCGGGCCCCGGGCGCCCGATGTCCGCGCGCCGGGACGGCGCCGTGGCGCGCGCGCTGGGTCTGGCGCTCGCGCTTGGCTGCCCGTTCGGGCTGACCGGGCCCGGGTCGGCGGTCAGGGCCGCGGCGGGAGACAGCGGCACGCCGGGATCCCCGGGCTCGCTGTAGTAGAACTGCTTGCCCCGCAGCAGCGAGATCACCGCGCCGATGACCGACATGATGGCGGCCGCCGTGAACACGATGATCAGTCCGTGGTGGAACGGCCCGGAGATCAGGTGCGGGAAGAACTGCTTGCCGGTGAGCACGGCCACGCTCCGGGCCGGGAGCCTGGCCAGCGTCCCGCTGGGCCCGAGCAGGTGAGCTATCGGGTTGTAGCCGAGTAGCGCGGCGAACATCGTGCTCACCGGGGGCAGGTGCGCGACGTGCCCGGCGACCGCGGCCGGGACGCCCTGCGACCGCAGCCCGCTGGCCAGCGTCCGGGGCAGCGTAGCCGCCAGTCCGGCGATCATCAGGGAGAAGAAGATGCCGATCGACAGGGACATCCCGGAGTTCTGGAAGGTGGCCCGCATCCCGGAGGCCGCGCCGCGGTGCTGGGCCGGGACCGCGCTCATGATCGCGGACGTGTTCGGCGACGCGAACAGCCCGGAGCCGACCCCGTTCAGGAAGATCAGTATGGCGAATTCCCAGTAACGGAACGTCACCGGGATCAGCATCAGCCCGGTGAATGCGCAGGCGGCCACCAGCAGCCCCGAGGTAGCGAACGGCCGCGGACCGAACCGGTCAGACAGGTAGCCGGAGATCGGGCCGGCGATCAGGAACCCCGCGGTCAGCGGAAGCATGTAGATGCCGGCCCACAGCGGCGTGTCGACATAGTTGTAGCCGTGCAGCGGCAGCCAGATGCCGGCCAGCCAGATAACCAGCATGAACTGCAGGCCGCCGCGGGCGATCGCGCCGAGCAGGCTGGCCGCGTTGCCCGCGGCGAAGGCCCGGATCTTGAACAGGCTCATCTGGAACATCGGCTCGGCGATCTTCGTCTCGATGACGCAGAACAGCGCGAGCAGCGCCACACCGGCGGCCAGGCCGGCGATCACCTTGGGGTTCGACCACCCGGTCGGGTGGCCGGCGTACGGCTGGATGCCGTAGGTGATGGCCACCAGCAGCAGGCTGGCGCCGAGCGCGAACGTGATATTGCCCGGCCAGTCGATCCGGGCCCGCCGGGAGGTCGAGATCTCGCGCAGGCTGAGGTAGGACCAGATCGTGCCGAACACGCCGATCGGCACGTTCACCCAGAACACCAGGCGCCAGTCCCAGGCGGCCAGCACGCCGCCGAGCAGCAGCCCGACGAACTGGCCGGAGATGCCGGCGATCTGGTTGATGCCCAGGGCCATGCCGCGCTGCTTGGCCGGGAACGCGTCGGTCAGGATCGCCGCCGCGTTGGCCATCATCATCGCGCCGCCGAATGCCTGCACGCAGCGGAACCCGATCAGCCAGAGCGCGCCGCCCTGGCCGGTCAGCGGGTCCAGCGAGAGAATGATCGAGGCGAGCGTGAAGACGACGAAGCCGAGGTTGTAGATGCGCACCCGGCCGAACATGTCACCCAGCCGGCCCAGCGTGACAACCAGCACGGACTGCACCAGCAGGTAGCCGATGATCATCCAGAGCAGGTAGCTGACGTTGCCCGGGTCGAGCGGGTCCAGGTGGATGCCGCGGAAGATCGCCGGTAGCGCAATGATCACGATGGAGGCGTCGATGGTCGCCATCGTGATGCTGAGCGTGGTGTTAGAGAGGGCTACCCACTTGTAGCGGTCGCCCCGGTCCGGCCCCTCTTTCGGCACGTTTGCACAGCCTACCTATAACTAGTTGCTTGATGGCAACTAGTTATTTTACCGAACGGCTCCGCGGTCAGCCGCGCCCAGTCAGGCTCTTGTACTCCAGGCCCCGGTCGCCGGTATAGATCTGCAGCGGACGGACGATCTTCTGCTCCCGGTCGTGCACCATCTCCAGCCACTGGGCCACCCAGCCGCTGGTCCTGGCCAGCGCGAACAGGACCGGGAACATCTCCTGCGGCAGGCCGAGCGCCTGGTAGATCAGGCCGGAGTAGAAGTCGACGTTCGGGTAGAGCTTGCGGCTGACGAAGTAGTCGTCCTCCAGCGCCCGCTTTTCCAGTTCGAGCGCGATGTCGAGCAGCGGGCTGGTGCCCCTGGCCTCGAACACGTCGTCCGCGGCCTGCTTTATCAGCCGGGCCCGCGGGTCGTAGCTCTTGTACACCCGGTGCCCGAAGCCCATCAGCCGTTCCTTGCCCTGCTTCACTCCGTCGATGAAGCCGGGTACGTTGCCGATGTCGCCGATCCTGACCAGCATCTTGAGCACGGCCTCGTTCGCGCCGCCGTGCAGCGGGCCGTACAGGGCGCCGATGCCCGCGGCGACGCAAGAGTAGGGGTCGGCGTGCGAGGAGCCGACCACCCGGACGGCGGTGGTCGAGCAGTTCTGCTCGTGGTCGGCGTGCAGGATGAACAGCGTCTCCAGCGCCCGCTCGACCCGCGGGTCGGGGTGGTACTGCCGTTCGGACATCTTGAACAGCATCGACAGGAAGTTGGCCGTGTAGCTCAGGTCGTTGTCCGGGTAGACGTAGGGCAGGCCGAGGTTATGCCGGTGCGCGAACGCGGCCAGCGTGGGCACCTTGGCGATCAGCCGCCGGATGTGCAGGTCGGTAGAGCCGGGGTTGTCCCAGACGTTCGCGTCCGCGTAGAAGGTGGACAGCGCGCCGACCGAGGCGAGCAGCATCCCCATCGGGTGCGCGTTGTACCGGAAGCCCTGCATGAAGTCCTTGATGTTCTCGTGCACGAACGTGTGCATGCTGATGTCCTCGACCCAGCCGGCCAGCTCGCCCTCGGACGGCAGGTGCCCGTAGATGAGCAGGTAGGCCACCTCGAGGAAACTGGCGTTCGCCGCCAGCTGCTCGATCGGGTAGCCGCGATACTCCAGCACCCCGGCCTCCCCATCCAGGTAGGTGACCCGGCTGCGCGCGACGGCGGTGTTGAGCAGACCCGGGTCGTAGCTGATCAGCCCGTGGTCGGATTCCGACACCTTGATCTGCCGCAGGTCGGTGGACCGAATCGTTCCGTCGGTGATGGGGATCGTGTATTCCTGGCCGGTCCGGCTGTCGGTCACGGTGAGGAAGTCCTGCTCGGTCATGAGGCCTCCTCGGTAGGGGGCGAAACTCGTGGTCCAGACCACGGTACGGCCCCCCGCCACCCGCGTGATGTCAGGGGCCGGCGTCGAGGGACTCCCGGCCGGCCGGCCGGCGGCGCGGTGCCGGCCGGGGGAGGGCCGGCGGCGTGATGGCATGAATCGCGCCGCCTCGGCCGGCGCAAGCGGCAGCGCGGGGGGCCCTTCTGCTGAACTGCAGGAGTATCCGGCCGCGTGCGGTCTGTAATCCCCGGGCGCGGCTGGAGCGTCCAACTAGCCGGGAGGAGATCATGCCGTTCTACTTCTGGCCGCCGTAGGAGGGAATCATGTTAGGTAAGACAGTTGCCGTGCTGGCCCTAGTGGCATCGTGCGTGGTTACTGGTGTTCAGCCCAGCCTGGCGAGCACTGAGAACAGTCCCTGGCCGCAGACGAACGGCAACGCGGCGCAGAGCCGGGTCAACCTGACCGAAAAGGTGCTGACCCCCGCGGCGGTGACCAAGGTCAGGCCCCTGCGAAGCGTCCTGGCGCCGCTGCGCCCGCAGAATCCAGCCTGCGGTCCGACGGGCGTCAGTGCGCCGGTGCTGGCCGGCGGCTACGTGTACGCCATGACCAACTACAAGCTCAGCAAGTACAACGCCGCCACCGGCAGGCTGATCTGGCGGATCAACCCAGATCCGGCCTTTGCTCCAGGCACTGCCCTCTACTACGACTCACTGGCCGTATCAGGCAACCTCGTCATCGTGGGCGCCGACGACTCCTGCGAAACGGAGAGCGAGATATCAGGCTTTATTTTCGCCTTCAACGCCTCTACGGGCGCACTGGTCTGGTCAGCGAACACCCCGAATGAGTTGGGCTTCGCCGGAGCGGTGGTATCTGGTTCTTACGTTGTCGCGGCGGGCTCGGACCTCGCGTATGGGGTTGAGGTGTTTAACCTCAGCAACGGGAAGCGTGTCTGGGGCCACTCCGGTTGCGGGGGTAATGGTTCCGACCTCCCGCTGGTGGTCGGCCGGCTGGTCATGTCCTACGGCTGTGACAGCCAGTTCAACGAGACCATCGAGGCCCAGAACCTGGCCACCGGCGCGGCGG
>DASXLW010000143.1:0-4945 GCA_036496025.1 Streptosporangiaceae bacterium
CGTTCGGCGGCGCGGGTGAAGTTCAGCTCGTCGGCCACCGCGGCGAAGTAGCGCAGGTCCCGGAGATGAGCATCCATAGCCAACAGTTATCACGGCTTGTCTTGGACAGCGCCGCGGCCAGCGCCGAGGATCGTGCCTAGAGGGTCACCACGAGCAAGGAGCGGCCATGGCCGGACCGGTCATCCACACCTACCGGGCAGCCGAGCCCGGGCTGAACGTCAACTCGTACCTGGTCGAGGCCGAGTCGGGTGTGGTCGTAGTCGATACCAGCCTGCTGGTCTCCGACATCGGGGCCTTGCGCGCGCGGCTCCGGGCGCTGCGGAAGCCGCTGCTCGCGATCTTGGTGACCCATCCCCATCCGGACCACTTCAACGGGGTGGCCGCGGTGGTCCAGGACCAGGAGGTGCCGGTCTACGCGGCCGCCACCGTCGGCAAGGTCATCGAGCAGATCGCCGAGGCCAAGCGGGAGCAGTGGTCGCCCGTCTACGGCCCGGAATGGCCCGCGCAGACCTACTACCCCGACGTGCTGCTGGCCGACGGGGACCGGGTGCAGCTCGCCGAGCTGACCTTCACCGTGCGCGAGATGGGCCCGGCCGAAAGCCACGCGGACAGCTACTTCCTGCTCGCCGCCGATGGCCGCCCGCCGGTCGCCTTCGTCGGTGACCTCGCGTTCCACGGCACCCACCCCTACACGGCCGACGGCCATTCGGGCAGCTGGCTCGCCGCGCTGGACTTGCTCGCCGGGGAACTCGCCGGCGTCGGCACGCTGTACCCCGGGCACGGTGCCCCCGCCGGGCCGGGCGTGCTCGCCGAGCAGCGCCGCTACCTGCTCTATTACCGGGAGCTTGTCCGGCGGCTGGCCGATGGCGAGCCGCGGCTGCCGGAGGCGGCCAAGGCCGAACTCGCCGCGGGGATGCAGTCCTTCCTGCCCGACGCGCCGCTGACCTGGATGATCGGGCTGGGCGCCGACGCCGTGGCCGCCGAGCTCGCCCGCGCAGAGGCTGGCTGACCGGCGAGGCGCGACCCGCACGCAGGCACGACTCGCGCAGGAACGACCGACCGCGCCCCGGCTGACCCGCGGCCGTGCTGTCGCGGCGCCTTCACCTGATCTCCACAGGCGCGCCAGCCGGCCTGCATACGGGCTTGGTGGCCTGCGCTGACAACAGGATGGCTGGCGAACGCCTGGCGAACGACGCCGGCCCTATGTTCGCGGAGCCTGCGCATCCGGCCGGGCATGAGGAGGGCGTTCCCTATGAGGACAACATCAGCCGAGAGCGCTGTCGGGACCAGGCTGAGCACCCGCCCGGTGACGCGGCCCGTCCTGTTCGTGATCGATGACGAGCCCGGCGTGATGCACACGCTCCGCGACGATCTCGGCCGGCGGTTCGGCCGGGATTTCCGGATCATCGGTGAGTCGTCGCCCGCCGCCGGCCTGGCGCGGCTGCGCGAGACGGCCGGCCGGGGCGAACCGGTGGCACTGGTCGTCGCCGGCCACCAGATGAGCGAGATGACCGGAGTCGACTTCCTCGCTCGCGCGCATCACCTGCACCCGCTGGCCAAGCGGGTGCTCCTGGTCGAGCGCGACTACTCGGCCTCCAGCCCGGTCGTCCAGGCCATGACACTGGGCCAGGCCGATTACCACCTCACTAAGCCCTGGATGCTCGAACAAGATCTTTACCGCGCGGTCAGCGGGTTCCTGGCCGACTGGGCCAAGGACCAGGAAGCCGGCTTCGAGCTGTTCCGCGTCATCGGACCGCTCAACGACCGCCGCACCCACGAGCTGCGGGAGCTGCTCACCCGGTTCAGCGTCCCGTACCAGTTCCACGGCGCCGATACCGAGCCCGGTCGCCAGTTACTCAAAGAGCGGGGCCTGGACACGTCGCGCCTGCCGGTCGTGGTCCGCCACGACGGCTACACGATGGTCGACCCCACGCCGGCCCAGATCATCAAGTCCACCGGCGGGACCATCGACAACGACATCGACGCGTGCGATGTCGTCATCGTCGGGGCCGGGCCGGCCGGTCTCGCGGCCGCCGTCTACGCCGCCTCCGAAGGCCTCCAGACGGTCGTGCTCGAAGAGACCGTGTCCGGTGGCCAGGCCGGGAGCAGCCCGATGATACGGAACTACCCGGGCTTCCTGCACGGCATCAGCGGGCACGAGCTCACCCGCAACGCGTGCGAGCAAGCCTGGATGTTCGGGGCGCACATGGTGTTCTCCCAGCCCGCAGCCGGCCTGGAGTGCCGCGGCACCGACCGCGTCGTACACCTCGGCCACGGCGGCCAGGTCGCCGCGAAGGCGGTCATCGTCGCGCCGGGCATCGCCTGGCGTCGTCTCGGGGTGCCGCGCCTTGAGGCGCTGGTCGGCGCGGGCGTGTTCTACGGCGCGGCCGGGACCGAGGCCGGGGCGATGGAAGGCCGCGACGTGTTCGTCGTGGGCGGCGGGAACTCGGCCGGCCAGACCGCGCTGCACCTGGCCCGGTATGCCCGGCGGGTCACGATGCTGGTGCGGGCGGACGGCCTGGCCCGCTCGATGTCGGACTACCTCATCCGGGAGATCGAAGCCACCTCCAACGTCACGGTGCGCCCGCGTACCGAGGTTGCCGACGGCCACGGTGCGGCCTACCTCGACGGGCTCACCCTGCACGACCGGCAGCACGACCGGAAAGAGCAGGTTGCGGCGGCGGCGCTGTTCGTGCTGATCGGCGGCGCGCCGCGCACGCAATGGCTGCCCGCGGCCGTTCAGCTGGAGTCCGGCTACATCCTGACCGGGCGGGACATCGTCCGGAACGGCGCGCCGCCGGCCCGGTGGCCGCTCGAACGCGCGCCCCTCCCCCTCGAGACCTCCGTGCCCGGCGTCTTCGCCGCCGGGGACGCCCGGCATCGTTCGATCATGCGGGTCGCCTCCGCCGTCGGCGACGGGGCGACGGCGGTGCGCCTCGTGCACGAGTACCTGGCCACCCCGATCCCGGCAAACCTGCCGGGCGCCCGGAAGATCGCCGGAGCGCGCCGGGTCAGGCGGCTATGAACGGCAGGTAGCGCCGCCGGCCGGCACCGTGACCCGGATCGGCCGGGCCCCGGGCGATCCGTACACCTCCAGCGGGACGCAGCCGCGCAGGTCGGTGACGTAGCCCTGCCAGAACATCGTGAGGCCGGGCGCATAGCTCTCCGGGATGTGGGTCCCGACCGGGCTGACCGGGCAGCCGGACAGGAACAAGTTCGGAGCGCCCTCGGCCATGGTGTACGGCTTCTGGTTGCCGTTGAACCCGGCCAGGAAGCGGAAGCGTTTCGCCGTGACGGGGGCATTCGTCACCGTGGCCGTATGGCCGTTGCGGATCGCGATGACCATGGCGGAGGCGGCCGGCTGGCCCGTGGTCAGCCGCGAACGCGATGACCCGGCGCGGTTGGACCGGACGTAGATGAACCACACCGGGCCGGCGTGCACACTCTGCGCCTTCCAGTTCCGCCCCAGCGTGCCGTTGTTGTTGTCTGCGCAGTCCCGCCGCACGGTACCCGGTAGTGCCGCAGGCGGCACCGGGGGGAGGGCGCTCGCCGACCGGCCCGGCAGCCGGGCCGGCGAAGAGGCGGCCGGGAGGCTGCCACCCGGGCCGCCGCCCGCCGGTCCAGTCAGCAGCCCGTGCGTAACCAGCGGAACCGCGATCGCGACCGCGGCCACCGCGCCCACGCAGGCCGCGCCGACGCGCCGGACATGGCGCCTGTGCCGTCGGCGGATGGCGTCCAGCAACCCGGCCGGCGAGGGCTCGGCGGCGGCCGCCATGGCCGCCCGCAGCCTGCGCTCGAACTCGGTCATGACGCACCGTGCCTTTCCCGCGTGCCGGCATCGCGGCCGGCGGCGTCACCAGTGCTCGCACGCAGCCGAGCCAGCCCGCGCGCGGCCTGGCTCTTGACGGTGCCCACGCTGCAGCGGAGCACCATTGCCGTCTGGGCCTCGGAGAGGTCCTCGAAATACCGCAGTACCAGGACGGCCCGCTGCCGGGCGGGAAGCGCTGCCAGGCCGCGCAGCAGCAGGTCACGGTCGGCAAGCACGGCCGTGGCGTCCGCCGTACCCGGGTCGGTTCCCGGGCCGGCCAGTGCCGTCTCCGGATGGCGCCGCAGCCGGCGCCACCTATCGACCGACGCATTGACCAGCATCTGGCGCACGTACCTCTCCGGGTCGTCCCGGCGGGTGATCCGTCCCCAGTGCCGGTAGGCACGCTCGTAGGCGCCCTGGAGCAAATCCTCGGCCTCGGCGCGGTGGCCGGCGGTCAGCAACCTCGCCATCGTGAACAGGCGGGCAGACGAGCCAGCCACGAATTCTTCGAAGGACGCGTCGTCCGGGCCGATGACATCGGGCGGTTCGGCCTCGCCCATCACCAATCTCGTAACACTCCCCACATACTTACTGCACGACGTGCGGGGCCGAAAGGTTGCTCATCCTCGACGCTAACGGGCGGACGGCCCGATGATCAGGGCAGCCGGACTCTGCCCGGACCTGACGTCCGCGACAGCCAGCCGGCCGGCGCCGGGGCGCCACGCGGCCAGCTGCACCCTGGCCGTGAAGCTGAGCGCGGCGACCAGGACGTCGCTGCCGACGGGCCAGCCGAAGCTGACCAGGGCATCGCTGCTTACCGATACCCTCGGCACGTTGATCACCCGGCCGGTGGCGGCCGACGCCACATCGAGCTGCATGTCCAGTGCGCCATCGTCTCCGTTGCTGGCGAAGCTCACCTGGAGCGCGAGAAAGCGCCCGTCCGGGCTGAAGGCCGCGTTGGCCACCGAATTCCCGGCCGGCAGGTCGATCACGGTGGGCCGCGAGGTGACCAGGTTCAGCACGTGTACCCGGCACCGCCGGGAGCAGGGCGCCGCCCAGGCTATCTCGCGCGCGCTAGCGGCGATCACCCCGGCAAAGCTCCGGCTGGGCGCCCGGCCGCCCGGGGCCCACAGTTCG
>DASXLW010000144.1:0-3978 GCA_036496025.1 Streptosporangiaceae bacterium
AGGCTGGCCGCGGTGAGCCCGCCCACCGCCAGCGCGCACCTGGCCAGGCTGCTCGCCGGCGGCCTGGTGACCGTGATCCGGCAGGGCCGGCACCGGTACTACCAGCTCGCCGGTCACGAGGTCGCCGCGGCGATCGAGGCGCTGTCCCAGCTCGGGCCGCCGGCTCGGGTCCGCAGCCTGCGGCAGTCACGGCAGGCGGTCGCGCTCGCCGCGGCCCGGACCTGCTATGACCACCTGGCCGGGCGGGCCGGCGTCGAGCTGCTCGACGCCCTGCTGCGCGAGGGCCTGCTGGCCGAGGCGGGCCAGGCCGACGCCGGGCCCGCTCCCGTAACCGGCCCGCGCCAGGCCGGCAGGCCGGTCACGGACATGGCCGCGGTGCGCTATCGGGTCACCAGGCGCGGAACGGCCGTGCTGGCACCGTTCGGTATCAATATCGATGTCATCCGGGCCTCGCGCCGGCGCTTCGCCGGGCCGTGCCTGGACTGGACCCAGCGCAGGCCGCACCTGGGCGGAGCGCTGGCGGCGGCGATCACCGCCCGGCTGTTCGAGTTGGCGTGGATCGAGCGCGGGCCGCGCCCGCGCAGTGTGCGGGTCACGCCGGCCGGCCGGGAAGGGCTGGCCGCCACGTTCGGCTGGGCGGACGCCTAGACGCCGTGTCGGGGCGTGAACCGCGGACCCGGGAAACCGCAGGGGCCCGCGACGGGCCCGGCGACCTGGTGGCAGGCTGTCAGCCATGCGAACAGTGATCGTCACCGGCGACCCCCTGACCGTTCAGGATGTGGTGGATGTCGCGCGCGGGCAGGCCCGCGCCGAGCTCGGGCCCGGGGTGCCGGACCGGATGGAGGCCAGCCGCGGTATCGTCACCGCGGCGATCGGCGGCGGCGCGCCGGTGTACGGGGTGAACACGGGATTCGGTGCACTGGCCGACACGCCGGTGGGGGAACGCGACCTCACCCGGCTGCAGGGCGCGATCATCAGGTCGCACGCGGCCGCGGCCGGCCCGCCGCTGGACGACGCCACCGTGCGAGCGGTGCTGCTGCTGCGGGCGCGGACGCTCGCGGCGGGGTACTCGGGAGTGCGCGTGGAGCTACCGCGCCGGCTGCTCGAACTGCTGAACCTCGGCCTGCTGCCGGTCATCCCCGGCAAGGGCTCGGTGGGCGCCTCCGGCGACTTGGCGCAGCTCGCGCACTTGGCCCAGCCGCTGATCGGCGAGGGCAGGCTCCGGGCCGGAGGGTCCGCGGACGCTCGCGGGCGCGCAGCCGCCGAAGTTCTCGCCGAGCACGATCTCGAACCCCTCGAGCTCGCGCCCAAGGAAGGGCTCTCGCTGGTCAACGGCACCGAGCCGATGCAGGCGCTGCTGGCCTTCTCTGTCACCGAAGCGCAGATGCTGGTGCAGGCGGCCGACATCGCCTGCGCCATGTCGGTGGAGGCGCTGCTCGGCCACGCCCGGCCCTTCGACGAGCGGGTGCAGGTGATCCGGCCGCATCCAGGCCAGCTGGACAGCGCCGCCAACCTGCGTGCGCTGGTCGCGGGCTCCGCGCTGATGGCCAGTCACCGGGACAGCAGGCACGCCGTGCAGGACGCGTACAGCCTGCGCTGTGCGCCGCAGGTGCACGGTGCGGTCAGGGACGTGCTCGCGTACGCCCGCGGCGTGCTCGAGATCGAGCTGGGGGCCGTGGTGGACAACCCGGTCATCGTTCCGGATGGCGAAGTGATGGTCACCGGAAACTTCCACGGCGAGCCGCTGGCGTTCGCCGCCGACATGCTGGCGATGGCGCTGGCCGAGCTGGCCAGCATCAGCGAGCGGCGGGTGGACCGGATGCTCGACCCCGCGTTCTCCCGCGGGCTGCCCCCGTTCCTCGCGCCTGAGGCGGGCACCAACTCCGGCTTCATGCTGGCTCAGTACACTGCCGCCTCGCTGGTCAGCGAGAACAAGGTGCTCGCCCACCCGGCGAGCGTGGACTCGATCCCGACCTCGGGCAAGCAGGAGGATCACGTGTCCATGGGCTGGACGGCGGTGCGCAAGCTGGCCGACGTGGTGACGAACGTGCGCACCTGCCTGGCGGTCGAGATGTGCTGCGCGGCCCAGGGCATCGATCTTCGCGCCGACATCGCCGCTCCTGCCGCGCCGCTGCAGGCAGTGCACGCCGCGATCCGCGCGCGGGTGCCGAGGATGGACATCGACCGCGAGGTCGCCGAGCAGATCGCCGCGGTCAGCGCCAGCATCCCCGAGCTCTGCGCGGCGGCCGCTGCGGCGTGCGGCGGCCTGCGGTGACGGGGGATCGATGACGATTTGGCTGAACGGCGCGTTGCTCGACGACGCGCAGGCCCGGATCTCCGTGTTCGATCATGGCCTGACCGTGGGAGACGGGGTGTTCGAGACCGTCAAGGTCACCGGGGGCCTGCCGTTCGCGCTGACCCGGCACCTGCGCCGGCTGGGCACGTCGGCGGCCGGGCTCGGCCTGCCGGCCCCTGAGCCCGAGGCGATATCGGCCGGGGTCTTCGCGGTGCTGAAGGCCTCGGGAAACCCGGACCGCGCGCGGCTGCGGATCACCGTGACCGGCGGCGAATCGCCGCTCGGCTCGCAGCGCGGCCGAGGGCCGCTCACCGTCGTGATCGCGCTCGGCGAGCTGAACGACTGGGGAGCCAGCTGCGACACGGTGACCGTGCCGTGGCTGCGCAACGAGCGCGGCGCGCTCACCGGGATCAAGACGACGTCGTATGCGGAGAATGTCCGCGCCCTCGGCTACGCGGCCGAACGCGGCGCCACCGAGGCGATCTTCGCGAACACGCACGGAAACCTGTGCGAGGGCACCGGCAGCAACGTGTTCCTGGTCAGCGGGGGTGAGCTGGTCACGCCGCCGCTCACGGCGGGCTGCCTGGCCGGGGTCACCAGGGCGTTGCTGCTCGAGTGGTTCGGCGGCGTCGAGCGGGACGTTCCCGTGGCCGAGCTGGGCGCCGCCCCCGAGGCGTTCCTGGTCTCCACGACCAGGGACGTCCAGCCGATCAGGGCGGTCGACGGGGCCGCGCTCCCCGCGGCGCCGGGCCCAGTCACGCGCGACGCCGCGCGGACCTTCGCTGCCCGTGCGGCCCTGTCCTGCGATCCGTGACCTCGGCGCGTTACCGCCCGGCAGGGTCCGGTTCGTGACCCGCGCCTCTAAGCCCGCCAGAGCAGGCTGTCCAGTTCCGCGCCGATGTCGAAGAACTCGCCCTCCCGGCCAGCCGGAATGGCGTCGTAGGTCTGGCGCAGGAATTCTGCCATCGCCGTCATCGGCGCCTCGAAGTGCGCTTCCCCGAAGGGTGACGAGAGGACGATGTTCAGCACCGGCTCGCCGCCGTGGCCGGACGGCGACGGCCACGTCCGGACATCACCCTTACCTGCCGGGTCGGTCAGGCCGGCCGTGAGCAGATCCCTGGCGAAGATCCACTCCACTACCTCGTCCGTGCCCGCGTAGAAGGCCATGCGAATCGCGTACGGGTCGTCGCCGGTGTAGAACAGGCCGGCTGTGAGCGGCACGCTGGCCTGCCGCGGGATGACGAGCAAGAAGCCGAGCTCGGCCGTAATCGTGGTACCGCCGTCCATCATGAGGCCACCCCCTACCTCGTGCGGTCCCGGCGCCTTGAGCTTCGCGAGCCTTCACGTCGACCGCCCTTAGATAAGACGCGCTGGACGGTAAAAACTTTTACAACCGGATCCCGCGATCTCGACTGCCAGAGGTCAACCGCGCGGGCAGAACGCTGCTCTGCCCCTTGCCTGGGATGCTCCTGGCGGGGCCTTGACGTCGCATTGCGCGGAGATTGAACCGGGTTCGAGCCGAGCCGGGGCTGCCCGGCCCCAGGCCAGGATGCGCTAGTCTGTGTTCGCTCGCGCGCCCAGACGGCCGCGCGGCCCGGGCGATTGGCTCAGCGGGAGAGCGCCTCGTTCACACCGAGGAGGTCACTGGTTCGATCCCAGTATCGCCCACCAGGTCAGAGGCC
>DASXLW010000145.1:0-8153 GCA_036496025.1 Streptosporangiaceae bacterium
CCGGCGTCAGCCGTTGAGCGCGAACAGGCAGCCGTCCCAGTACGCCTCCACCCGCGGGTGGCGCCTTCCCTTCAGCCCGATCTCCAGAATCTCCGGCCGGGTGCCGGGCGGAGCCCGGAACCACAGTTCCAGTCCTGTCGCCGGAACGCGAGCGAACCCGGACACGCCGCGAGGTGCCCGGGTTGCCGCGTGCATATACGACGGTGTCCCGGCACAGCACATCCGCGGCCGCGCGGCCCACACCCACAGCCGTCCGCCGTGGGCACCGGCAAAAGCCACAGCTTCCGGGCTTACGTCCACCCGCATGGCACCACGATAACGCTGCCCGCTGCCGTCGGCCGGGTACGCCCATCGCGGGGCGGCCGAGGCCTGGCGACATGCTCGGGTCAGCGCAGGCGCCGCGCGCGATCCTCCTCGCTGTGCTCGTCAGCCGCGCGATCCTCCTCTCGGCGTTCGCGCACCTGCTCGCCGTGCTCGTCGACGCGGAGCCGGCGCTCCAGTTGCTCGGCCCGGCGCTTCTCCTTGGGCGTCGCGTGCCCTTCGCGCTCCTGCTCGCGGAGGGACTCCAGTTCCTCCTGCAGCGCATAGTCACGCGGCCGTGGCGGCTCGTACGGGTCAGTCATGGCGGTCCTCCTTGTCGTCCCGGCGGGCACCCTCCCATCAGATCACCCCGCTGACTCAGCCCAGAGGGGGAGGTGAGCTGGTCTCGGACAGATGCCAGAAATAGGGGGCGGCGAGGTGGTCGAGCGCTGGCTGCGGTCCCCACGAGCCGGGGTCGTACGACTGGACGGGCGGCGGGTTGTCCAGGAGCGGCGCAGAGATCTCCCACAGTCGGTCGATCGCGTCGGCCTGGGTGAACAGCGTCTGGTCGCCGTGCATGGCCTCCAGGAGAAGCCGCTCATAGCCTTCGAGGTCGTAAGCGGCATTGAACGAGTCGGCGTAGCGGAAGGTCATCTCGGCGGCGCCGAGCTTCATCGTGGCACCGGGCTCTTTGGCCAGGAAGCAGATGGTGATGGAGCCGGGGTCGGCGAAGTCGATGACGATCTCGCTGCGGCGCCCGGGCAGGGTACGGTCACGGTCGATGGGGAACATCCGCAGCGGCGGCTGGTGGAAGCCGAGCGTGATGAGCTGACGGCTGGCGGCCAGGCGCTTACCGGACCGCAGGAAGAACGGGACCCCGGCCCACCGCCAGTTGTCGATCTCGGCCCGCACCGCGGCCATGGTCTCGGTCTGCGAGTCGGGGGCCACGCCGGGCTCATCGCGGTACCCGGCGTACTGGCCGCGCACCACGTACGCGGGGTCGATCGGCTTGAGCGCGTCGAACACCTTGAACTTTTCCTCGCGCAGGTGGCGGTCATCCAGCGAGGTGGGGGGTTCCATGGCCAGGAATCCCAGCACCTGGAACAGGTGGGTAACGATCATGTCCCGGTAGGCGCCGTTCTGATCGTAGAAGTCGCCGCGCCCCTCGATCGAGAGCGTCTCGGGCACGTCGATTTGCACGTAGGCGATGTGCCTGCGGTTCCAGATCGGCTCGAACATGCCGTTGGCGAACCGGAACGCCAGGATGTTGTCCACCGACTCCTTGCCCAGGAAGTGGTCGATCCGGAACACCTGGGACTCGTCGAAGACGGCGTCCACCGTCTGGCTCAGCGCCCGGGCCGACGCCAGGTCGGTGCCGAACGGCTTCTCGATGATGACGCGGGACCCGCCGGCCAGGCCCGCGGCGCCGAGCATGGTCACCGTGGGCTCGAACGCGGCCGGCGGGATGGCCAGATGGCACAGCCGCCCCGGCGAGCCGCCGATCTGTCGCTCCGCCCGATCGATGGCCGCGGTCAGCGCGTCGGTGGCGCCGGGTGCCGCGCTGGCGAACGAGAGCCGGCGCGCGAACGCCTCCCAGCCTTCGCCCGCGGGCTTGACGTCCCCGAAGTCGGCGACCGCCTGGCGGGCGAGCTCACGGAACTGATCGTCGGTCAGGCCCCGGCGCGCGGAACCGACGATCTGATACAGGTCCGGCATCAGGCCGGCCGCGGCCAGGTGGAACAGCCCGGGCAGCAGCTTGCGCCTGGCCAGGTCGCCGGTGGCCCCGAATATGACGATGACGTGGTTGTCCGGCCGCGTCATCGATCCCCGCATCCGGTCAGGCCGGGAAGCCTCTGGCATGACTGATCCGCCCTTCTTGGTCGCCCTGGACAGCGAGCCCATCACGAGACGAACTGCTGCCCGCCGTCGATGTCGTACGTCGCGCCGGTGAGCGCCGTATTGGTCATGATGTGCACGGCGAGCGCGGCGACGTCGGCCGGGCCGACGACACGGCCGATGGGGAGGGTCGCTCTCAGCTCATTGCGGCGCTCTTCGAGCTTGTCTCCGAGCAGCGATGCCGACAGCGGGGTGTCCACGAAGCCGGCGGCGATCAGGTTGACCCGAACCGGCGCGAGTTCAAGCGCGAGAGCCGCGGTGAACGACGGCAGCGTGGCGGTGGCGGCAGGAGCGATCCCGAGGCCGTGACCGAAGCGCCGGCCGCCGGTGCCGCCCATGAGCAGCAGCGTGCCCCCTGGCCGCACCTTGCCCGCGGCATTGCGCGCGACCTCGAGCCCCAGCACGACGTGATCGCTGAGCGCGTCGCGCACCTGGGCTGAGTCCATTTCGAGCAGCGGCCCGTAGGTCGGGCCGCCTGCCGTGACCAGCACATGGTCGATCGGTGCCGGCAGGTCCCGGAAGAACGCCTGGAGGGCCGCCGCATCGCGGGCGTCGAAGGCCGCGGTGCGCTGCGCGCCGACTTCCCGCGCCGCCTGCGCGAGCCGGGCGGGGTTGCGGCCGGTGAGGACGACCTCGGCACCCTCGGCCCGGGCCCGCCGGGCGGTCTCCAGCCCGATGCCAGCGCTGCCGCCGATCAAGACGACGTTCTGCCCCGCCAGTTCCGGTTCGCGCTGGGCGGGGCCCGGGGTGGTCGCGCTGGTCACGATTCCTCCCATGAGTAGCGCCGGCCACCGGTCACCAGGTCGCGGGCAGCGCTAGCCGGCAGCGATCCCGCGCTGTCCTACTCACCCGGACAGGCTCGCCATCTGCGCGTCCATCGGCATGGCCGGCCGGGGCATGTCCGCGATCTCCATGCGGAGCAGCTTCACCGCCGTGTCATAGATACCCGAGAAGCTCGGGAACGGCTGGATCGTGTCGCCCAGCACCTCGACCGGGACGCGGGCGCGGATGGCCAGCGTCGCCTGCTGCAGCCACTCGCCGGCTTCGGGCCCGAGCGCGTAGGCGCCGGTCAGCCGCTCGCCGTCGCTGAGCAGCGTCAGGAACCCGTTGGATTGGGCGTAGGCATGCGTGTAGGTGGCGGTCTTCGGCACCGCGGACACGGGCGAGGTGGCGCTGTATTCCGCTTCGGCCGCGCCCACCGATGCGGCCTGCGGATCGGTATAGGTGACTCGCGGAACGGCATCGTAGTTCGCCGGCCGGGCATGGCCGGCGATGTTGTCCGCGACCACGTCGCCCTCGTACTCGCCGACGTGGGTGAGCGGCCAGATGCCGTTGACGTCGCCGATCGCCCAGAGGCGCTCGCCCGCGCGCAGGTATTCGTCAACCCGGATGCCGTGCGGATTGGCCTCGACGCCGACCGTCTCAAGGCCGATCCCCTGCACTCGCGGCCGCCGGCCGGTGGCCACCAGCAGCCGGTCGCCCCGCAGTTCCCGGCCGTCCTCGAAGGCCAGCACGTACTCCGCCCCGTCCCGCCGAGCGGCGGAGGCGTGCATCCCCAGCACCAGCTCGATCCCGTCCCGGCGTAGCGCCTCAGCGAGCGCCTCGCCGAGCGGCGCGGGCTCGCGGGGAATCACGCGGTCGGCGCCCTCGACCAGCACCGCCTCGCCGCCCAGGCGCCGCACGATCTGCGCGATCTCGACGCCCGCGGACCCGCCGCCCAGCACGAGCAGCCGGCGCGGGACTGCCTTCATGCTCGTCGCCTCGCGGGTGCCCCAGACGCCCTCGAGGTCGCCCAGTCCCGGGACCGGAGGCGCGATCGGAGCTGAGCCGGTCGCCACCACGACGTGCTCCGCGGTGTGCCGGGTGCCGTCGACGTCGACCGCGCCGGTCCCGGCCAGCCGCCCCGTGCCGCGCAGCAGGTCGATCCCCCGGTGCGCCAGCCAGTGCTGCTGGCCGGCGTCGGAATAGTCCGACACCATGAAATCCCGCCACGCCAGCGCGGCCGCCACGTCGACCTGCGCGGTCGCGGCCGCGTTGCGCGCGCCCTGTACCGCCTCACCCGGGCGCAGCAGCGACTTCGATGGGATGCAAGCCCAGTACGAGCACTCGCCGCCGACCAGTTCTCGCTCAACGAGCGCGACGCGCAGCCCGCGCGCGGCCAGCGCCGCGGCGCAGTGCTCGCCCGGCGCCCCGCCGCCGAGAACGATCACGTCGTAGTCACTGCTCGAGCTCATCGTTACCTCCGTAGGTTGCGACAGGGTCGGTCAGACGACGATGTGCTTGACCTCTGCCATGTAGCGCCCGGCCGCGGCGGAAGCCGCGTCCTGGCTGCTCCCGCGCTGGCGAGCGTCCATGTAGGCCGCATACCAGTCCCACCAGTCATGCGGCGGGGCCACCGCCTCGAACGCGCCGTGGTGGTCGGCCGTCTCATGCAGGAGGTCGGCCAGGGCTCCGACGTCCGTCGGCCACACCCGGCCCGGGAGCCGCTCGGTGATCTCCTGCAGCAGCCAGCTGTTCCCGTCCGGGTCCGCGAACGTCGCGAAGCTGCGGTACGTACCGCCGCCCGGGTCACGACCCGGCATGCGCTTCTCGACGTTGTCCAGCCCGGGGCCGTGCCAGACCTCGCTGACGTCCGCGCCGCGGCTGATCAACTCGTCCCGGGCCGCCACGACGTCCTCGACAACCAGGTACAGGTCCCGCACCGAGCCCGGCGTCAGCGTCGATATCCCCGTGCCGAACTGGATCGACGCGGGGGAGCCCGGCGGGGTGAACTGCACGATCCGGTAGTTCTCGCCCACGGATATGTCGGCGTCCAGACGCCACCCCAGGCTCTGGTAAAAGGCCTTCGCGCGCTCGACTTCGGCGACCGGCAGCACCGTGACCTCGAACTTCATGTCCACGATGTCGGCTCCTCCCGTAATCAGCGACGTTTGTCCAGGTCCCCGGATGCTGCGAATCCCCGTGCCCCTGATCCCCACCCTCGCCCCACTGATCGTCAAAGTCCACAGAATCACACCAGATCGCTCGGGAAAGCCCCGCGGCGGGGGCGGGTTTCCTCGTCGCCTCAGGGGAGCTCTACGGGTGCTTCCACGTCGTCGTACACGCGGGCCGCGGCGAGCAGCCCGTCCGGGCCGCGCTCGAAGATACCGAGTCCCGCCTGGGGCGGCAGGTCGCGGCTGCCCCAGCGGACGAAGTTGTACTCCAGGGCACAGCGCACGCCGTCGTCGGTCATCGCACAGTGCTCGAGGCCGATGCCGCCGCCCGCGCTGAAGCACGCGGCGTAGAACGAGCGGAGCTCGGCGGTACCGCGGCGGACGTGCTCCGGCCCGAAGGAGCCCCGGAAGCACCCGTCCGGCTCGAAGGTGCTCACCACGGCCTCCGTGTCACCGGCGGCCAGCGCGGCCTGGTAGCGGCCGACGACGTCACCGGGGTGGATGTCCCCGGGCTTGAGGATGGGCGGCCGGACGTGACGCCGCTCGTCCAGCGGCCACTGACTGCAGTAGGTACGGAACACGACCGACCGGTCGTCGGGCGATTCGGCCACGATCGCGACCGGCCACGGCTGCTGTTCCTGTTGTCCCCCGTCGTGGTCCATGCGGGCCAGCAGTTCAACCACGGCCCGGTTCCCGACGACGGTCGAGGCCACGGTCTCGGTCCGGGCGTGCAGCGCGGCCAGCCAGGACACGTTGTCACTGATGAACCGCCGCACCCGCTTGTGCCCGCGGACCTCGCCCGCGCGAGGGTCGTAGATCACCACGTCGCCGGGCCAGGCCGTTTCCAGGACGTGCGTGTCGGCGTGGCTCAGCGCGGTGAGGTACTGCGCGACCGGATCAGCCTGGCCCGCGGCACGCGTCTGCCTGCGCGCCAACTCCACGGCATTGACGAAATCCGGAAACCACGGCATCCCAAACCCCCACTCCCTCACCCGCCCGGAACTCCCTGGCGGCTGCCGTCCTTAATCCTCCGGCAACATCCTCATCCCAGCGCCGCCCCCATGTAACCCCCGCCCCGCAAAGAGACCGCTCGTCCCGGGCGGGCCGTGACGCGGCTCCGGCACGCCCGCGGCTGACCCTCGCGACGGCGGCCAGCTTTGCCCCGCCGCCCCGGGTCTATGCGGCCGAGCTGGCCATCCGGCCGCGGCCGCTGGCCGGGTCACCTGGCGGTCAGCGCGTGCTGCGGGCACTGCTGCGGACCGGGATCGCACCCGGCAAGCCCGCGGCCGTGCTGACCAAACTGAACGCCTCGACCCGCGCCGCTCACGCGGCCTGGGCCGGGCTGGCCAGCATGCACCAAAAATAGGCAACACCGCGGCGAAACTGGGCAATTGCTGCCGATTCGGCCCGCGGGCCAGCCGTCATACGGTCGCTTCAACTCGCCCCAGAGTCGAAGGAGATCGTCATGGACGGTAACTCTCTTGTCGGCCAGCTTGCCAGGCGGGGCCAGGGCCCGGGTTCCCTCCGCAGGACCTTGTATCAACGCCGCGGCGGCATGCTCCGTTTCACCAAGGGGCGTTACCCGGGCTGTACGGGAAGCTGCCGGTGCGGGGGGCCAGCATGAGCATGCGGGGGGTCATGGCGGCGGCGCCAATGGCCAGGGGCACCGGGCCGGTGCTGGCGTTGCCGACCGGGGGTGCGCCCGCCAGCGCCGTGCCCGGGCGGGGTGCTGCGGACCGCCGCAAGGCCACGGCCAGGGCCGGGTGGTGGCGGGCGTGGCGGGCCCGGTTCGGGCTGGCCGAGGTATGCGGCACGATCGCCGCTCTGAGCGGATTCACCGCGGGGTACCTGGCCGCCGGGTCGCTGCTGGCCGCCGCCGGGCTGGCGACCGTCTGCGAAGCTATCGGGTTCTACGGGTGCGTCGGGGCCAAGACCGCGGCTGCGGCCCGCCAGGCCACGGCTCACCTGACCGGATGGCGCAGGCTGGGCGCCGGGACATGGCACGCGATCACTGCGCAGCTGGCCTCGTGCGCGGCGGCAGAAGCGCTGGACGGGTTCTTAGTCCGCCCGGGGTGCCTGGCCGGCGCCGCGTGGCTGGCCCGGCCGCTACCGGGCGGGGTATGGCTGGGATTCGCGGCCGGCAAGATTGCCGCGGACGTGGCCTGGTACGGCATGGAGGCTTCGGCCCGCCGCGGCGTGGCCCGTACCCTCACCGCCGCGCGGCCGCCTACCCCGTATCTGCTGCTCGACCTCGCCCGGGCCAAGGACGGCTTCGCCGAGCTGGCCGCGGCGCTGCCCGGGGTGGCGGTCCATTACGCGGTCAAAGCCAACCCCCATCCCCGGCTACTGGCCTGCCTGCACGCGGCCGGGTGCCGGTTCGAGGCCGCCTCCTGGGCGGAGGTCCGCGCGGCGATCCGGGCCGGCGCAGACCCCGCTACGGTGCTGTTCACCCACCCGGTCAAAACCGCCGATGACATCGCCCGCGCCCACAAGGCCGGGGTCTGGCGGTTCGCCGCCGACAGCGACACCGAGCTGCACAAGATCGCCCGGAACGCCCCGCGGTCCGCGGTGCTGCTGCGGCTGGACACCAGCGCCGGCCACGTGGTCGGCGACCAGGGCAAGTTCGGCATCCCCCCCGAGCAGGCCCCTCAGCTGGCGCGGCTGGCACGGTCACTGGGCCTGAACCCGTACGGGCTGGCATTCCACGTCGGATCCCAGACCATGAACCCCGCAGCATGGCACAATCCCATCCGCCGCTGCGCGCAGACCATGACCGCCCTGGCCGCCGACGGAATCAAGCTGGCCATGCTCGACGTGGGCGGCGGATTCCCGGTCCGCTACGACACCGACCCGCCACCGGTGTCCGACTACGCCGCCGCGATCAACGACGCGGCCGCCCATCTTCCCTACCCTGTGCAACTGGCCTGCGAGCCAGGCCGGGCGATCGCCGCCCCGGCCGGCACAATGATCACATCGGTGGTCGGCGCGGCCTGGCGACACGGCACGCTGCGGGTCAGCCTGGAC
>DASXLW010000146.1:0-50400 GCA_036496025.1 Streptosporangiaceae bacterium
ATCCGGGTGGGTCAGCGCGACCCGGGACACCGCCTGGCCATCGCCGGTCACCATGTTGATCACGCCGGGCGGCAGGCCGGCCAGTTCGAGCACGCGCATGATGAAGTGCGCGGACAGCTGCTGGGTGGGCGAGGGCTTCCACACCACGGTGTTGCCGAACAGCGCGGGCGCGGTCGGCAGGTTGCCCGCGATCGAGGTGAAGTTGAACGGCGTGATGGCCAGCACGAACCCCTCGAGCGGACGGTACTCCATCCGGTTCCAGCTGCCGGCGGCCGATTCGGGCTGCTCGGCGAGCAGCCGCCGGGCGAAGTGGACGTTGAACCGCCAGAAATCGATCATCTCGCAGGCCGCATCGATCTCGGCCTGGATCGGAGACTTGGACTGGCCCAGGATCGTGGCCGCGTTCACCGTCGACCGCCACGGCCCGGCCAGCAGATCCGCGGCCTTGAGCAGGATCGCGGCCCGGTCGTCGAAGGACAGCGCCCGCCAGCCGGGCGCGGCCTCGGCCGCGGCGTCGATCGCGGCGGATACGTCCCGGTCGGTCGCGTTGCCGAGCCGGCCGAGTACGTGACGATGATTGTGCGGCTGGACCACGTTGATCAGCTCGCCACCGCCCAGCCGGTGGTGACTGCCGATGGTCATGGTCAGGTCGGCCTGCCCGCTGGCGAGTTCCTTGATCTTGCTCTCCAGCGCGGCTCGGTCCGGGCTGCCCGGCGGGTACTGCCGGACGGGCTCGTTGGCCGGCACCGGCACATTGGTCACGGCATCCATGGTCCTCATAGTGCCTGGTCCCGGTCAGTCGAACAAATAAGGCAGCTCCTGCACGGCGTACCAGAGCAGTTCGTGTCCTTCCGCGCTGTCCACGGTGAATTTCGCGTCGTCGTCACCGCGATCGGCGGCCGGGGCCGCGGCCGCCGCCGCGCGCACGTCCGCGGCGGCGGACGGGTCGTCCACGTGCGCGGACGCCACCCGGGTCAGCGGCACGGGGGCGTCGATGCGGACCGCGGCGGGCTCGTCGAGGTCGCCGCAGTTGGTGACCTGCTCGTCGGGGATGTCGGCGGCCAGCGCCACCCTGCGCGGCGGGGCGGCGGCATCGGCGGTCAGCAGCCGCAGCGACGCGCGGGCGGCCACGGCCATCGCCGCGTATTCGAGCTCCTCCAGGTCGCCGCTTGCGTACCACTCGCGCAGCGCCGGCGTGACCGCGAACCCGGCCAGCGGCGCCGGGCCGATCTGTCCCGCCTGCAACGCCGCCGCCAGCTCCGGCAGCGTGGACGCCAGGTAGACGCGCATGGCCACCTCGGTTCGGTGCGGGTGATCAAATCTTGTCAGCCGAACGGCTGGCGCGCAGGCCGTCCGCGGCAACCGGATCATCGTCCGGGGAAATCGGATCGACCGGCGGAGCAACTGGATTGACAGCAGGAGCAACCGGATAGACAGCAGCGGGACCAACCGGATTGACAGCGGGAGCAACCGGATTAACGGGCACGGCAGCCGGATCCACCGCCGACGCGGGCGGATCCATCACCGACGCAGCCCGATCGACGGGCGAGGCAACCGGGGCGGCCGGCACACGGGCTCCGACCACCGCGATGACCGCGGCCAGCGCCTGTTCAAGGCTCTCGTGCTCCCAGATCCGCACCACATGCCAGCCGGCCGAGGCCAGCGTCTGGTCCGCCACGCGATCCCGCTCCACGTTCCGGGCCAGCTTCGGCGTCCAGTACCAGTCGTTGGCCCGGGGCTTGCTGCCGTGCTCCGGGCAGGCGTGCCAGAAGCAGCCGTCCACGAAGACGGCGACCCGGCGGGCGGTGAAAGCGATGTCGGGGCGTACCCGTCTGCCGCCGTCCAGGTCGAGCCGGTAGTCCTTGCGGAACCGGTAGCCGCGCTTGTGCAGGGCACGCCGCAAGGCGAGCTCGGGCTTGGTGTCGGTGCGGCGGTTGGCGCGCATGTTCGCGCTGCGTCCCGGACTGGACGGATGCGGATACTCCGCCATGCCCGCCTACGTTAGCCCGTCGCCGGGCGCCATGGCGGTCGATGGCACATCGCTGACGCTATCGGGCCTGCCATGGCACATTGACCACGTTGACGCGGGGTGGACCAGGTCAGCCGAGGGGGAGGTCGAGCAGCGCCGCGAGCCTGGCGGCGGTGGACAGCGGCTCGCGGTGGTGCACGCCCACCATGCCGAGCGCGGTGGCCGCGTCGATGTTCGCCTCGATGTCGTCGATGAACACGCACTGCTCGGGGGGCAGGCCGAGCAGGCCGGCCGCGTGCCGGAAGATGCGTTCCTCCGGCTTGCGCATGCCCACCTCTGCGGAGATCACCCAGGCGTCGAAGAGCTCGGGGAAGATGTCCCGCGGGTAGTCGACGCGGCCCCAGGAGTTGGACAGCAGGCAGGTGCGGAAGCCGGCCTTGCGTACCGTCCGCATCAGCTCGTACATCTCCGGGACCGGCAGCGTGCCGGCGAACATCCGGTCGAGCAGCCCGGTCGCCTGCACCGGGGCCCCGTCGGTGCGAGCCAGCTGCGCGGCCAGTGCGCGCTCGAAGTCCGACGGGTCGCCCTCGCCGCGCTCGAGCTGATGGACCGGGTTGTCCGCGCCGCCGCGGTAGGCCTGGGTGACCCAGGCCCGCATGACGGTCCGGTACGCGTCCGGGTCGATTAGGTCCGCCGCGAGCCACGCGTCGACCGAATCCCGGATCGGGCTGGTGAGCACGCCGCCCCAGTCCGTGATCACCGCGTGCAGGTCGCCGCGAGCGCCGTCGGGCCCATCGGAATGCTGAGGCACAGCTGCGATGGTAGGCGACCCAGCCGAACGGCCGGCAAACGCCGGCTCGCGATAGTGTCGGGCACCATGCCCCCGCTCACCCGCCGGTTTAACGTCCGGATTCCGCTGCGCGACGGCGTCACGCTCTCGGCCGACCTGACGCTGCCGGAGGTGCTGCCCGCGCCCGCGGTGGTCAGCAGGACACCGTATGGCAAGACCGGCGAGCGGCAGTCCAAACGGGCGAGTGTGTTCGCCACGGCCGGCTACGCCGCCGTCTTCGTGGACGTGCGCGGGCGCGGCGACTCCGACGGGCAGTTCCAGCCCTACCGCAACGACGGCCCGGACGGCTTCGACGTCATCGGCTGGGTCGCCGCGCAGGACTGGTGCACCGGGGACGTGGCCACCCACGGCGCCAGCTACGGCGGCCGGATCCAGTGGCTCGCCGCGCTCGAGCACCCGCCGGCGCTGCGTGCGATGGTCTGCCTGGTCACCCCCAGCGACCCGTTCGTCGAGACGCCGACGGGCCTGCCCACGCCGATGCACATCAACTGGTTCCGGATGGTGGACGCCCGGATGCCGCAGTACGCGGAGAACGTCAACTGGGCCGAGGTGTACCAGCACCGGCCGCTGATGACCATGGATGAGGCGGCTGGGTTCGTGTCGCCGAACTGGCGCGCGGAGCTGGCCCACCGCACCCTGGGCGAGTGGTGGGAGCCGGTGCGCTACCAGCACCGGATCGGCGAGGTGGACGTGCCGGTGCTGCACGTCTCCGGCTGGTACGACGACGAGGAGATCGGCACCCCGGCCAACTTCGCCGCGATGGTCGCGGCCGGCCGCGACCGGCAGCGGCTGCTGATGGGTCCGTGGGGGCACGCGGTGAACACGACCCGAACGCTGGGTGAGGTGGACTTCGGTCCGAACGCGCTCATCGACCTCGACGCGGCCGTCGTCTCGTTTCTCGACGAGCACGTGAAGGGGGCCGAGCCCAAGCAGGCCGCCGCCCCGGTGCGGATGTTCGTGATGGGAGCGGGCGAGTGGCGGGATGAGCCGTCCTGGCCGCCGCCGTACGTGACCGAGACGACTCTGTACCTGTCCAGCGGCGGTTCGGCGAACAGCCTCTACGGCGACGGCCAGTTGTCGCCCACCGCCCCGAACGGCGACCAGCCGCCGGACCTGTGGGTGCACGACCCGGACCGGCCGGTCCCGTTCATCACCAACTCGAGCAGCGCGCAGATCGGCGGCCCGGACGACTATCACGGCGTCGAGAGCCGGGGCGACGTGCTGGTGTACAGCGGCGACCCGCTGACCGAGCCGGTCGAGGTCATCGGCCCGGTGCGGCTGGTCGCGCACGTCGCCACCTCGGCCGCGGACACCGACCTGACGGCCAAGCTGGTCGACGTGCACCCGAACGGCTTCGCGCAGCGGCTCTGCGATGGCGTGCTCCGGCTGCGGTACCGGTGCGGCTTCAGCCGGGAGGAGTCGCTCACCCCGGGTGAGGTGTACGAGGTCTGCGTCGCGATGTGGGACACCTGCCTGCGGCTGGAGGCCGGGCACAGGCTGCGGCTGGAGGTCGCCTCGTCGGCCTTCCCCAAGATCGACGTGAACCTGGGCACCGGCGGCGACATGGTAACCGAGACCGGCGGTGTGATCGCGCACAACGAGCTGTGGCACACCGCGGCCAGGCCGTCGCGGCTGCTGCTGCACACCCGGCCCGTCCCGCCGGCCGGCTGAACGGGCCCGGTCAGGCCGACGGCATCCGGAACCTCGGCAGCGGCGAGGGCAGCAGCCACAGGAAGCCGCTGACGCCGCCGACCACGGCAATCAGCAGCGTGGGGCGCAGGCCGATCAGCGTGCCTGCCGCGCCGCCGGCCAGGGCGCCGAGCGGCCTGGTGCCGTAGTTGACCGCCTGGAAGGCGCCGTTCACCCGGGATCTGAGTTCGGCCGGGATCACGACCGCGAAGATGGAGCCGATGCTGATGTCCAGCATCATGACGCCGAAGCCGGAACCGAACTCGGCCGCGAACAGCAGGCCCAGCACCACCACGGTGGACCCGCCGGCCAGCGGCACCAGCACCATAGGGGCGGGGAACAGCACGGCACCGGCCACGAGGGCCCAGCCGATCCCGATCCGGCGGGCCAGCCGCCTGGTCATCAGTGAGCCGAGCACCCCGCCCACCGCGCCCGCGCCGAGGACGAGCCCGAGCAGCCCGGGACGCACGTGCAGGGACCGGGTGGCGTACAGCACGAACAGGGCCATGAACACGAAGTTAAAGAAGTTGATGACCCCGGCCGAGATCAGCGAGGCGCGGACGATCGGCGAGCCGAGGATGAACCGGGCCCCGGCGGACAGCGTGCCCCGGCCGCCGCCCGCGGCCGGCGCCTCCGTGGGCTTGATCCGGCGCAGGAAGAACGCCGAGCCCAGGAACGAGAGGGCGTCCGCGGCGATCGCGAACGGTGCGCTCAGCGCCTGCACGAGCAGTCCGCCCAGGCTGGGGCCGCCGACGAAGGAGAACGCGCGGCTCCCGTATACCAGCGACGTGCCCTCCACGTACTGGTCGTCGGGCATGATGGCCACCGACACCGAGCCGTCGCAGACGGTGAACAGCGTGCTCAGCGCGCCCGCGCCGAAGGCGACCGCGTACAGCTGGGCCAGCGTGAGCTGATGCAGGGCGTAGCATACGGGCACGCTGACCAGCAGGACCGCCCGGCCGGCGTCGGCGGCGATCATGAGAGCCCGGCGCCGGCCGAGCCGGTCGGCCCACACCCCCGCGTGCACCGCGAACAGCAGGCTGGGCAGCCAGACGGCGGCGGTCAGGTAGCCCATCTGGGCCGCCCGCGCGTGCAGCGCGAGCACGGCGGCGAGCGGCAGCGCGATGGAGGAGATCTGGTCACCGAACATCGAGATCGTCTGCGCGCTCCAGTAACGCCGGAACGTCCGCTCGCGCAGCAGCGCCGGAACCCGCGCCCCCAGCCCTGAGCGGCGGCCAGGTGCCGCTTCGGCCCTTGAGTCCGCTTCCGCGGCGGCGCTCACCGGCCCGGGTCCTCCCGTTCGGCAGCACCGGAGAGGTCGCCGGGGAAGGCCAGGTGTATGTAGGCGACCCGGCGGGCGCCGGGAGGCCGCAGCTCCGGGTGTTCCACGCGGTCGAGGAAGCGGTCCATCATCGCCTGCGTCTGCGCGGCCAGGCCGGTGAGTTCTTCCGGGGTGACGTACAACATCGTGTCGCCGAAATGAGCGGCGTGCTGCCACTGCTCGGGCTCTTCCGGCTTGGCGTCCAGCCAGCGCATGAGGGCCTCGAAGTACCGTTCGGCGATCACCGAGCTGAGCAGGCTGGACGCGGCGGCGGCCTCGGGTCCCTCGGCGACGTCGGGCCAGGAGGTGAACAGCGTGGTGGCCCGCCACGGCCGTTCCCGGCCCTTGCCGCCGCCCGCCTCCTCGACCAGGCCGTACTTGGCCAGCTGCCGCAGGTGGAAGGAGCAGCTGGCCGAGCTTTCCCCGATCAGCTCGCCGGCCTGGGTGGCGGTCAGCGGTCCCTCTCGGCGCAGCACCCCGATCAGCGACAGCCTGGTCGGGTGCGCCATGGCCCGCAGGGCCCGCGGGTCGGTGAGCCGGGTTACGGACCGGGGTGCGCCGACGAGATTGGCGGTGGAGTTGTCCTCTGGCATGAATGCAAAGATAGCTTTCGAAAGCTATCCTTGCAAAGACTTGTTGGGAAGTAGTGCACCGCAGCGGCGGCTACGGGCCGGCCAGGAGGTCTGTTTCGGTGATGCCCGGGCCCTGGCCGTCGCGGATGAACCATTCGGTGCCGAACGCGTAGCGGAACGCCTCGTCAGGCAACGCCACGAAGAACGAGTGCTCGCTGATCTGGCTGGTGTGCGCCCGCATGGCCTCGCGCTTGCGCTCCAGGTAGGGCGAGACGTCCACGGCGGCGGTGATCTCCCGCTCGGGCTTGCCGAAATCCTCCTCGTCCGCGACGTCAGGGACTTCGATGCCCGCGGCGGCGGCCTGCCCCGCCAGCTCGCGGCTGCCCCGCCGCATCTGGTCGCGATTCATCGTGCTCTGGTAGACGCGGGGCGTGCCGGCCATCCGGGCGGCGCGCATTCCCACCCTGTGCACCTGGATGTGGTCCGGGTGGCCGTAGCCGCCGTTGTTGTCGTAGCAGGTCAGCGCGTCAGCTTGTTCTTCCTGCAGGATCGCGGCGAGCTTGCGGGCGGCGTCGTCCACCGGCGCGCTCCAGAACGAGCCGGGAGCATCGTTGGCGGGCGTGCCCATCATCCCGGAGTCGACGTAGCCGAGGAACTCGAGCCGTGCCACGCCGAGGATCCCCGCGGCGGCCTGCGTCTCGGCCACCCGGCGCTCGGCCAGCGACTCGCCGTCGGCCAGGAACCCCTCCTCGACCTCGCCGTGCTCGCCGCGGGTGGCCAGCACGAGCACCACCCGGTGTCCCCCCTCGTACGCCTTGCGCAGAACGCCGCCGCAGGCGATGGACTCATCATCGGGATGGGCGTGGAAGGAGACGAGGGTGGCCATGGCGTGACGGTACCCGGTCAGCCGGTCTGGGTGACCTTGCTCAGCCCGCGCGGGCTGTCCGGGTCGAGGCCAAGCTGGCGGGCCAGCGCCTCGGTGAGCAGCTGCCCGGGCACGATGAGCCCGATCGGGGCCAGCCATTCGGGCAACCGGGGGCCGGGCAGCGCGCGAGTGCACTCGGCGGCCAAAGCTGGGCCGCCGCCGACGGCCAGCGCGGTCGCGCCCGCGCCAGTGACCCGCCGGGCCAGCCTGACCGCGCCGTCCAGCGCCGGGCCGGAGTCGGCGGCCACGATGATCGCCGGGGTATCGGCGTCCACGACCGCGATCGGCCCGTGCAGCAGATCCGCGTACGACAGTCCCATCGCGTGCAGGTAGCACGCCTCCTTGAGCTTGAGCGCGAGCTCGAGCGCGGCCGCGTAGGCAAGGCCGCGGCCCGACACCACCATGCCGGCCGCCCCGGCCAGGGCGGCGGCGGCGCCCTCGATGTCCCCGGGCTCGGCGAGCATCCGCTCGATCTCGCCGGGGACCCCGCGCAGCTCATCCGGGTCGAGGTCGGCGCCCAGGCCCACGCCCAGCACGGCCAGCGCGGCGAGCTGGGTGACGAACGTCTTGGTGGCCGGCACCGCACGCTCGGGGCCGGCCTCGGTCACCAGGGCCAGCTCGGCCGCCGCGGCCAGCGGGGACCGAGCCGCATTCGTCACCGCGATCGTGCGTGCCCCGCCGTCAGCCGCCCAGGACAGTGTCTCGATGATCTCCTCGGTCTGCCCGGACTGGGACAGCGCCACCGCGAGCACGCCGGACAGGTCGTCCCGGCTGCGGTACGTGGTGGCCACCGACGGCGACGCCAGCGTGGCCAGCCTGCCTGCGTACACCTGGAGCAGGTAACTGCCGTAGACCGCGGCGTTATCCGAGGTCCCGCGGGCGATGAACAGCACCTGCCGGGTGCCTTCGGCTACCGCCGCCACCTCGGCCGTCCGGGGCAGCAGCGCGTCCAGCGTGGCCCGCAGCGCCGCGGGCTGCTCGCCGATCTCGGTTCGCATGTGGGTGATCACGTCCGGCTCCCTGTCGCTCGCGCTTGGCTGCCGCTGCGGATGGTTCATCGTCGCGCCTCGGCTGCGGCCGAGTACACCATGTCGCCGTCCACCCAGGTGGCCAGGGTGCGCAGGTCGTCGTCCAGCCAGACCAGGTCGGCGGCGGCTCCCGTGCCGATGCGGCCCAGCTCCGGGCGGCCGATCAGGTCGGCGGGGACGCGGGTGGCCGCGGCGACCGCGTCGGCCAACCCGGCACCCGCGCTCACCATGTTGGCCACCGCGGCGTCCATCCGCAGCGCGGACCCGGCCAGCGTGCCGTCCGGTCGCACCGGCGGGACCCCGTCGCCCGGCGGCAGGATGATCGGCTGGCCGCCGAGCAGGTAGCGCCCTGGCGGCATGCCCGCGCACGCCGCGGCGTCGGTGACCAGGCAGATCCGGCCAGGGGCGGCCGCGAACGCGATCGCGCAGACTTCGGCGGCCACGTGCCGCAAGTCGGCGATCAGGCCGCTGGTCAGCCGCGAATCGGCCAGCGCCTGGCCGGGCACGCCCGGCTCGCGGTGGTACATCGGCCGCTGGCCGTTGAACAGGTGGGTGACCATGCGTGCGCCGGCGTCCGCCGCCGCGGCCACCTGGGCGGCCGTGGCATCGCTGTGACCCACGCTGACCAGCACGCCCGCCTCGTTGAACCGGGCGACGGCGGCGAGCGCGCCGTCGAGCTCGGGAGCCAGGGTGATCACCCGGAGCAGGCCCGGCCCGGCCGAGAGCAGGGTGTCGACCGCGGCGGGCGTCGGCTCGGTGATCCACTCGGCGTGGTGCGCGCCCTTGCGGCGGACCGAGATGAACGGCCCTTCGACGTGCATGCCGAGCAGCCGGGCACCACGCGGCAGGCCGGCCCGCAGCGCCAGCGTCGCGCGCAGCGAGGCGGCCAGCCGATCGAGCGGCGCGGTGATGATCGTGGGCATGAACGCGGTCGTGCCGGTCTCGGGCAGGCGGCGGACGACCGTGGCCCACCCAGTCGCGCCTGCGGTGTCGAACTCCTCGCCGAAGTAGCCGTTGACCTGGAGATCCACGAATCCGGGGACGAGCAGGCCACGAGGAAGCTCGAGGTCGGGCGGGCCGGGCGGCGTACCCGCGCCGACCGCGGTGATGCGGCCGCCCTCAATGCAGACGAAGCCGGGTTCCAGCACGCCCGAGCCCGCGGTACCGGGTACCAGGCGCGGAGCGGTGAGCAGCAGGTCGGTCACCGAGCCATATCCCGGGCGGCGCGGGCGGCCGCGGCCGACACCATGATCCGCATTTCGCTGGCCACCTGGCCGGGGTGCTCCATCTGGGCGACGTGGCCGGTGCGCGGCAGCACCAGCACGCGGGCATACCGGAACCTGCGGGCGGCGCGGGCGGCCATCCGCGGGTCCACCAGCCGGTCGTGGCTGCCGTAGATGGCCAGGACCTGGGCGGTGATCTGGGCGGCGTCACGCCAGAGCGTCTGCGGGCCGCGGCGGAGGTACTCGTAGACCACGCCCCTGCCCGAGCCCAGTAGCACGTCGCCGGCGTAACTGAGCCCGTCCTGCCGCTCGACCTCGGCCACCTCCTGGTCGATGCGGTCGGGGTGCACCGCGTCCGGATCGTAGTAAACCGCGCGGAGCAGGACGCGCACTCGCTGGCGGGCCGGGATCCTGGTCGTCCGGCGCATCAGCCATGGCCCGATGCCGGGGACCTGCAGCGCCGATAGGCGCGCGGGTATCGGCCGCGGGCGGAGGTCGGGCAGCGCGGGCGAGACGAGCGTGAGCGTCTTGACCAGCTCCGGCCGGAGCGCGGCCAGCCGGGTGCACACGGCGCCGCCGAGCGAGTTGCCGACCAGGTGCACCGGCCCGCGGCCGCGCTCCTCGATCAGCCTGGCCACCACCGCGACCTGGGCGCGCACCGAGTAGTCGCCATCGGGCGGGGGCGGCGAGTACCCGTTGCCGGGCAGGTCCAGGGCATCGCAGGCGATCAGGCGCCCGCCCGGCCCGCCCATCCAGTCGGCGTCCTGGCCGTCGGGCCCCTGCCATTCGTCCTGGCCCGGCGGCGCGCCGGGCCGGCGCAGCATGTCCATCAGGTCGGTCCAGTTCGTGGACGAGCCGCCGAGGCCGTGCACGCACAGCCCGGGCTCGGCACCGGGCACCGGCGGCACGGAACGCACGAACACCTCGGCGGCCCCGACCGGGACCAGCCGCCCTGGCCAGTGCGGGATAGCCGGCGCGGACCGCGCCGGAACGGTCGACGGACTGTACATGGCGGCCAGCCTAACCCGGCCGAGCAGAAAGGCCTGGTGACGTTGGGCCTGGGGGCCGATTCCGCACCGTCTGCCAGCTCCCCAGCCCGGTCCCGCGACCGGGCTTGCTGCCGGCGCGCTGGAGATTAGCCTGAAGATGGCGCACCAGGGCGACCGAGGAGGGCACGGGGATGACCGAGATGAGCATGGAGGAGCCGGAGGACGACGCCGTCGAGCGCCGCAGGGACGTGCTGGACGAGGCCGACGGGACGGCGGGATCGGTTCGCCAGACGCCCTCTGACGTGAATGAAGCCGACGCGGCGGAGCAATCGCGGGCCGTCGAGCTCGACGACGAAGAGTACCGCTGACCCTCCGCAGGTACGACACGCGACCACGGACCAGCGCCGCGACCTCGGCATGAAGCGCTACCGAGTCGTAGGATTACCGGAACGCGGTGGAACGACCACCCATCGGACATAGCGGAGATCGTGTTGACAGCTACCCCCGACGCGCGGCCGCGTAGCACCCGGCTGCCCAGGCCGGCCCGGCGCCGTCAACTCCTGGGGGCCGCGCAGAAGGTCTTCGTATCCCAGGGGTATCACGCGGCCGCGATGGACGAGATCGCTGAGCGGGCCGGCGTCAGCAAACCCGTGCTCTACCAGCACTTTCCCGGCAAGCTCGAGCTCTACCTGGCGCTGCTCGACGAGAGCAGGGACGCGCTGGTCGACACCGTGCGCACCGCGCTCGTCTCCACTCAGGACAACAAGCAGCGGGTGACGGCCACCTTTGTCGCCTTCTTTGATTTTGTGAGCGGCGCTGGCGAGGCATTCCGCCTGGTGTTTGAGTCAGATCTTGGCAATGAGCCGGCCGTGCGGGAACGGCTGGATGCCACCATGAATGAGTGCGCCGAAATGATCAGCAGGGTGATCAGCGAGGACGCAGGGATCGAGGACGACGTGGCGCACCTGCTGGGGATGGGGCTCGTCGGAATGGCCCACGTCAGCGCCCGGCACTGGATGAGCACCGGCCAGGACATCCCCAAGGACGCCGCGGAACAACTGCTGAGCCGGCTGGCCTGGCGCGGCATCAGCGGCTGGCCGCTCACCGGGTGAGGTGGCCCGGGTAAGCCGGATCCCAGCACATACTTAACAGAGAGCGGTTCATAAAGTAGTTCCGAACCGGACAATCGCAGGTGTTCCGGACCAGATTGCCTGCCGTGCCGGATGTGGTAAACGTTCACGTCAACGCACAGTCGCCACGGGTTCGCTCGCGGCGTAGCAACCAAGCCCCGCGCCTGTTTCGTCTTCGGCGTCAGGCAGGCTAGCCTCGACCACCGCTGGCCGCTGACCCGCAGCTTCGCCGAGAGGATTGTTGTGGAAGTCAAGATCGGGATCCAGTCCGCGCCGCGGGAACTCGTCGTGGACACGGAAACGGCGGCCGAGGACGTCGAACGTGCTCTCACCGCTGCGCTCGCCGACGGTGGCGTGTTCTCGCTCCCGGATGAGAAGGGCGGGAAGATCCTAGTCCCGGCGGACAAGATCGCCTACCTGGAGCTGGGCAGCTCAGAGCCGCGCCGCGTCGGCTTCGGCAATCTGTGACCGACGCGGCCGATCCGGGCCGATCAGGCGGAGAGGCCGAGGACGCTCATCCTCTGAGCGTGCGCGTCGGTGAGCCGTGCGAACATCCGGCCGATCTCGCCGAGCTGGCTCACCTCGGCCGGCCCCGCGCCGGCCGCCGGCTCGGTGCCCTGGGCCGACCCGGCGCCCTCGGCCGGCCCGATGCTGTCAGCTGACTCGGCGGCGACGGCCGGTCGCGGAGCCGGAACCAGCAGGCAGGCGAGCGCCGGCCGCTGCGCGGCCACCCGCTGAGCCTGACCGAGTGCCTCCCCGACCAGCCTGCGCGCCCAGAGGGCCAGGCGGCCCGCCACCGTCGGGTCGGCGGCAATGGCCGCCCGTACGTGCTCGACCGCGAACTGCGCGTGCCCGGTGTCGGCCAGCACCTCGAGTACCAGCGCCCGCGGCCCCGGTTCCAGCACCTCGGCCACCGCGCGGTAGAAGTCCGCGGCGATGCCGTCGCCCACGTACGCCTTGACCAGGCTCTCCAGCCAGTCGGACGGAGCCGTCCTGACGTGGAAGTCATCCAGCGGGCCGGTGAAGGGCTGCATGGCCTGGCCGGGATTGGCCCCGAGCCGCTGAAGCTCGTCCCGGATCCGCTCGAAGTGTGAGAACTCGGCCACCGCCATCCCGCCGAGCGCGGCCTTGTCGGCCAGCGACGGCGCCAGCGCGGCATCCTCGGCCAGCCGGAAGAACGCGTCGAGCTCGGCGTAGGCCAAGAGGCCGAGTAGGTCGATGACACCGTCCGCGGCGGCCGGGCCGACCGTCCCGGGCACCTCGCCCGCTGGTTGCGACTCGGTCACAGCGGCAGCGTAGCAACGGCGGCGCCCCCGTACCCGCTGCCTCGGCTCCCGGGCATCGGGCGCGATCCTGGTACACTCGGCTGCGACCCGTGACCGGAATGTGGTAGCGCCAGGTTGTGTTGATCTATATGGCGGCCCCGGATGGGCCGTACCACGCGGATCCACCCGAATGCGATTTCCCCGCGGGCACATTGATGGAGGCTGAAGGCCCTGACAACCCAGATAATTACGGAACAGACCATGCCGGAAGGCGGCCAGGATTTCCCGGACGAGGCAGCGCCCGCCGGCCACGCAGAACCCGGGCCGTCGGTGAGCCCGCTGGATGCGATCCCGTTCCGGCAACTTAACGTTCATGACGACATCTGCGCCGCGCTCGAGGACACCGGGATCCGGACCGCGTTCCCCATCCAGGCGCTGGCGCTGCCGATCGGACTCGGCGGCAGCGACATCATCGGCCAGGCCAGGACCGGAACCGGCAAGACTCTGGCGTTCGGCATACCGCTGCTGCAGCACCTGACCGGCACGAGCGGCGTCCCGCAGGCGCTGGTCATCGTGCCTACCAGGGAACTGGCGATCCAGGTCGCCGGCGACCTGCGGATCGCGGGCGCCAGGCTAGGCACCCGCGTGCTGACCGTCTACGGCGGCCGGGCCTACGAGCCGCAGATCGAGAGCCTCAGGGCAGGCGTGGACGTCGTGGTCGGAACGCCGGGAAGGCTCTTGGACCTGGCCGGCCAGCGTCACCTGGACCTGTCCGGCGTACACACGCTGGTGCTCGACGAGGCGGACCGGATGCTCGACCTCGGCTTCCTGCCCGACGTGGAGCGGATCCTCAAGCTCGTCCCGAGCCAGCGGCAAACGATGCTGTTCTCTGCCACGATGCCGCCCGAGGTCGTCACCCTGGCCCGCCGCCATCTGAACCGGCCGGTGCATGTCCGCGCCGAGGGAAGCGACGAGCCAGAGCACGCCCCGGACACCGAGCATCATGTTTTCCGCATCCACCACCTGGACAAGATCGAGGTGCTGGCGCGGGTGCTGCAGGCGGATGACCGAGGCCTGACCATGGTCTTCTGTCAGACCCGGCGGATGGCCGACCAGGTCGCTGGGGCGCTCGAGGCCCGGGGATTCGCGGTCGCGAGCGTGCACGGCGACCTCGGCCAGGGGCAGCGGGAACGCGCGCTGCGCGCGTTCAGGAACGGCAAGGTGGACGTGCTCGTCGCCACCGACGTGGCCGCGCGAGGGCTCGACGTGGACGACGTCACGCACGTGGTTAACTACGAGTGCCCCGAGGACGACAAGGCCTACCTGCACCGGACTGGCCGGACCGGGCGGGCCGGGCGCACCGGCATCGCCGTCACGTTCGTCGACTGGCGCGACATGCGCCGGTGGAAGCTCATCGACGAGAGCCTCGGCCTGAGCCACCCCGAGCCGGCCGAGACGTACTCCACCTCTGAGCACTTGTTCAACGCATTGCGCATCCCCGAGACGGTCACCGGCACCTTGCCTGCCGGCCAGCGAGGGCGGGCCGGCCTGGGCGCGGAGGCCATCGAGGACATCGGCGAGACTGGACGAGTCAGGTCACAGCGGGACCAGCCCCGGTCGCCTCGCAGTCGCGGACGGTCCGGACGCGGACGTTCCGCAGGTGGTAAGAACACCGCCGGCCAGGACCGTGGTGCGCAGGGCGACGGTGCCGCCCGCAGCCGGGCCGGACACGGGAACGCCGCGCAGAGCCAGGGCAGTGACGGGTCGGCCGGGACCGGCTCGACCCGCCGCAGGGCTCGCCGCCGCACCCGCCGTGGCCAGGACGTTCCCCGCGACCAGCGGCAAGCCAGCTAGCCCGGCGGGACGGACCTGAGTCTGGCCAGCGCGATGCCCGGCCAGCCAAATCGGTAGGGTGGCCCCCCGTGAGCACCCCGCGTTCCACCGACGTCCCCGCGGGCGTACGGCGGATGACCCTGAAGACGGCACGCGGCCGGTTCGCCGCGCTCGAGGCGATGCCGGCCACGGGAGTATGCGAACGCCGTCCGGCGCTGCTGGTGCCCGGCTTCACCGGGAGCAAGGAGGACTTCCTCCCGATCTTGCGTCAGCTGGCCGCGGCCGCCCGCCGGGTGGTGGCCATCGACCTGCGCGGCCAGTACCAGACGCCGGGAACCGCTGACCGCGCCGCCTACCGGCTCGGCGAACTCGGCGCCGATGTCGGCGCTGTCGCGGCCGGGATGATCGGCGGTCCGGGTCAGCCGCCCGGCCGCGATGAACCCGCGGTGCACCTGCTCGGTCATTCGTTCGGCGGCTTGGTGGCCCGGGAGACGGTCCTGGCCAAGTCCGCGACGATCAGCTCGCTGACCTTGATGAGCTCGGGCCCGGGCCCGCTCACCGGCCCCGCGGCCGGGGTGCTGCGGGCCGTGCTGACCCCGCTGCGCGGGCTGACCGGCCCGCAGCTGCGGACCGAGGTCAAGCGGGTGTGGGATCTCCAGCTCGCGCCGCAGGCGCAGGCCGACGGCACCCCTCCGCACATCATCGATTTCCTGCGCCGGCGCATGCTGGGCAATCACCCCGAGGGCCTGACGGCGATGGCCGAGCAGCTGCTGGACGGCCCGGACCGGACCGCGGACCTGGCCTCATCGGCGTCGGCACCCATTCTCGTGCTCTATGGCGAGTACGACGACAAGTGGGAAACCCCGGTTCAGGAAGAGATGGCCGAACGGCTCCAGGCGCAGCGTCTGTGCATCCCCGGAGCCACGCACTCCCCGGCGGTAGAAGCCCCCGAGACCACCGCCAGCGCGCTGAACAAGTTCTGGAACGCGGCGGAGAACCTCAGCCGGTCTTAGAGCGGGACCCCTGTCCTGCTGCGACGGACATGGGCTCCCAGACACGCACTTAGCTGGGTTCGAGGCCGTCCCAGGGCTTGCGCGTCTCGGCGGCGGCCAGGCCTTCCGGACAGTGCTGCTGGTAGTCGCACCAGCCGCACCAGGTGCCCAGCCGGGGCGGAAAAGCCCGGGCCATCTCGGCCTCCTCCAGCCCCGTCCGGTACTGCTCGTCGGCGGCCGCGCATTCGGCGGCGATGTCCTCGGCCCGGCCGAGCTGCCTGTCCAGCGTCTGCGCCGTGTGCTCCCAGGCCAGAACCGCGCCGGTCGGCAGATGATGCAGCTCGACCCGGCGGCAGGGGCGGCGCATCACCCGCTCGGCGGCCAGCGCGTACAGCGCCAGCGGCAGCGAGGTGCGCGCGTCGTCCACGGTGAGCAAGTGCCGGCCGGTCTTGTAGTCCACGACGACCAGTTCGGTGCCGCCGCCGGCGGAGGGCCGCTCGTCCAGGCGGTCGACTCGGCCGGATACCGCGATCCGCTCGGTCCGGGTCGCCACCGTCCGCTCCACCCCCAGCGGCTCAGCGGCGGGGTCGAGCCTCCCGACGTAGTCCTCCACCATCCGCCGCGCCCGGTCGCGATAGCTCAGCGACTGCGCCTCGCCGGAGTAGCCCAGGTCGATCCAGCCCCGTTCCAGCAGGTCGCCGGCCGCGGCCACGGTGCGCTGACCCGGCGGCAGCCGCCACCACGACGCCAGGGCGGTGTGCACGCTGGCACCGAGGCTGTTGTGCGCCCAGGCCGGCCCCTTCTGCGGCGGCGGCCGGTCGAGATAGCTCATCCGGTACCTGCGCGGGCAGTCCAGCCAGGTGCTCAGCCGGGTCGGGGTGCAGGTGTACAGGCGCCGCGGCATCCCCTCCAGGCCTAGCTGCTCCGGGCCGCCCGATCCGGCGCTGGTCCGGTTCACGCCCTAGGCGTCCTCACCCGCGTCCGGACCCGCGGACACCCATCCGTCGAAGGCCTTCTCCGCCGCCTGCACCGTAGTTTCCTCGCCGTGCCCGGGCAGCACCCGGGTCTCCGGCGGCAGGGTCAGCAGATACTCGCCCACCGCGGTCAGCTGGCTGGGAAAGTCCGGGAACTCCCCGCAGTACGGCGCGGGGCCGCTGGCCAGCAGCGTGTCGCCGGAAAATACCGCGCCCAGGTCCTCGCAGTACAGGCAGACCGAGCCCGGGGTGTGCCCCGGGGAGAAGATGACCTCCAGTGCGACGTCGGCCACCTCGAAGATTCCGCCGTCCGCCATCTCAATGTCGGGCTCCTCATCGTGCGTGTCGCGCCAGAACGAGAGATCCCGGGGATGCAGCGCGATGGGTGCCTCATCGCGTTCGGCGGTCGCGATCGCGGCCGCCACGTGATCGGCATGACCGTGCGTGCAGATGATGGCGATCACCTCACGGTCGCCGGTGACCTCCAGCACGGCCTGGGCATCATGGCCGGGATCGATGACGATCACCTCGGAGTCGTCGCCGACGATCCAGGTGTTGTTCTCCATCTTGTGTGCGGTGCCGTCCTCGTTGACCTCACCCGAGGTCACCACCTGATCGATCCGCGCGTCCATGCCGGCCCGACCTTCCTTCCGGCCTTGCTGTGTGCCTGGCTCAGCCCTGCCTGACGAATGCTCGCACAGTCTTTCAGGAATCGCGGCGGGCGGTCAGCCGCGCCAGCGGAACAATGCGACCGCGAGCGCGTAGCTGAGGCCGCCGATGGCGCACAGCCAGGTGTACGGGCTCCCGCTGTGGCCCTGGGCGATCTCGGTGAGCCCGGCCACGATCAGGGTGACAATCAGGACCAGGCCGGCCACCGCAGTCGCCCGCAGGTCGATCTGGGCGAACCGCTCGTCGCGGCCATCGCCGCGCAGGCCGCGGATCGTCTCGCTGCGCCCGGCCAACAGGATGAACAGGCCAAAGCCGGCCAGGATCGCCAGCGAGACCAGCCCCGAGCCCAGGCTGCCACCGACCCAGCTGACCGCGAGCACCACCACGCCGAGCCCGAGCGAGAACAGCGGCAAGAACCACTTAGACCGCATGATGGCCGGATAATTCCCCATCGCTGAACATCTCCTCAACCGGGACACCGAAATAGCGGGCCAGCGCGATCGCCAGCGGAAGCGAGGGCATGTACCGCTCGTTCTCGATCGAGTTGATCGTCTGACGCGACACGCCCATCGCCTCGGCAAGCTGGCCCTGGGCCAGGCTGTGCTGCGTTCTCAGCGCGCGCACCTGGTTCTTCATCTCCGCCCGCGCTCAGCCGGCCTGGCCGCGACGGCGGACTCGGCAGCGGCGGCAGGCAGCCGGCCAGGTCGCGACGATCACGGCCGGGACCCAGCCGGTGGCGGTGACGGGACCCCAGCTGTCCTGCCGGACGGCCTGCACGATCGTGGCGACCGCGACGAATACTGCGACCAGCCCGGCGATCAGCGACAGCCAGGCGGTCCATGACCTCATGATCGGCCTCCTTCATGTCAAGCACCCTTGTCATGTCAAGGTAGCTTGTCACCCGACTCCTGTCAAGGGAGCTTGTCACCCGGTCTCGGGCTGACTGAGCGTGCAGGCGGCAGCGTCAGATCCGGACCGGTACGGCCCCGCTCGACCGCTCAACAAGCCGCTGATAGGACTCGGGCGCGGTCACCTCGCAGCCGATCCGGTGCTCGGTCAGCGTTCCGTGGTCGTCGCTCCCCCCCGCCGGGACCAGGCCGAGCTCATCCGCGAGGTGCTGCAGCCGTGCCCGTTCGGAAGAATCATGATCAGGGTGCCAGACCTCGATGCCCGCCAGGCCGCTGCCGGCCAGCCGGGCAATCACCTCGTCCGGGACCATCCAGCTATCCCGGCCTGCTCGCGGGTGGGCCAGCACGGCCACCCCGCCGGCGGCCCGGATCAGCGCGATGGCCCGGGTGGGCTCCAGCGCGTATCGGCCCACGTAAGCCCGGCCGCCCATCCCGATCCACTCCTTCGTGAACGCCAGCGACGGCTCGTCGATCACGCCCTCGGCCGCGAGCGCGCGCGCGATGTGCGGGCGGCCGACCACTCCCCCGTCGGCCAGTTCGATCACCTGTTCCCAGGTGACGCCGGTGCCGAGGTCGGCCAGCCGGGAGACCATGGCCTCGGCGCGGCGCACCCGGTCGGTGCGGATCCGCTCGCTCTGCTCGGCGAGATCGGGGTGGGCTGGGTCGAACAGATAGGCCAGCATGTGCACGCTATGCCCGTCCAGCAGGCACGACAGCTCCATCCCGGGGACGAAGGTCAGCCCCGGCGGCAGATCCCGCAGCGCCTCCGCGTGCCCCTCAACCGTGTCGTGATCGGTCAGCGCGACTACGTCCAGGCCGGCCGACCGCGCCTGGCGCATCACGGCGGCCGGCGGGTCCGTGCCGTCCGAGACGCTGCTATGCGTATGAAGATCAATGCGCACGGTCATCAATGGTAGGTGAGGGAATTTTGAGCGTGCCGGGAGACGAGATCACGGCCGGCTCACCCCGGCAGGCGCGGCGACGGGGCCCCGAACGGCAGATCCAGCTGCTGGCCGGGATCGCGCAGGTCACGCAGCGTCATCGGCTCGACCAGGAGCACCCCGGCACTGGCCGGCCAGAGCACGGCCCACAGCCAGCGGCCCGACATCTCGCCCGCGAACGCCGCGCGCCCGGGCGCGTCCACGTTCCAGAGCGGGAACTCGTGGTGGCCGAACCGGACGAACGCGTGCGGCGGCCCGGCGGCGAAGCCGTCTCCCGGATCGGGGCCGTTCAGCCCGGCGAACCTGGCGCCCAGCCCGACGCCGAGCTCTTCGGAAACCAGCAGCATGTCTCCGGGGCCGCCGACCGGGTTGGGGCCGGACAGCGCGACCGCGCAGCCGCGCATGCCGGTGCGCTCGTCGCCCGCCCCGGCGAACCCGGTGACCAGCCACCCGGTCGGCAGCGGCCACGGTAGCCAGACCGGGACCCCGGAGGTGCGCAGCAGGCCTTCCAGTCCGTCGCGCGACGGGCTGTGCACGGCGCCCAGCGGGTGCACCTCGCCGTGCAGGTCACATTGCCAGGCACTGGACCAGACGCTGGGGGCCCGCAGCGGCGCTCCGCACCGCGGGCAGGTCGGCGCGACCCTCATGACTACCGAGAGTGACGCCTTCCGGGTCGCCCGTCAAGCCCCAGGTCATACTGGTGGGGTGAACGCGCCGATCGGCATCGTCCCCTGTGTCGGGGCCATCATCACCGACGCGGCCGGGCGGTTGCTGCTGATCAAGCGCGGCCACGAGCCGGGCAAGGGGCTGTGGTCGATACCCGGTGGCCGAGTCGAGCCGGGCGAGACGGACGAGCAGGCCGTGATCAGGGAGGTCCGGGAGGAGACCGGGCTGGTGGTGCAGCCGGGGCGGCTGATCGGCGCGGTGCGGCGGCCGGCGCCGGCCGGGGCGATGCTGGACATCCGCGATTACGCGGCCACCGTGACCGGCGGCACGCTGGCCGCGGGCGACGACGCCGACGACGCCCGCTGGGCCGGCCCGGCCGAGCTGCCCGGCCTGTCGCTCACCGACGGCCTGGCCGAAGCGCTCACCGACTGGGGCGTCCTGGGCTAACGCACTCGGGCCTGACCCGCAGCGCGCCTACCCCAGAGTGCGACTTTGCACACGCTACGACCACAGAATCATGACAAACCGGACGCGTTTTTGGTCGTAACGTGTGCAAAGTCAAATGATCATGAAGCTTGGCGGGTCGAGAGGGCTAGGCGGGGCGGAAGCGACGGGTGCGGGTCAGGGCGGCGGCGCGGCCTTTCGCGGCAGTGGCCAGCGCCAGCTTGCGCGTGGCCTCGTCGATCATCTCGCCGTCCAGCGTGGCCGCGCCGCGCTGCTCGGTCCCCGTGTAGTACTCGTAGGCTTCCAGGATCAGCTCGGCCCGGTCGTACTCGTCGGCGGCCGGGGTGAAGGCCTCGTTGACGGTATCGATCTGACCGGGATGCACGACCCATTTCCCGTCGTAGCCGAGCGCCGCCGCCCCGACGGCCGACCGCTCCAGCCCGGCCAGGTCGGCGATCCGCGCGTACGGGCCGTCGATGGCCATCAGTCCCCGGCTGCGCGCGGCGATCAGGATGCGCAGCAGCGGGTAGTGGAAGGCGTCGCCCTGGTACCCGGCGGGCTGGGCTCCCACCTCCAGCGAGCGCATGCCCAGGCTGGCCATGAAGTCCGCCGGGCCGAAGACGAGCGCCTCCAGCCGCGGCGAGGCCGCGGCGATCGCGTCCACGGCGGCCAGCCCGCTGGCGTCCTCGATCTGCGCCTCGATGCCGATCCGGCCGGCCGGCTGGCACAGTGCGCTCTCCAGCTGGGTGAGCAGCAGGTCAAGCCAGCTGACGTCCGCCGGGCCGATGACCTTGGGCAGCACGATCGCGTCCAGGTTCGCCGCAGCCCCCTCGACCACCTCGATCACGTCCCGGTAGGCCCACGGCGTGCGGGCGTCGTTGACCCGGACCGCGCGCAGCTTGCCGCCCCAGTCTCCCGAGCTGAGCGCGTCGATTACGGTCCCGCGGGCGGCAGCCTTGGCGCCGGGCGCGACCGAGTCCTCCAGGTCGAGGAACACCTCGTCGCACGGCAGCCCGCGAGCCTTGTCGATGAACCGGCGGGAGCTGCCCGGGACGGCCAGGCAGGACCGCCGGGGCCGGTAGGCGCGAGCCATAGAAGGGCACGCTACCAACCGGCCGGGCGCCGGGGCGGGCGCGGTTCGACGTGGCACTGCGCATCCATACGATGGGGGTATGAGCACTGTCCCCGCCGATGACTCATCGCCGCCCAGCACCGAGCAGGTCATGCGCGCGCTGGACGGGGTGCAGGATCCGGAGATCCACCGGCCGATCACCGATCTCGGCATGGTCAAGAACACCGAGATCCGGCCGGACGGCACGGTCCGGGTGGACGTCTGGCTGACCGTGGCCGGCTGCCCGCTGCGCGACACCATCACCCGGGACGTCACCGCGGCCGTTGGCAGGCTGGGCGGGGTCACGCGGGTGCAGGTCGAGCTCGACGTGATGAGCGAGGAACAGCGCAAGACCCTGCAGGGCAAGCTCAGGGGGGGCAGGCCCGAGCCCGAGATCCCATTCGCCAAGCCCGGCTCGCTCACCCGGGTGTACGCGGTGGCCAGCGGGAAGGGCGGCGTGGGCAAGTCCTCGGTCACCGTGAACATGGCGGCCGCGCTGGCCGCTTCCGGGCAGAAGGTCGGCGTCGTGGACGCCGACATCTACGGCCATTCGGTGCCTCGGATGCTCGGCGTGACCGGCCGCCCCACCCAGGTCGAGCAGATGATCATGCCGCCGTCGGCGCACGGCGTGGCGGTCATCTCTATCGGCATGTTCACCAAGGGGAATACGCCGGTGGTATGGCGCGGTCCGATGCTGCACCGCGCGCTGCAGCAGTTCCTGGCCGATGTGTACTGGGGTGACCTGGACGTGCTGCTCATGGACCTCCCTCCCGGCACCGGCGACATCGCGATCTCGGTGGCGCAGCTGCTGCCCGGCGCGGAACTGCTGGTGGTCACCACCCCGCAGCTGGCCGCGGCCGAGGTCGCGGAGCGGGCCGGCGCGATCGCGATGCAGACGCACCAGCGCATCGCCGGAGTGATCGAGAACATGTCTTTCCTGCCCTGCCCGCACTGCGGTGAGCCGGTGGAGGTGTTCGGATCCGGCGGCGGCTCGGCGGTGGCCGGCGCGCTGACCCGGATCACCGGCACCCAGGTCCCGTTGCTCGGCCAGGTGCCGATCGACCTGAGGCTGCGCGAGGGCGGCGACGCCGGAGTCCCGCTGGTGCTCAGCGAGCCAGGGTCAGCGGCCGGGCAGCAGCTCAGCTCGATCGCCGCGGGCCTGGTACGTGGGCGCGGCCTGGCCGGGCGCCAGCTCGGGCTGTCACCCGTCTGAGCCCGCCCGGCGGGTCCCTCAGGTGGCCTCAGGGTCGAACGGAGGGCGCGAGGCGGAATCCATCGGATGTGCCCGAGCCTGCGTCGCGGCGCCGTCAACGCCGTCAGCGCCGTCAGCGCCGTCGAGGTCATCAAGCAGGTGCTTGCGCACGAACGTGCGCGGATGCAGGTCGGCGAGGTCGAAATCGGCGAACTCGGGGCCGAGCCCGTCCTGCAGATCGGTTTTGGCCTTGTCGGCCAGCCGGCGCAGGTCGCGCAGCGAGCGGCCAAGCTGCTGGGCCATCTTGGGCAGCTGTTCAGGCCCGAATATCACTAGCGCCAGCACAGCGAGCACCAGCAGCTTGGTGATGGACAGGTCGAACACGGCTCCACTGTAATGCGTGATTTGCCAGGACGGACAGCCGGGCGCCGATGCCTGGGCGCCGACGCCAGGCTCAGCGGAACGGGTCGATCCAGGACCACAGGCGCCGCAGGCCGCGCTTCATGCGAGCCCAGAAGCCAAGCCCGGCCTCATGCGGTAGCGCGTTGACCACGGCTGCGACGGTCGGCGCCGGAGCCCCGGCCACCATGGTGTACACGAAACCCCCGGCCGACCAGGTGAGATCCGGCTCGCCCGGGTTGCTGACGAATAGCCGGTACCCGTTCACGTCGGTTTGGCGCCAGCCGGGGAGCGCGGCCGGGAGCCGCCCGCGCTGCATGAACAGCGACACCACCGACAGCCCATCCGAATAGGCGAGGTCGACGACCCGGCCGGCCGCGGTAGCTGACTGGCGCGCGTCGAACAGAGTGAGCCCGCCGGGCATCGGCCCCGGAACCGGCCAGCCGCTGGCCCGCAGCGTGGCCAGCTGGGTCGTCCCGAGCTGGTCGGCCCACGGCCGGAAGGCCGCTGCCGGACGGTCGGCCACGGCCGGGGCGCGGCCGGCCGGATGGCCGGCGGCGGACCGGGTTGCCGAGGAGCCGGAGGCACGGCTCAGCCCCCAGATCTGGGCCGCGGCGGGAACGCTGAGAGCGGCGCGCATATCGCCGCCGGCCGGGGCAGCGGCGGCCGGGCCGGGGGTGCCGGCCGGTGCGGCAGTGGCAGCCGGCGCGGCGGTGCCGGCAGGTGCAGCGGTGCCAGCCGGTGCGGCGCCGGCGGCGGGGGCGGCGGGCGACGAGGAGGCGGGCTGGCCGGCGAATGCCCGCCGGGCGTACCGGGCGCCGAGAGTCAGGCCGACGAAGTCGTCGTCGCTGATCAGGCGGCCCTGAGGATCGAACAGCTCACGGCGCAGCGGCAGCTTGGTCGCGCTGTCCAGCCAGAACCGGGCGGCCAGGCTGCCGTTCCCACGGAACGCCTCGACAATCCCCGCCCGCCGCCCGTCGGCCGAGCCCATCCCGTCCGGCCGCACCGTGTAGTGCGCGCAGAGCAGGCCGATCAGCGCCGGGGTGAGGCCGAGCATTCCGGCCGGCTGCGGGCTGGACTGATCGTGGTCGACGTCGGACCAGGTGCGGGAGGGCGCGGCCACCCGGGTGAGCGTGCCTACGCCGTGCCGGTGCCACACGTCAATCGTGACCCTGCTCGCCCCGGAGCCGAGCCAGGCGCCGTTGCCGCCCGGCGCCCGCCAGGAGATGACCTGTACTCCCTGGTAGGACACCCGCCGTGCGGCCCGGACCGCCTGGTGAAGCAGCCGGATTCCCGCGGCCAGGGCGCTGCAGCCGGAACGGCCCGGCATGGCTTCGGCCGGCTTGCCCGTGGTCCGGACCGACTGCCGTTGGACAAGATGCCCCACGCCGCCCTCGGCGGCAGACAGGGACACGGTCAGCAGGCCGAGCACGGCAGCCCCAATGACGGCACGGCGACCTGCACGGCCGCGCATCAGGCGAGGGATGGGGTTCACGGCCTCGCGGAGAAGGGGGACTGGGCCGGGGTCCGGTTGGTGCTGAGCTGGGCCGTGGCCGACTGGGCAGACGGAAGCAGGCCGGTGACCACCTCGTGCTGCATCATGTACACGTCGACCTCTGGCCTGACGGTCGGACCGGGCGCATGCTCACTGCCACCCGCCGCAAACGAGGCCGCACCCAGGCTCACGGCTAGCGCCGCGACCGCGCCGACCACCATGTAGCGCGTGTGGCCGCGGCCGCGCTCGGCGGCCAGCTGGCTCGCGTTCTGGCCGGCGGAACCGTCCTCGAACCACTCCCGGATGTCATCCCAGCCCTCCGGCCTGGCCGCCGGGCCGCCAGAAAGGGCGGCGGTGAGGGCAGCCCGCGCCCGGCTCGAGCCGGGCCGCCGCGGCCGCGGTGACCCGGCCGGCCTGGGCAAGCCGCCGAGGGCGATCAGACGGCGGGTCAGATCGCCGTCGGCGGGGGTCTCGCCGAGCCCGTGCACCCGTCGCTTGAGCGTGCGCAGCGCGGCGGCCTCGGCCCGGCACTCGTCGCAGCCGACGAGATGCGCGTGTGCCTGGTCTCGTTCGGTGTCGCTGAGTTCCCCGTCGATTAGGGCCGACAGCCGCCCTCCGAGGTGGCTCATGCTGTCTCACCCGGCTTGATCCGGGTCGGCCTGATGACCTGGCCGGACGGGACGGGCAATGCCTGTACCGTGCGCTGCAGCTCCGGTGCGGCCGGCGTTCTGGCCTCGCCCGCCCGGCGCGGCCTGCGGTGATCGAGAGCGGCCCTGAGCTGGGCGCGGCCGCGATGAATGCGACTTCGCACGGTGCCGAGCTTTACACCGAGCGTGACAGCGATCTCCTCATACGACAGGCCCTCGATGTCACACAGCACCACGGCGGCTCGGTACTCGGGCGCGAGCGCCTCGAGCGCGTCCTGGATGTCGCTGTCCAGATGACGCTCGTCGAACGCCTGGGCCGGGGTGGGCCCGCTGTGCAGCCGCTGCGCGGTCTCGTCGCCGAGCCCCTCGAAACGGATCCGCTGCCGGCGTCGCGCCATGTCGAGGAAGAGGTTGGTGGTGATCCGGTGCAGCCAGCCTTCGAACGTCCCGGGCGTGTAGCTGGACAGCGACCGGAACACGCGGACGAAGACCTCCTGGGTCAGGTCCTCCGCGTCGTGCTTGTTACCGGTCAGCCGGTAGGCCAGGCGATAGACCCGGGCTGAGTGGGCGCGCACGACTTCTTCCCAGGTGGGTGGGGTCCACCGGGGCGTCGCCGCATCCGCTTGCCTGGTCTCGTCCACCGCCTCCCCCATCACGTCGACCGCTGTCTTCCTCACAACTATGGTGCCCGGACTTATGTTCCTCCGCCAGTCGCGCCGGTTCGCGACCGATATTGATCTGATGCCCGGTTAACGCGTGCGCAGGCCATCCTGGTTCCCCGCCGCCCTGGTCGGCGCTAGGCTGCGCACGGGGCATTCAGGCTTCGCGGGAGGCAGTCATCACGAGCACAGAGGTCACCCTGGCCTACGTCGAGGAGTTCGTCGCCGAGGACGAACCGTTGCTCGTGGCGCGGCAGAACGCGGCGGAGGTCGGCGGCGCGGTGCCGGTCGGGCCGGCCGGCGGCGCGGCCCTGCGCTTCCTGGCCGCGGCCATCGGGGCCAGGGCGGTCGTGGAGATCGGCACCGGGTGCGGCGTTTCCGGGATCTGGCTGCTGCGCGGAATGCTTCCGGACGGGCTCCTGACGAGCGTGGACGTGGAACCTGAGCACCAGCGGCTGGCGCGGCAGGCATTCACCGCGGCGGGGTTCGCGGTCAATCGCTACCGGCTCATCAGCGGCCGGGCGCTCGACGTGCTGCCGCGGCTCAACGATGCCGGGTATGACCTGGTGTTCTGCGACGCGGACAAGCAGGAGTATCCCGATTACCTGACGGCGGCGCTGCGGCTGCTACGGCCCGGCGGCATCGTGGTCTTCGACAACGCGCTATGGGGCGGCCGGGTGCCCGACCCCAGCTATCAGGACGAGGACACCACGGCGATCAGGGAAGTATGCGAACGCTTCAGATCCGACGAGCAACTCGTTCCGCTGCTCCTTCCCGTGGGAGATGGCCTACTGGCCGGGGTGAAACGGGATTAGTGGGTCCGTCCAGGGCTAGCCGACTGCGGACTTGAGGGCATCACCGAGCTTGGCGGCTTCATCGGGCGAAAGCTCCACCACGAGCCGCCCGCCACCCTCAAGGGGAACGCGCATGACGATGCCGCGGCCCTCCTTCGTGACCTCGAGCGGACCGTCGCCTGTCCGCGGCTTCATCGCCGCCATTCCTTATCCCCTTCCAGCCTGGCGCCGCGCGAACCGAAGCGCCCGCGACAACGGGATCCCAGTACGGTCGGGCCATCCCGTCCGGGCCGCAGGACCGGCTAACCACAACCGTGTTGATCAGTCCGTCCATTATCTCGTGTTCAGGCACCGAATGGTAACGATCAGCTCCGCTTTGCCGTGAAGAAAGGCCGGTAGCTGTCTCAAATGCCCATGATCCGGGCAACACTTGGGTGGTGGACGCTCGCTCGGCCCTGTTCGACCTTTACGGCGATCACCTGCGTTCGCGGGGCGCCGAGGCGCCGGTGGCCGCCCTGGTCCGGCTGCTTGCCAGTCTCGGCATCGCCGCACCCGCGGTCCGCACCGCTATCTCCCGGATGGTCAGGCAGGGCTGGCTCGACCCAGTCCGGGTGCCGGCCGGGGCGGGTTACGCGCTCACGCCCCGCGCCGTCCGCAGGCTGGACGAGGCGGCGGAACGGATCTACCGGCACGGCAGCGCTACCTGGGACGGTGGCTGGCATCTGGTCGTGGTCGAGCGGGTGCGCGAGCGGGCCCGCCGGGAGCGGGTGCAGGCGAGCCTGAGATACCTGGGCTACGCCCAGCTGGACGAGACGACCTGGCTCAGCCCGCGGGCCTCGTCCGAGCTGCAGGCGCTGCGGGAGGCCGAGCGGATCCGGGTGGAACCGTTCGCGGCCAGGTACGACGGCGACCCGCGCGGCCTGCTGGCCAGGGCCTGGGACCTGGACGGCCTGGCCCGCGCCTACCTGAGCTGGCTGGCCGAGGCCCGCGAACTGGTCGAGCCGGTCGGTCCGGACGCGCCCGACGAGGTCGTGTTCGCGGCTCGCAGCAAGCTGGTGCACGAGTGGCGGAAGTTCCTGTTCCGCGACCCGGGACTGCCCGCCGAGCTGCTTCCCGAACGGTGGCCGGGTACCCAGGCCACGGAGTTCTTCCAGGTAGAATCGGCCCGCTTGCTGCCTGCCGCGTCGCGTTTCGTGGACTGCTGCCTGCTCGCCGCCGACAGCCGGGCCGGGCAGACAGTCCGGGAACCCAGGCTCTAAGGAGGCCGGAGTGTCGGACACCGTGCGTTACGTCGTGGCCGGGTCGGTGGCCAGCATCACGCTGAACCGCCCCGAGGCGCGGAACGCGCTGAACGCGGAGATGAAGACAGCGCTGCTGGCCGCGGCCCGGGAGGCGGCGGCCGATGATCAGGTCCGTGCCGTCATCGTGACCGGAGCCGGGCGTGCCTTCTGCTCCGGACAAGACCTGCGCGAGCACGCGGACGCGCTGGCTTCAGGGGCGGACCCGCTCGGCACGGTCCGGGCCCACTACAATCCGATCATCAACGTGATCGCCGGGATGCCCAAGCCGGTGATCGCCGCGGTGAACGGGGTCGCGGCCGGTGCGGGTGCCTCGCTGGCGTTCGCCTGCGACTTCCGGCTGGCCGCCCGCGGGGCCAGTGTGCTGATGGCCTTCGCCCGGGTCGGCCTCGGCCCCGACTCGGGGTCGTCCTGGACGCTGCAGCGGCTGGCCGGCCCGGCCCGGGCCGCCGAGTTGCTGATGCTGGCGGAGCCCATCGACGCCGAACGGGCCGCCGAACTCGGGTTGTTCCACCGCGTGGTCGCCGACGACGAGCTGGCCGGCGAGGCGCACCAGCTCGCGGCGCGCCTGGCCGCGGGGCCGACGGCCGCCTTCGCCGCGATCAAGGAGGCGCTGGACTTCGCGGCCACGCACACGCTCGCCGAGTCCCTGGAGAAGGAGGCCGACCTGCAGACCATGCTCGGCCGGACCGAGGACCACCGCGCCGCCACGCTGGCGTTCGTCCAAAAGGAGCAGCCGGTCTACCACGGCCGCTAGCCCGCGGGCTTCATGACCGATGGAAGATCACCGGCGCTAGAACAGCACCAATCTTCCATCGATCATGGTCGAGGGCTGCGGGGCGGCCGACGACGGCTGCAGGCGGTCAGCGACGGCTGCAGGCGGGTCCCCGATGACTGCGGGCGCGTCCCCGATGACTGCGGGCGCGTCCCCGATGGCTGCGGGTGTGTCAGCGATGGCGGCAGGCGGGTCCGCGATGGCTGCAGGGAGGGTCAGCGATGGCTGCAGGGAGGGTCAGCGATGAGCGGCTAGGTCCAGGCGCCGTGACGGAAGCAGCCAGCTAGGTGGTCGTCGACGACACCGCAGGCCTGCATGGTCGAGTAGACGGTCACCGGGCCAGCGAACGCGAAACCGGCCCGCTTGAGCTCACCGGCCAGGGCCTTCGATTCCGCGGTGGCCGGCACGAGATCGTCGAGTGTCTGCGGGGGCGCCTTGCCGTCCCTGGCCAGCTCGGCGTACCCCCAGACCAGCGCGGCCAGGCCAGCCGGAAGTTCGAGCGCGGCCCGGGCGTTGCGGATGGTCGCCTCGATTTTGGCCCGGTTGCGCACGATGCCGCGATCGGCTAGCAGCCGGGCGACGTCAGCGGCGCCGTAACCGGCGACGGTCTCGATCCGGAAGCCGTCGAACGCGGCGCGGAAATTCTCCCGCTTGCGCAGGATCGTCAGCCAGGACAGCCCCGACTGGAATCCCTCCAGGCACAGCCGCTCGAAGACCCCGACGTCGTCGCGGACCGGGCGTCCCCACTCATCGTCGTGGTAGCCGAGGTATTCCGGGCTGCTCACCGCCCACGGGCAGCGAAGCCGCCCGTCCGCGCCGGGAACCGGGCCGCGACCGGGTTCGGTTACCACTCATCCTCCGCCTCGGCCGGCGCCGGCGGCTGGTCCGTGCCCGCGGTCGGCTGGTGGCCCATGGCCGTGGCGCCGCCCAGGCCATACTGCTCCGCGTCACGGGCCCCGGAGGTCGCCGGCCGGGCCGCGCGATCATCCCCGGCTCCGGGGGCACGCGCGTCACGGGTATCCGGGCCGGAGGCGCCGGGTGGCAGCGGGGCCCGGGGCAGCGGACCCGAGGATCGCGTACCGGGACCGGGCGCGCCCGGTGGCGGCCCCGCCCGGGGCAGCGGGCCCGAGGACCGCGTACCGGGACCGGGCACACCCGGTGGCGGCCCCACCGGGGACAGCGAAGCGGAGGAACGCTCGTCCCCGGAAGCCGCAGGCCGGCCGCTGGCCGGCCGCCCGTCCCGGTCCGCGCGATCCTTTCGGCCGAGAACGCCGTAGACGCGGCGGCGGCCCGCGGGCGACGACGCCTCCAGGTTCGCGACCTGCTGGCGCAGCGCGGTGATCTCTATATCGCGTTCGGTCAGCGCCTCGGCGATGCGGTTGAGCGCCTCGTCGGTCGCCTGGACGCTGTAGCCCCACAGCGCCATCGGCGGGCGGAACAGCACGACATCGGTAGCCGTTATCTCGTCCAGCTTGAGTGGAGCGTAGTCAGCCTGGAAGAAGGTCAGCTCGCCACCGCGGCCGACCGCGACGGCGATGATTCCGGCCAGCACCGCCACCGCGGCGACCAGCATGACCACAGGCATATTTGCATCGTGTCATGCTCATCAGGTGATGTCGCCCACGCCCGGCCGGATGCTTCCCGATCACACCGCAGTAGCCGCGGCCGCGACCACCGTGGCGGCGGCGCGGGCGGCCATCGCCGCGGGAGCCGTCCTGGTCGATCTCACCGGCGCCGGCCGGCCGGTGCTGGCCGAGGTCAGGGAGCGCTATCCGGACATTCTCATCTGCGCGCCGGCCGACTGGGCCGATCTGGTCCGGGACCCGGCTACCGCGCGCCGCACCGGGGCCATCCTGGTCTGCGCGGACCCCGTCGCGGCCGCCGCGGCCGAGGCCGGGGGGATCAGCCGCCGCGGCATCCTGATCGAGGTCTCGCCCGCGCGGGCCGCCGGGCTGATGGCGGCCGGCTGGCGGGTGCTCGTGGACGCCGGCCACGTGACGGGCCCGCCCGCGGCGGCCGCTGTGGCCGCCCTGTCGGCCTGGCTGGGCGCCACGGCCGTGCGCAGCGACAACGTGGCCGCGGTCCGGCGGGCCATCGACATGGCCAGCGCGATCAGGGCAGGAGGCCCGATCCCTGGTTGTGCGCTTCCTTGATGATCTGCGCCACTTCGGCCGGGTCGTCCGCCACGTGCAGCAGCTCCGGGTCCGACGCGGAGATCTTCTCCTCGGCCAGCGGCGAGTCGTTGATCCACCGCAGCAGCCCGGTCCAGTAGTCCCTATCGACGAGCACGATCGGGAACCTCGTGATCTTCCCGGTCTGTACCAGGGTCAGCGCCTCGAACAGCTCGTCCAGCGTGCCGAACCCGCCGGGCAGGAACACGAACGCCTGCGAGTACTTGACGAAGATGGTCTTGCGGACGAAGAAGTAACGGAACTCGATGCCGATGTCGACGTAGTCGTTGAGCCCCATCTCCAGCGGAAGCTCGATGCCCAGGCCCACCGACACGCCGTTCGCGCCCACCGCGCCCTTGTTGGCCGCCTCCATGATGCCGGGGCCGCCCCCGGTGATGACCGCGTACCCGGCGCCCGCGAGCTCGGCCCCGATCCGTTCCGCCCGCTCGTAATCGGGGGAACCGGGCCGAATGCGCGCGGAGCCGAACACCGACACCGCGGGCCCGAGCTCGGCGAGCAGCCCGAAGCCCTCGACGAACTCCGCCTGGATCCGCAGCACCCGCCAGGGGTCGGTGTGTACCCAGTCGGCGGGACCGCGGCGGTCCAGCAGCCGCTGGTCGGTCGTGGTCTTCGGTATGTGCCTGCCGCGGAGCGTGGCCGGCCCCTGACGGCGGGCCCGCCTGGGCGGCTCGGAATCAACACTCATGGCTCCCCCTACGGTAGCCGGGCCGGGCCAGTGACCTGGCCAGGATCGCCTTCTCGCGACCGGAGGATTTAACCGCTGACGCCGTGGTCGCGGAGGATCTCGTTGAGCGCCAGCTTGTCGTGCACGCTCCCCTCGGGGAGCCGCTTCAGCACGAGCATGCAGGGCATGCCGAACGTCCCGCCCGGGAAGTCGCGCATCCGGGTGCCGCCAACGCAGACCGACCACTCGGGCGCCTCGCCGGCGGGCAGCTCCTCGCCGGTCTGCACGTCGATGACGTGCGTGCTCTTGGTCAGCATGGTGCCCGATCCGAGCTTGGCCCCGCGCCTGACCCTGGCGCCCTCGACCACCATGCTGCGCGATCCGATATAGGCCTCGTCCTCCACCACCACGGGCACCGCGTTCGGCGGCTCGAGCACGCCGCCGATGCCCACCCCGCCGGACAGGTGGACGTTCTTGCCTATCTGCGCGCACGATCCGACCGTGGCCCAGGTGTCCACCATCGTCCCCTCGTCCACATAGCCGCCGATGTTCACGAACGAGGGCATGAGCACGACACCGGGCGCGATGTAGGCGCCCCAGCGAGCGATGGCGCCGGGCACCACGCGCACCCCGTTCAGCCAGGTCTTCAGCGGAACCCGGTCGTGGTATCGGAAGTCGCCCGCCTGCGACTGCTGCATGGGGAGCAGCCTGAACGCCAGCAGGATGGCCCGCTTGGCCCGCTCGTCGACCAGGATCTCTCCGGTCACCGGGTCCGGGCGGGCCACCCGCGCGGTGCCCTCATCCAGCGCGTCCACCGCGGCGACCACCTCGCTTCGCGCCGCAAAGTCGTCCGGGCTCAGCTCGGCGCGGACCTCCCACAACTGGTCGATCAGCGGCGAGAGCATGCTGCCACCCGAACCGGCCGGGTCGGTTTGCGACTGTTCCATGGCGACGCAGCCTATCCGGGCGCCGATGCCGGTACGGTCTGATGATGTGCCGAAGAGACGTTCACGGCCGCTGCGTGCCGCGGCGATCTCGATAGTTCTGGTGGTGCTGGCCGCCGGGGGGGCGTTTCTCTTCTATCACCACGTCACGGTGACCGGCAGCGGTTGCGAGGCGCACGGCCGCCAGGCGGTGGGACTCGACACCGAGCAGGCCGCGGTCGCGGCCACCATCGCCGGGGTGGCCGATGACCGGCGGCTTCCTTCCGGCGCGGTCACCATCGCCTACGCCGCCGCCATGCAGGAATCGCACCTGCACAACTTGCACTACGGCGACCTGGACTCGGTCGGGGTGTTCCAGCAGCGGCCCTCGGAGGGATGGGGTACCCGTCACCAGCTCTCCGACCCCGTCTACGCGACCGGCAAGTTCTTCGGCGCGCTGGTCAAGGTACACGACTACCTGCGGATTCCCGTATACCAGGCGGCTCAGGACGTGCAGCGCAGCGCGGACGGCTCCGCCTACCGGAACTACCAGCAGCTGGCGGCCAGCCTGTCCGGCGCGTTCACCGGCGGACGGCCGCACGCGGTGTGGTGCTGGTTCGCGCCGGACAGCTCGCGCTCACCGCACATCGCGGCGGTGCGACAACAGCTGATCCGCACGTTCGGGCCGCTTGACGTGCGGCTGCGCGGCCAGCACCAGACCGCCGTCGCCGCCGCGTCCTTCGATCCGGCGGCGGAGGTTCGCGTCCGGCACCGCGCGGCGGGCTGGGTGGTGGCAAGCTGGCTGGTAACGCACGCCCCCACCTACGGGATCAGCACTGTACGCTACGCCGGCTACCAATGGAGTAAGGCGGCGGGCAGGCAGGGCTGGACCCGCGATCACTCGACGTCCTCCGGTAGCGTCGAACTGCGCTGGTAACCTACCGGCCAGGGCCGGTCAAAAGAGGAGTTCCCACGTGACGTACATCATCGCGCAGCCCTGCGTCGATGTGCTCGACAAGTCATGCATCGAAGAGTGCCCCGTGGACTGCATCTACGAGGGCGAGCGCATGCTCTACATCCACCCGGATGAGTGCGTGGACTGCGGTGCGTGCGAGCCCGTCTGCCCGGTGGAGGCGATCTTTTACGAAGACGACGTTCCGGACCAGTGGAAGGACTACTACAAGGCCAACGTCGAGTTCTTCGATGATCTCGGCTCGCCCGGCGGCGCGTCGAAGGTCGGCAAGATCAACAAAGACCACCCGATCATCGAGGTGCTCCCGCCGCAGGGAGACGAAAGCTGACCCTCGCCGACCGGCTGCCGCAGGTCAACTGGGACCTGCTTGATCCCTACCGGGACAAAGCCGGCGAGCACCCGGCCGGGATCGTGGACCTGTCGGTCGGCACGCCGGTTGACCCGGTACCGCAGCTCATCCAGCAGGCGCTTGCGGCCGCCGCCGACCGCCCCGGTTACCCGGCCACGCAGGGCACCCCGCAGCTGCGCGAAGCCGCCGCGGGCTGGCTGGCCCGTGCACACGGCGTAACCGTCAGACCGGACGCGGTACTGCCGGTGATCGGCACCAAGGAATTTATCGCCTGGCTGCCCACGGTGCTGGGCTGCGGCCCGGCCGATACGGTGGTGTACCCCGAGCTCGCGTACCCGACCTACGGGATCGGCGCGCTGCTGGCCGGCGCGCGGGCGGTGGCCACTGACGGGCTCGTCTCGCTCGGACCCGAGCGTCTCCGCCTGGTCTGGGTGAACTCCCCGGCGAATCCCACCGGCCGCGTCCTGCCCGCCTCGCACCTGGCCAAGATGGCCGGCTGGGCCAGGGAACGGGGCGCGGTGCTGGCTTCCGACGAGTGCTACCTCGACCTGGGCTTCGGCACGCGCCCGCTCTCCGTCCTGCACCCGGACGCCTGCGGCGGGTCGCATCAGGGTCTGCTCGCCGTCCACTCGCTGTCCAAGCGGTCCAACCTGGCCGGGTACCGGGCCGGGTTCGTGACCGGCGACCCGGCCCTCGTCGGCCAGTTGCTGGAGATCCGCCGGCACGCCGGGATGATGGTGCCGGCGCCGGTCCAGGCGGCCATGACCGCCGCCCTGGATGACGACGAGCACGCCGCGCGGCAGCGGGACCGGTACGCGGCCCGGCGCGTGCTGCTCCGGGAAGCGCTCGAGCAAGCCGGCTGGCAGATCGAGCACTCGCAAGCGGGCCTGTACCTGTGGGCCTGCCACCCCGGCTACGACGCGTGGGCCTCGGTGGCCGCGCTGGCCGAGGCCGGCATCCTGGTCGCGCCCGGCGAGTTCTACGGCGCGGCCGGGGCCCGCCACATCCGGATAGCGCTCACCGCCACGGACGAGCGGGTCCGTTCGGCCGCCGACCGGCTGGCCGGGCTCACGGTGCGGTAACCGCCCGCCGACGCGCGGCCGACAGCCCGCTCGGTCCGGACCGGGCGGCCACCTGACTGATCTTCCTGTCACGCAGCCGAAGAACTAGGCTGATGATCATCAAAGTGACGGGGTGCTTGCCCAGCGACCGAGGGGACTTGAGATGACATCAGCGGGCCGTCCTGTGGTTTTCGTCCATGGCCTGTGGCTGCACGCGACGTCGTGGGGCCCGTGGGCCGAGTTCTTCGGCGCGGCGGGGTATGCGCCGCTGGCACCGGGCTGGCCCGGCGACGCGGATACGGCGGAGGGCACGCGAAGCCAGCCTGACCGGGTCGCCGGGAAGGGCATCGACGACGTGGTCGAGCACTACGCCCGGATCATCGCCGACCTTGACATCCCCCCTGTCGTCATCGGCCACTCGTTCGGCGGCCTCATCGCCCAGCGGCTGCTCGGGCAGGACCTGGCCGCCGCCGCGGTGGCCATCGACCCCGCGCCGATCAAGGGCGTGCTCTACTTGCCGCCCTCGGCGCTGAAGGTGGCGTCGATCGCGCTGCGCAGGCCGGCCAACAGGAACCTGGCGGTGGCCCTCACCCCCGGGCAGTTCCGCTACGGCTTCGGCAACGCCATACCTGAGCGGGAGTCCGCCGAACTGTACGACCGCTGGGCCATCCCGTCGCCGGGCAAGCCGCTGTTCGAGGACGCGCTGGCCAACTTCACGCCGTCCTCGCCCGCGAAGGTCAACACGGGCAACAAGACCCGCGGGCCGCTGCTGATCACCGCGGGCGGCAAGGACCATACCGTCCCGCACGCGATCTCGACCGCGACCCGCAGGCTCTACCACAAGTCACCCGCGGTCACCGACCTCAGAGAGTTCCCCGATCGCGGCCACTCACTCACCATCGACCACGGCTGGCGCGAGGTGGCCCAAGGGGCCTTGGACTGGCTCCGCCAACGCTCGTTCTGACCGCGCAGGCCGTGCCGCGCGGGGGGCGGCACGGCGGTGGCAGCGCGGCGGTGGGCGGCGCGGGAGAGGGCGCTGCGGAGGACGGCGTGAGGGAGGGCCGGCCGAGGGAGGGCCGTGGCGTTCGTAGGCTGGCGGGGTGCTGAAGCTTTACGACACGCGGACGCGGCAGGTGGAAACGGCGGGGGCGGGGCAGCGGAGCACGCTGCGCGTGTACACCTGCGGGCCGACCGTGTACCGGTACGCCCACGTCGGCAACCTGCGCTCCTACCTGCTGTCCGACCTGATCCGGAGGGTCGCCGAGCGGCGCGGCCGGCACGTGACGGTCTGCCAGAACATCACCGACGTCGGCCACCTGACCGACGACAGCGATCCGGACGCGTCCGGCGAGGACAAGGTCCTCACCCAGGCCCGGTCTGAGGGCAGGACCGCGCTGGAAATCGCCCGGCACTACGAGGACGCGTTCCGGGCCGACCTGGACGCGCTGAACATCCGGCCGGCCGACTACTCGCCGCGGGCCTCAGAGTCGATCGACCTCATGATCGACCTGATCGCCAGGCTGATCGACAGCGGGCACGCCTACGTGGCGGACGGGTCGGTGCTGTTCGACGCGCGGTCGTTCCGGGGCTACGGCGAGCTGTCCGGGAACCGGCTCACCGACCTGCAGCCCGGCTACCGGTCCGGCGGCAGCGTGGACGCCAGCAAGAGGTTCCACGCCGACTGGGCGCTGTGGAAACCCGCGGCCGGGCGCACCGAGCTCGTCTGGCCGACGCCGTGGGGTACCGGCTTCCCGGGCTGGCACACCGAGTGCTCGGCCATGTCGCTGCATTACCTCGGCGAGCACATCGACATCCACACCGGCGGCATCGACCTGCGCTTCCCGCACCACGAGAACGAGCGGGCCCAGTCCAACGCGGTCACCGGGCACGACGTGGTGCGGCAGTGGGTGCACGGCGAGCACCTGTTGTTCGAAGGGCGCAAGATGGCCAAGTCCACCGGGAACGTGGTGCTGCTGTCCGAGCTGACCGCGCGCGGACTGGACCCACTGGCGCTGCGGCTCGCGTTCCTCGAGCATCGCTACCGGCAGCAGATGAACCTCGGCTGGGACACGCTGGAGGCGGCGGACAAGACGCTGCGCCGCTGGCGGGAGCGGGTGGCGAGCTGGGCGTGCTCGCCGAGCGCGGTCATGCCGTCGCGGTATACCGACGCGGTCACCGCGGCTTTCGACAACGACCTGGACACCGCGACCGGGTTGCGGACGCTGCGCGCGCTCGAGCGGGACGAATCCGTGCCGCCGGGAGCCAGGTTCGAGGCGTTCGCGCACCTGGACCAGCTGCTCGGCCTGGATCTGGTCCGCGACGTCGGCAAGCCGACCGTGGCACCGCGGCTGCCCGAGGGTGCGGCTGCCCTGCTGGAGGCGCGCACCCGGGCGCGTGAGGCGCGCGACTGGGCGGGCTCCGACCGGCTGCGCGACGAACTGGCGGCCCTGGGGGTGACGGTCACTGACACCCCGGAGGGTCAGTCCTGGGCGGTCCGCTTACGCCCGACCCCGCCCCACAAGGCTGAGGGGGTAGCAGCCTCGGCGTCCGATCCGGGCCGCCACTTGGGCACCGGCACGAGGCCGGGCTCCACCAGCTCCAGCCCGGCGAAGAACGGGGAGACCTCGTCGCGGCCGCGGAAGGTAACTTTCTCGGCCATCAGCCGGTTGAGCCGTCGGCCCATCTCCGCCATGGCCTCGGCCGCGATGTCCGACGCCGGATGGGACAACGCGAGATAGCTGCCCTCAGGCAGCGCGCCAACGAGGCCGGCCACGATCCCGTAGGGGTCCTCGTCGTTGTCGATGTGCTGCAGGATGGCCATCAGCGTGATCGCGACCGGCCGGGAGAAGTCAAGCAGCCGTCCCGCCTCGTCCACGATCCTGTCTGGGTCACGCAGGTCACAGTCGACGTAGGCGGTCTGGCCTTCCGGGCTGCTGATCAGCAGCGCGCGGGCGTGGGCCAGGACCATCGGATCGTTGTCCACATAGACCACGCGGGCCGGCGGCGCGACCGACTGGGCGACCTGGTGGGTGTTGTTCGCGGTCGGGATGCCGGTGCCGATGTCGAGGAACTGCCTGATGCCGGCCTCGGCCGCCAGGTAGCGCACCGCGCGACCCAGAAACGCACGGTTCGCACGCACGGAGAAGACCAGGTCCGGATAGGCCTCGAGAGCCTGGTCGCCCGCGTCCCTGTCTACCTGGTAATTGTCCTTGCCGCCCAGCCAGTAGTCGTACACCCTGGCCACGTGGGCCACGCCGGTGTCCAGTTGCGGCGGTGTGCCTTCTGCCATCGGGTTTCCTTCCGCCCCGTGCCGCAGGAGCTTCGGCGCGCGGAATCACTCTATCGGGCGGGTACCCTCAAGCAGGGTTCGACGCCTGCTTCCAGACTGGTGCAATAAATAGCGCCTCTGTGGCTGGACCGCACAACGAATCTTCGTATAGAGGCAAGACCAGCATGTGCTCATTGCTCAACCAGGCGCCCTAGGCTGGACGCCTGATAGCTGTGATCACCGCGGGCAGGAAGGGGAGGAATCACCATGACGACGTCAGCCGAATTTCGGGCCCAGACCCTGGCGCACAGCGCGCACAACTACGATCCGCTGCCGGTAGTGATCTGCGAGGCCGACGGCGCCTGGGTGACCGACGTGGAAGGCCGCCGGTACCTGGACATGCTGGCCGCGTACTCGGCGATCAACTTCGGTCACCGTCATCCGCGTCTGGTCGCGGCGGCGCTGCGTCAGCTGGAGCGGGTCACGCTGGTCAGCCGGGCGTTTGATCACGACCAGTTCGGACCGTTCTGCGCCGAGCTGGCCGCGCTGGCCGGCCTGGACATGGTGCTCCCGATGAACACCGGCGCCGAGGCGGTGGAGACCGCGATCAAGACCGCGCGCAAGTGGGGCTACGAGGTCAAGGGCGTCCCGGACGGCCAGGCCGTGATCATCGCGTTCGAGGGCAACTTCCACGGCCGCACCACTACCATCGTGAGCTTCTCCACCGACGATGACGCGCGCGCGTCGTACGGACCGTATACGCCGGGGTTCCGGGTGGTGCCCTACGGCGACCTGGACGCGCTGGCTGCGGCGTTCGACGATCGCGTGGTGGGCGTGCTGGTCGAGCCCATCCAGGGCGAGGCCGGGGTGCTGGTGCCGCCGCCGGGATTCCTGGCCGGTCTGCGGTCGCTGTGCACCGAGTGGGGCGCGCTGATGATGGCCGACGAGATCCAGTCCGGGCTGGGCCGGACCGGCGAAACGTTCGCGTGCCAGCACGAGGATGTGGTACCGGACATGTACATGCTGGGCAAGGCGCTGGGTGGCGGCATCGTCCCGGTGTCGGCGGTGGTGTCGCGCGCTGACGTGCTGGGCGTGTTCCAGCCGGGGCAGCACGGGTCGACGTTCGGCGGCAACCCGCTGGCCTGCGCGGTCGGCCGCGAAGTGATCGCGATGCTAGCCACCGGGGAGTACCAGGAGCGCTCGGCAAAGCTGGGCGCGCACATGCACGACCGGCTGGCCGCGCTCCCCGCGTCCGCCGTGCGCCAGGTGCGCGGCCGCGGTCTGTGGGCGGGCGTGGAATTCAGCTCGCTGACCGGGCGCGAAGCGTGCCGGCGGCTGGCCGCGCAGGGTGTGCTGGCCAAGGACACGCACGGCAGGACGATCCGGCTGGCGCCGCCGCTGATGGTCGGCGAGGACGACCTGGACTGGGCGCTGGACCGGATCGAGGAAGTCGCCGCCAGCTAGAGCCTGCCTGCCAGGCTCCAGGCCTACTCGGGCACGTCTTGAGGCTCGTCGTCGAGGCGCCGGTACTGGCCGGCGTAGTAGAGCAGCGGGCGGCCCGGCGATCGGGGTCCGGTCACCCCGATGACCTCGCCGACGACGATGCTGTGATCACCGCCGTCGTGCACGGCGGTGGTCCGGCATTCCAGCGCGGATAGCGCGCTATCCAGGATGGGCGCGCCGGTCAGCGGACCGGGATGAGAGGGGATCTCGTCGAGCTGGCCCGTCAGCGGCCGACCGCGGGTAGCCAGCCAGCGGGAGACTTTCTCCGAGTCCTCGTGCAGCACGCTCACCGCCCAGCTGCCCGCGGCCAGCACCGCGTCGTGGAACCGCGCGATCTTCTCCGCGCAGAACAGCACCAGCAGCGGATCGAGCGACACCGAGGTGAACGCGCTTACGGTCATGATGTGCGGGACGCCGTCCAGGATGGTGGAAACGACCACGATGCCGGTGGGGAATCGCCCCGCGGCTAGCCGGAACGCGGCAGGGTCAACCCCGGTCATGCGCAGGTCCTGGTCCAGACGGTGATGTCCGGGAACCGCCGCCGCCTACTGCACGGGAGCGTGCCGCCGACCGGCCCGTGGTCGCCAGCGCGGACCCTACGCCGAGCAGCGCGCACACCGCCCCCGCGTACAGGTACCACTCGCCCGCGGTCGTGTTCGCGATGATCACGCTGCCTCCGGCGACAGGCATGGCCAGCCCGAACGAGGCCAGGAACCAGCCGATCGCCGGGACCAGCGCACCGACGATGGTGCCCATCGCCCAGCCCGCCAGCCCGCAGGTGATGCCGATGGCCAGGGCGAAGCCGATGGCGGCCAGCGGGACCCCGCCGAAGACGGCCCGGCTGTACTGGAAAGACCCGAGCACGCCCTCGACCAGGCCGAGCAGGAAGAGCACGGCGTAGGCGCCGCCGGTGATGAAGGCCTGCGCGCGCGGGGAGGCCCACTGAGCGGCGGGCGGTGGCAGCTGCGTGATTCCCACGGGCAGCAGGGTATCTCGGACTGCCGACGCCCAAGTCGTCAGGCGCGGCCGGAGCACAGGCCGCTAGGCGCTGCCGGAGCACAGGCCGCTACGCGATACCGCCGAACGGATCGCTAGGCGATACCGGCGAACAGGTCGTGCTCGCGGGCCTGCGCGTCGCCACCCGGTCCGCCGGCCAGGAGGGTGTAGCACTCGTGCCTGGTGACCTCGCGGCGGACCCGGTCGGACAGCGCGAAGTGGTGGCCCTCCACGATGATCTGGGTCGCGTGCGCGCGCATCGCGGCGAGCTTGGCCGGCAGGTACTCGGTGCCGTCGATCTCGGTCGTCACCTGCGCGGAGCCGGCGCTGGCCGCGGCGTAGAACTTGGCCACCGGTACCGGCCCCCCCGCGCTGAGCTGGAAGGCGCGCCGGGCCACCCGGTGGGCCTGGATGTGGTCCGGGTGACCGTAGCCGCCTTCGGCGTCGTAGCTGACCATGACCTGCGGGCGGACCTCGTGGATCACGGCGGCGAGCTCGGTGGCGGCCGCGTCGGCGTCGGCCCGCCAGAAGCACCGGGGATCGTCATTGCCCGGCGTGCCCATCATCCCGGAGTCGCGCCACCGGCCCGGGCCGCCGAGGAAGCGGTGGTCCGTGACGCCGAGCGCGGCGCAGGCCGCGTCGAGTTCGCCTATCCGGTACTGCCCCAGCCGGTCGTCGCGGTCGGCGGCCAGGTGGGCGAGGCCAGGCGGGATGATCTCGCCCAGTTCGCCCAGCGTGCAGGTGACCAGGGCGACGTGTGTGCCCCGTGCGGCGGCGTACTTGGCCATGGTCGCGCCGGTGCCGATGGACTCGTCATCGGGGTGCGCGTGCACGAGCAGCAGCTTGCGGCCGCCTGGCGGAGTCATGCCGCAGAGAGTAACGGCCGAGTGTAGCCAGAGTCACATACCCGAATGGCCACCCCATGGCGCAGGCTGATATGGACTGGAATAGGTTGATCGGCAGCCCGGGTCACCGGGCGGCCGCGCAGGTGTTCAGCAGCAAGGATGTCGGGCCATGACGCAGGCAACGGTTAGGCCATCCAGAACCAGGGCGCAGATCGCGGACAAGACCCTGCGCCAGGATCCGTGGTGGCGGGCTCCGGCCATCACGGCCGCCGCGCTGACCATCTGGGTGATTTACGCCACCGTGCGCGTGTTCATGGGGCACTGGTACTGGGTGCCCCAGTACCACTACCTGACGCCGTTCTACTCGCCGTGCGTCAGCGGCGAGTGCGCGCCCGGGTCGAGCAGCCTGGGCCAGTGGTTCCCCGCGGTGCCGCCGATCATCCCGTACGCGATCGTGTCGCTGCCGTTCGTGCTCGGCTTCCGGCTCAGCTGCTACTACTACCGGCGGGCCTACTACCGTGCGTTCTGGGAGTCGCCGCCCGCCTGCGCGGTGCGGGAACCGCACAAGTCGTACAGCGGCGAGACCAGGTTCCCGCTGATCCTGCAGAACCTGCACCGCTACTTCTTCTACCTGGCGATCCCGATCGCGATACTGCTGACCTACGACGTGACGCAGGCGTTCCGCGGCCCCAACGGCGACTTCGGGTTCGGCCTGGGCACGCTTGTCTTGCTGGTGAACGTCATCCTGATCTGGGCGTACACGCTGTCTTGTCACTCGTGCCGGCACATCACCGGCGGCAGGCTGAAGAACTTTTCCCGGCATCCGGTCCGATACTGGATCTGGACGCAGATCTCGAAGCTGAACGCGCGGCACATGCTGTTCGCATGGCTCTCGCTCGGCACGCTGATGCTGGCGGACCTCTACATCTGGCTGGTATCCGCCGGCGTCTTCAGCGATCCGCGGATCTTCAACTGAAACAGGCGACGGCATGACGGACATGACGGACATCGAACGGCGCTCCTACGACGTCGTGGTCATCGGCGCGGGCGGCTCCGGGCTGCGCGCGGCGATCGAGGCGCGGCTGCGCGGTAAGAAGACGGCGATCATTTCCAAGTCGCTGTTCGGCAAGGCGCACACCGTGATGGCCGAGGGCGGCGCGGCCGCGGCCATGGGCAACGCCAACCCGCGCGACAACTCCCAGGTGCACTTCCGCGACACGATGCGCGGCGGGAAGTTCCTGAACAACTGGCGGATGGCCGAACTGCACGCCAACGAGGCCCCGGATCGGGTGTGGGAGCTGGAGGCCTGGGGCGCGCTGTTCGACCGGACCAAGGACGGCAAGATCAGCCAGCGGAACTTCGGCGGGCACGAGTACCCGCGGCTGGCGCACGTCGGAGACCGGACCGGCTTGGAGATGATCCGGACGCTGCAGCAGAAGGTGGTCGCGCTGCAGCAGGAGGACGCGATATCGCACGGCGACCCCGAGGCCATGATCAAGGTATTCGCCGAGACCACGATCACCCGGCTTCTTACCGATGGAGAGCGGATCGCCGGCGCGTTCGGCTACTTCCGGGACAGCGGCGCGTTCGTGCTGTTCGACGCGCCGGCCGTGGTGCTGGCCACCGGCGGCATCGGCAAGACCTACAAGGTCACCTCGAACTCGTGGGAGTACACCGGGGACGGCCACGCGCTGGCCCTGCTGGCCGGGGCAAAGCTGCTGAACATGGAGTTCGTCCAGCTGCACCCGACCGGGATGGTCTGGCCGCCGTCGGTGAAGGGGCTGCTGGTCACCGAGTCGGTGCGCGGCGACGGGGGCGTGCTGCGCAACTCCGAGGGCAAGCGGTTCATGTTCAACTACGTGCCGGACGTGTTCCGGGCGCAGTACGCGGAGACCGAGGAGGAGGCCGACCGCTGGTACGCCGACCCGGACCATAACCGGCGGCCGCCCGAGCTGCTGCCCCGCGACGAGGTGGCCCGGTCGATCAACGCGGAGGTGAAGGCCGGCCGCGGGTCGCCGCACGACGGCGTGTTCCTGGACATCGCCAGCCGGCTGCCCGCCGAGGAGATCGAGCGCCGGCTGCCGTCCATGTGCCACCAGTTCAAGGAGCTGGCCGACGTCGACATCACCAAGGAGCCGATGGAGGTCGGCCCGACCTGCCATTACGTGATGGGCGGCGTCGAGGTAGACCCGGACAGCGCCGCGGCCGCCGTGCCCGGCCTGTTCGCCGCGGGCGAGGTCTCCGGCGGCATGCACGGCTCCAACCGGCTAGGCGGCAACTCGCTGTCCGACCTGCTGGTCTTCGGCCGCAGGGCCGGCATCGGCGCCGCGGACTACCTCGACGAGCTCGCGGCCAGGCCGGCCGCCTCCCCGGCCGACCTGGAGGCCGCGACCGAGGAGGCCATCGCGCCGCTGGAGCGGGACGGCGGCGAGAACCCGTACGCCGTGCACGCGGAACTGCAGGACATCATGACCAACCTGGTCGGCCTGATCCGCACCGAGAAGGAGATGGTGCAGGCCCTGGGCGAGCTGGACAAGCTCAAGGAGCGGGCGCGCAAGGTCAGCGCGGGCGGCGGCCGCGGCTACAACCCCGGCTGGCACCTGGCCCTCGACCTGCGCAACATGCTGCTGGTCGCCGAGTGCGTGGCGCTCGCCGCCCTGGAAAGGCAGGAGAGCCGCGGCGGGCACACGCGTGACGACTTCCCGCAGATGTCGCCGGAATGGCGCAAGATCAACCTGATCTGCACGCTCGATGGTGACCGGGTGGAGCTGACCAGGCAGCTGATGGTGCCCATGCGACCTGAACTGCTCGCGCTGTTCGAGCGCGACGAGCTGAAGAAATACCTGACCAACGAGGAACTCCCCGCACCGTCCGCCGAGGCGACGGCGGCTGCCGGGTCAGAGGAGAAGCACTGATGGGTTACCAGGCTCAGCTCCGGATCTGGCGCGGCGACGCCGGCCGCGGTGAGCTCACCGACTACCAGGTCGACGTCAACGAGGGCGAGGTCGTCCTCGACGTGCTGCACCGGCTGCAGGCCACGCAGGCCGGCGACCTGGCCGTGCGGTGGAACTGCAAGGCAGGCAAGTGCGGTTCCTGCTCGATGGAAATCAACGGACGGCCCCGGCTCGCGTGCATGACCCGGATGTCTACGTTCGGGGAAGATGAGGTTCTGACCATCACGCCGATGCGCACCTTCCCGGTCATCAGGGATCTGGTGACCGACGTCTCCTTCAACTACGAGAAGGCGCGGGAGATCCCGTCGTTCACGCCCGATCCGGCGGTCAAGCCGGGCGAGTTCCGGATGCGGCAGGTGGACGTGAACCGCCCGCAGGAGTTCCGCAAGTGCATCGAGTGCTTCTTGTGCCAGAACACCTGCCACGTGATCCGGGACCACACGGATAACGAGGCCGCGTTCGCCGGGCCCCGGTTCCTGATGCGGGTGGCGGAGCTGGAAATGCACCCGGCGGACACCGCCGACCGGCGCGAGATCGCGCAGGACGACTTCGGGCTCGGTTACTGCAACATCACCAAGTGCTGCACCGAGGTCTGCCCGGAGCACATCAAGATCACCGACAACGCGCTGATCCCGATGAAGGAACGCGTGGTCGGACGCAAGTACGATCCGCTGGTCTGGCTCGGATCGAAGATCAGCCGCAGGCAGCCCACGGACACTCCGCCGGTCCCTGGTAAAAAGTAGGACAGCACGGCGGGGACGTTTCCGCGGAAACGCCGGCCGTGCCGCCCCGGCCGCATACCATGTAGCCCCGCCCAACCGCAGAGCCCCGCCCGACCGCGCGCTCGAGGGGATGACGTGACGCACCTGACCTACGCCGAGGCCATCGTGGTCGGCTTCATCCAGGGGGTGACGGAGCTGTTCCCCGTCTCCAGCCTGGGCCACAACGTGCTGATACCGGCGCTCATCGGCGGCTCGTGGGCCAGCGACCTGAACGTCGCCAAGCCCGAGTCGCCTTACCTGGCGTTCATCGTGGGACTGCACGTCGCGACCGCGATCGGGATGATCGTGTACTTCTGGCGCGACTGGGTGCGGATCATCGGCGGGTTCTTCTCCTCGCTGCGCGACCGCCGGGTCTCCACCACCGAGCAGCGGCTGGCCTGGATGATCATCCTGGCCACGATCCCGGTGGGCATCGTGGGCTTGTTCGCCGAGCACACGTTCCGGGTGGTCTTCGGCAAGGCGGTCGTCGCCGCCTGGTTCCTGATGCTGAACGGCGTGATCCTGTACGCCGGAGAACGCTGGCGGCCGGCGTCGTCGAAGAGAGCCGACCAGCAGGTCGCGGCGGACCAGGAACTGGCCGCGCAGCGGGATGCCGCGCCGCAGCCGGCCCTGGCCACCGTCCCGCCCGGGCAGCGGGTGGCGGGCCGGCACGCCTCGGGCCATCAGGCGGCCCGGCAGCAGGAGCTCGGCGACGCGATCCGGGCGGACAAGAGGGTGGCCAGGCTGGGCTTCAGGCAGGCGGTGGTCATCGGCTCCACCCAGATCCTGGCGTTGCTGGCCGGCATCAGCCGGGACGGCGTGGTCATGGTCTGCGGCATGTTCCGCGGCCTGTCCCGCGAGGACGCGGCCCGGTTCTCGTTCCTGCTGTCCGCTCCGGTCATCCTGGCCGCGGGCGTGCTCAAGGTGCCGGACCTGGCTGGCACCCTGGGCAAGGGCATCCACGGGCAGATCCTGGCCGGGAGCATCGTGTCCGGGGTCGCCGCCTACCTGTCAGTGCGCTTCCTCATGAAGTACTTCAAGACCCGCACGCTGTACCCGTTCGCGTTCTACTGCTTGGCGTTCGGGCTATTCAGCGTGATCTACCTCAACGTGAAGTAGGCATCGCCCGCGGCGGTCAGCCGCGCCCGCGGGCGTGACGGGCCCGGACGCGGGCGCGTTCCTTCGCGTCCAGCACGGTCTTGCGCAGCCGGACGGCGGACGGCGTGACCTCCACGCACTCGTCGGCCGCGCAGAACTCCAGCGCCTGTTCCAGGCTCAGCAGCCGCGGCGGCACCAGCCGCTCGAGTTCCTCCCCGGTGGACTGGCGGACATTGGTGAGCTTGCGCTCCCTGGTGATGTTGACGTCCATGTCGTCCGAGCGGGAGTTCTCGCCCACGATCATGCCCTCGTACACTTCGGTGCCCGGCGCCACGAACAGCGAGCCGCGCTCCTGCAGCCCGGACATCGCGTACGCGGTCACCGTGCCGGCCCGGTCGGCCACCAGTGACCCGGTGGGGCGGGCGCGCAGATCCCCCGCCCACCGCTCGTAGCCCTCGAACACGTGGTGGGCGAGGCCGGTCCCCCGGGTGTCGGTGAGGAACTGCGTCCGGAACCCGATCAGCCCGCGAGCAGGCACCATGAACTCCAGCCGCACCCAGCCGGTGCCGTGATTGATCATGCTCTCCAGCCGGCCCTTCCGAACGGCGAGCAGCGACGTGACCGCGCCCAGGTAATCTTCGGGCACGTCCACGCTGAGCCGCTCCACCGGCTCGTGCACCGCACCGTCGACCTCGCGGGTGACCACCGTGGGACGGCCCACGGTCAGCTCGTACCCTTCGCGCCGCATGGTCTCCACCAGCACGGCCAGGGCCAGCTCGCCGCGACCCTGGACCTCCCAGGTGTCGGGGCGCGGGGTCGGCAGCACCCGGACCGAGACGTTGCCGACCAGCTCGCGTTCCAGCCGGTCCCGCACCAGCCTCGCGGTGACCTTGGTTCGCTCCCGCGGCCGGCCACCCTGGGCCGCGCTCTGGCTACCCACCAGCGGCGAGGTGTTCACCCCGATCGTCATGGAGATGGCCGGCTCGTCCACGGTGATCAGCGGCAGCGGGCGCGGGTCGTCGGGGTCGGCCAGGGTCTCGCCGATCATGATCTCGCCGATCCCGGCGATGGCGATGATGTCACCGGGCCCGGCGCTATCCACCGGCACCCGGTCCAGGGCCTCGGTCAGGTAGAGCTCGGTGATCTTGACTCGCTCGATGCTGCCGTCCCGGCGGCACCAGGCCACCTGCTGGCCCCGGGAGATGGTCCCGTTGTGCACCCGGCACAGTGCGATCCGGCCCAGGTACGAGGAAGCGTCCAGGTTGGCCACCTGCGCCTGCAGCGGCGCCGACGGGTCGTACCGGGGGGCCGGGACCGCCTCGGCCAGCACCGTGAACAGCGGCTCGAGATCCGGCGAGTCGGGCAGCGCGCCGTCGGCCGGCCTGGTCAGCGACGCCCGGCCGGCCCGCGCTGAGGCGTACACGATCGGGAACTCGATCTGCTCCTCGGTGGCGTCCAGGTCCAGGAAGAGCTCGTAGCAGGCGTCCACGACCTCGGCGATGCGCGCATCCGGGCGGTCCACCTTGTTGATCACCAGGATGACCGGCAGCCTGGCCTCCAGCGTCTTGCGCAGCACGAACCTGGTCTGCGGCAGCGGGCCCTCGCTGGCGTCCACCAGCAGGAGCACCCCGTCCACCATGGACAGGCCGCGCTCCACCTCGCCGCCGAAGTCCGAGTGCCCCGGCGTGTCCACGATGTTGATGGTCATCCCACCGTGCCGCACCGCGGTGTTCTTGGCCAGGATCGTGATGCCCTTCTCCCGCTCCAGGTCGCCCGAGTCGAGCACGCGCTCGGCGACCTGCGCGTTGGCGCGGAACGCCCCGGACTGCCACAGCATCGCGTCCACCAGCGTGGTTTTGCCGTGGTCCACGTGCGCGACGATCGCGACATTGCGCAGGTCATCGCGGGTGGCGAGCGGACTTACGGCGGGGGCAGGCTGGCGGGTGGGCATGCGGCCGTTCTCACTGGGTCGTCGGTGGGTCGCCGCGGATGGCGGCTGAACCAGTCTATGAGGGAGGCGACGGCCGACGGGCCGCCCTCTGCCGGGTGCGCCCGGACCCGGCCCGGGCCTAGGCCGCCAACCCCGGGCCTAAGGCGCCGCCTAAGGCATATCGCGGCGAATTCTGCCTGGTAAGGGCCCTGATCGCCGGGAAGATAGGGCATCCACCCGATGCCAGCCCCGGGGCCTTACGGCGATCCTCAATGGTGTTGGGCCGACCCCACGGCCCTCAGCAAGGAGGAAGCCATGCATCCGGCGTTCATGGAATCAGTGGCCGCCGAGCGAGTTAAGGACATGCGGAGCGAGGCCATCGCCTCGCAGCGCGCCAGGATGGCGCGCCGCGGGCGCCGCCTCAGGGCCGCCCTCGCCAGCACGACGGTCAGGCACGGCACGTCGCACGTTCGTGGCGCCGCGGGCGCAGCAGCTCGTGGCGCCAGGGCCAGGCATGCCGGGTAGAAGCGGCGCAGGGCGGCCGCGCGCTGTCTTGTGCCTCGGTGGTGTCGGGCAGCCCTGGGCTGCCCGACACCGCCGCGCAACGGGCGGCCTGCCGGTGGTGAGTTTTCCCCCCGGATAACCGTTTGTAGTCCGGATGCCGATATCCGGCCGTCGCGACACGTTTGCCTCAGCCCCGCGCCCGAGCGCGGGGTTTGTCTCATCTTTATGACAATGGCTGCGACCGGGGTCCGGGATTCGATATGTTGCGGGTACTCGTTATCGGATACCCAAACGACCGGTCCGTCCGTAACAGGATGGAGTTGCGATGGGACGGCGGACGCTGGCGGGCCTCCTCGCTGGGACACTGCTCGCCACGCTGGCTGCCTGCGGCTCGCCGAAGCCGGGCACCTTCCATCCCGGGGGCACGGCCCTGTCGGGCAACACTTTCCTTCCCGCTTCGCCCGCTGCTGGCAGCGGCAGCCTGACATGGCCGCCGTTCGGCTCTGACGTGCACATCGTCATGCCCTCCTGGCTTCCCGGCTCCGGCCGCGAGAAGCAAGCCGTGATCACCGCCAAGGACTTCCTGCTGGCCTTCCTCTACGCGGAATACAAGGGCAGCCGGGATCAGCGCTGGACGTCCTACGTCTCGGGGGGCGGGGTCCTGGACGGACTGAAGTCGACCCTCGGCGCGCCGGACATCACCACCCAGTCCTTCCGCGGAACCATCCGCTTCTCGCACGTGCGAGCCTTCCCCGACCCGTCGCTCAACGGCGATATCGACGTGTCGGAATGCTTTGACAATTCACATTCGGAAAACACCAGCCTGGCCACGGGGAAAAACGTCCCCGATCACACCCCGGCCGATCAGCATTACTACCTCAATACCGACGTCTTGGCGCGGCACCAGGGCGAATGGCACGTGGTGTCGGTTTACCCCGTCATCTACTATCCGCGGGCTAAGGAGTGCGGACCATGATGCGACGCATCGGCATCGCGGGGATCATCGCAACGGCCCTGCCGGTCCTGCTGCTGGCCGGGCCGGCCAGCGCGGGAACCGGCGTCGGCTGCAACGGGCCCGGCTGCTCGGTCTCGCTGAGCAGCTTCATCCACCTGAGCGGCGACTACACCTCGGGGACCGGATCGGCCCAGGTCCCGCTGAACGTCCCGCCGCCGCCGTGCCTGTGGGAGCCGATCGGCGACACGATCGCCGGGGCGCAGTCCATCGTTTCGCAGTACCCCGGCTCGGTCCCGGGCCTGCCTTTTGGCGTCTCTCAGTCCGTACAGCAGGCCAAGCAGCAGCTGAAGAACGGCGGCCCGCCCGGGACCTGGTACATGCTTCCGATCAACCCGGCGGCGGGCCCGGCTGGCGCCGCGGCCTGTCTGAAGCTCCCGCTCTTCGTCTGGGAGCCGCCCGGGCAGGTGCCGCCGATGCCGCCCATCCCGCCGAAGATCCTGGCCGCTTTCGCGTACAACCACATGCTGATCCCGCAACCGACGCTGACCACGAACCCGGCGCGCAAGGGCTACGTCAACCTGGCCACGTACGTGTGGGCGAACTGGGCGGGCCAGGCCGGCACGGTCGTGCAGCGGGCCCACCCGAACGGCACCTACAGCGTCACCG
>DASXLW010000147.1:0-9135 GCA_036496025.1 Streptosporangiaceae bacterium
TACCTGAAGGAGTGGTACAAGGAGGGCTTCAACACCACCGAGCGCAACGCGCTGATGGGCGAGAAGCACCCCGGCAAGTTCGTCTACAACACCCGGTTCGACCCGCGCGACGGTGAGGCGGGCCTGCAGGAGCTGCGGCGCAACGTCGACCGGTTCGGGTCCAAGGGCCTCAAGCTGTACACGGCCGAGTGGAACAAGGGCTCGCGGGGCTACAAGCTGACCGACCCCGAGGCCTACACGTTCCTCGCCGCAGCCCAGGACCTCGGCATCAGGAACATTCACGTGCACAAGGGCCCGACGATCTGGCCGCTGGACAAGGACGCCTTCGACCACGCCGACGTGGACCACGCCGCGACCGACTTCCCCAACCTGAACTTCATCGTCGAGCACGTCGGCCTGCCCCGGATCGAGGACTTCTGCTTCATGGCGACCCAGGAGCCGAACGTGTACGCCGGGCTCGCGGTGGTCATCGGCGGGCTCATGCACGCGCGGCCCAAGTTCTTCGCCAAGGTCATGGGCGAGCTGCTGTTCTGGGTCGGCGAGGACAAAATGCTGTTCGGCAGCGACTACGCGATCTGGGAGCCGAAGTGGCAGGTCGAGGGGTTCGTCGACTGGGAGATGCCCGACGACCCCGAGCTGTCTGACTACCCGCGGCTGGGCACCGAGGGCAAGAAGAAGATCATGGGCCTGAACGCGGCCAAGCTGTACGACATCGACGTGCCGGCCGAGTTCCAGGTTGCCGGGACTCCGGGCGCGCACGAGGTGCTGGGCGAGGCCAGTCCGCAGACGGCATGAGCGCTCCGGCGACTGCTGGCTCGCGCGGGCCCACCGCGTCACGCGGCGCCTGTGGGGGGCGCACGCCCCCTGCGGGCGCCGCCGGCGCGGGCCCCGGCGTCCCTGAGCTGCTCGCGGCGCTGGAGGCGGTGCGCGACCCCGAACTTGATGAGCCGATCACCGCACTCGGGTTCGTCACGTCGTGCCATGTCTCCGCGGCCGGGGACGCGCAGATCCGGCTGCGGCTGCCGACGTACTTCTGCGCGCCCAATTTCGCCTTCCTGATGGTCGCGGACGCCTATGACGCGGCCACCGCGGTGCCGGGCGTGCGGGACGCGGAGATCGTGCTCGAGGACCACTTCGCGGCCGACGCGATCAACGGCGGGGTGGCCGCGCAGGCCGGCTTCGCGGCCACGTTCGACGGGGAGGCGGTCGGCGAACTGGACGGGCTGCGCGCCGACTTCCTGCGCAAGGCGGTGCTGGCCGGCACCGACCAGGTGTGCCGGCCGCTGCTCACCGCCGGGACGGACCCGGCCCGGCTCTTGCAGCTGACCCTGGGCGAGGTGCCGGACTCGCCGCCGCTGCGGCGGCTGCGCGAGCGGCGGGCCGAGCTGGGCTGGCCGGCCGGCGACGACGCACCGCTGCTCATCGACCCGAAGACGGGCCGGGCGGTGGACCCCGGATCGCTGCCCCTGCACCTGCGCAAGGCCAAGCTGACCCGGACCAGCCTGGAAGCGAACGGCAGCATCTGCCGCGGCATGCTGAGGCACCGTTATGACACGCCAGGGCAAGGCGAGGAGGAGCAGTGAAGGCCGTCCGGTTGCACAAATTTAACGAAATGCCCGTGGTCGACGACGTGCCGGAGCCCGAGATCACCGGTCCCCTCGACGTGATCGTGAGGATCGGCGGCGCCGGCGTCTGCCGCACCGACCTGCACATCATGGAGGGCCAGTGGGACGCGGCGATGGGCACGCCGCTGCCCTACATCCTCGGCCACGAGAACGCCGGGTGGGTGCACGAGGTCGGCTCCGGCGTCACCAACGTGGCCGTCGGCGACACGGTCATCCTGCACCCGCTGGTCACCGACGGGCTGTGCCATGCGTGCCGGGCCGGCGACGACATGCACTGCGAGAACAACGCCTTCCCCGGCCTGAGTCGCGACGGCGGCATGGCCGAATACCTGCTCACCTCGGCGCGGGCCTGCGTCAAGCTCGACCCGGCGACCCGGCCGGAGGACGTCGCGGCGCTCGCCGACGCCGGCATCACCGCCTACCACGCCGTCCGGAAGGCGATCCCGCTGCTCTACCCGGGTACGACCGCCGTGGTCATCGGCGCCGGCGGCCTGGGACACATCGGCGTCCAGTGCCTGGATGCGCTGACCGCGACCAGGATCATCGTGGCCGACCGCAACCCGGACGCGCTCAAGCTGGCCGAGCAGATCGGCGCGGACCACTGCGTGGTCTGCGACGGCAGCCAGGTCGAGGCGGTCAAGGACCTGACCGGCGGGCGGGGGGCGCACGTGGTGCTCGACTTCGTGGCCGAGCAGGGCGCCGAGATGGACGGGTGGAACATGACCCGCGAGGCCGGCTCGTACTTCGTGATCGGGTACGGCGGCACCCTGCATATCCCGACGCTGGACATCATCTCCACCGAGCGCAACATCATCGGGAACATCGTCGGCACCTACAACGACCTGGTCGAGCTGATGGACCTGGCCCAGGCGGGCAAGGTTACGCTGCACACCAGGACCTATCCGCTGGATGCCGCGACCGAAGCGCTGGCCGACCTCGACGCCGGCCGGGTACGCGGCCGGGCCATCCTCGTCCCCTGACCACCACTAACCCAGTACGCATACGCCGGCACCGGAGGAAAACAGATGGCCAAGGAACTGCGTTTCGGCGAGGATGCCCGTCGCCTGCTGCTGGCCGGGGTCGACCAGCTGGCCGAGGCCGTCAAGTCCACGCTCGGGCCCAAGGGCCGCAACGTCATCCTGGAAAAGATCACCGGGTCGCCGGTCGTCACCAACGACGGGGTGACGATCGCGCGCGAGATCCACCTCGGTGACCAGTTCGAGAACATGGGCGCCCAGCTGGTCAAGGAAGCGGCGATCAAGACCAACGACATCGTCGGCGACGGCACCACCACGGCCACGGTCATCGCCCAGGCGATCATCAGGGAGGGCATGAAGGCGATCGACGGCGGGGCCAACCCGGTGCTGGTCAAGCGGGGCATCGACCTCGCGGTCGGCCGGCTCGTCGAGCACCTGCAGAAGGTCGCCCACCCGGTGGTCACCGAGGACGACTACCAGCGGGTGGCCGCGATCTCGGCCAACGACGACGACACCGTGGGCGCGGTGATCGCGAAGGCGCTGCACACGGTGGGTGACGGCGGCATCGTGACCGTGGAGGAGTCGCCCACGTCCGGGATGAGCGTCGACTTCGTCGAGGGATTCGAGTTCGACAACGGGTACCTGTCGCCGTACATGGTGACCAACCCGGCCAGCCTCGAGGCGATCGTCGAGGACCCGTACATCCTGCTGTGCAGCGAGAAGATCACCAAGGTCCAGCAGCTCATGCCGCTGCTGGACAAGGTGATGCGGGCGCCGCGGCCGCTGGTCATCATCGCCGAGAACGTCGAGGGCACCGCGCTGAGCATGCTCGTGCACAACCACGTGAACGGGATGTTCCAGTGCGTCGCGGTGCGGGCGCCCGGCTTCGGCGACCGCCGGCTGCACAAGCTGGAGGACATCGCCGCGGTCTGCGGCGGGGCCGTGTACAGCAAGCACTCCGGACTGACCCTGGAGACGATGACCACCGAGCACCTCGGCCGGGCGTCGCAGGTCCGGGTGACGGCGGACACGACCGCGATCATCGGCGGCAGCCGGTCCTCCGAAGACGTCGAGTTCCGGGTCGCCCAGCTGCGCGCCGAACTGGAGCGGGCCACGTTCGGCGTGGACGAGGACGTGCTCACCGAGCGAATCGGCGCGCTGACCGGCAAGGTCGCCGTGATCAGGGTCGGGGCTCCCACCCCCGCTGAGCTCAAGGAATTGCAGCACCGGGTCGAGGACGCGCTGTCGGCCACCCGGGCCGCGATGGCCGAGGGCATCGTGGCCGGCGGCGGGGCCGCGCTGATGCACGCGGCGGGAGCGCTGGACGGCCTGGACGTCTCCGGTGACCACGCCACCGGCGTCACGATCGTCCGCAATGTGCTGAACGAACCCGCGTACCTCATCGCCGCGAACGCCGGGTACCCCGGCCAGGAGGTCGTGGAGCGGATGCTGGGCATGGCTCCGGACGAGGGATTCGACGCGCTGGAAGGCCGCTACGGCAACATGATCGAGATGGGCATCATCGACCCGCTGCGGGTGGCCCGCTCGGCGCTGCAGAACGGGGCATCGGTAGCCGGATTGCTGCTCACGACCAACACCCTGGTCGCCGAGGAACAGACACCGTGGGGCGGCAGCCGGGCGCTGATGACGGAGTACGGCTCGCTCGACGAGGGCCTGAATCAGCCGTCGCCGGACGCCAGCACGCCGCAGTCGCTCGGTCTCGGCCCCTCGGTCGGCTAGGCCTGGGGGTGGCCGCGAGCGATACCGCTGCCGGCCATGACGCGTGGCCATGAACCCCGTCCAGCAACTGCGGATGGCGGCCGGGGCCAGGTCCCCGGGGCTGGCCCGCGCCCGGTCCGCGGCGTCGGCGGACCCAGCCGCCGCCGGGGCCGCCGAGCCGCAGAGCGGGCTGAGCCTGCTGCGGTCGCAGGGCCGGGTCCGCGGCATCGTCGCGCTGCTCGGCCCGGCCTTCGTGGCGTCCGTCGCCTACATCGACCCCGGTAACTTCGCCACCAACTTCTCCGCCGGAGCCCGCTTCGGTTACGCGCTGGCCTGGGTGATCGTGCTGGCCAACCTGATGGCCATGCTGGTCCAGTACCTGTCGGCCAAGACCGGCGTCGCCACCGGGCGGGACCTGCCCGAACTGTGCCGCGAGCACCTGCCGCGCCCGGTCTCGGTGGGCCTGTGGCTGCAGGCGGAGTGCGTCGCCATGGCCACCGACGTGGCCGAGTTCGTCGGGGCCGCGGTGGGGCTCAACCTGCTGTTTCACGTACCGCTGCTGCCGGCCGGGCTGATCACCGCCGTGGCGGCCTTCGGCATCCTGGCCCTGGAACAGCGCGGGTACCGGCGCTTCGAGCTGGCGATCAGCGGCCTGCTGGTCATCGTGCTGCTCGGCTTCGCCTACGACCAGGTGGTCGTGGGCGCGAACCCGCGCAGCATCGCGGCGGGGCTCATCCCGCACTTCGCCGGCCCGGGCAGTCAGCTGCTCGTGGTCGCGATCATCGGCGCGACCGTGATGCCGCACGTGGTCTACCTGCACTCGGCCCTGACCAAGTCCCGGGTGCACTGCCGCGACGACGACGAACGCCGCGAGCTGCTGCGTTTCCAGCGGCTTGACGTGCTCGTGGCGCTGGGGGCCGCCGGCCTGATCAACCTGTCGATGCTGTTCATAGCCGCGTCGGTGTTCAGCCAGGGCGGCGCCCCGCACGTCGAGTCGATCCAGGCCGCGCACGCGGGCATCGGCCAGCTGGTCGGCGGCGGCGCCGCCCTGGCGTTCGCGGTCGCGCTGCTGGCCTCCGGGCTGTCCTCGTCCAGCGTCGGCACGTACGCCGGGCAGGTGGTGATGCAGGGCTTCATCGGGCGGCGCATCCCGCTGTTCGTCCGCCGCGGGATCACCATGCTGCCGGCGCTGCTGGTGCTGGGGCTCGGGCTGCCGGTCACCAGCAGCCTGGTCATCTCGCAGGTCGTGCTCTCGTTCGGCATTCCGTTCGCGCTGGTGCCGCTGGTCCTGCTGACCCGCCGGGCCGACATCATGGGCGCGCTGGTCAACCGGCGCGTCACCACCGCGGTGGCCGGCGGTATCGCGGTAGTCGTCACCATGCTGAACGGCTACCTGCTCTATGCCACCCTGATCGGGTGAGGCCCGGCGGCGGGCCTGCCCGGCGGAGGAGCGACGATGGATGAGACGGCAGGCACGGCCCGGTTGATGTGGACGCTGTTCGAGCCGGTACACGCGGTGTCGTACTTCACCCCGCAAGCCCGTGCGGCATTCGAGGAGGCCGGGCTGCGCGGCTTCTGGCGCGGGTACTTCGCGGGCCGGACGGCGCCGCTGGGGGTGACCAGTGCGCCCGTGGTCACCGCCTCGTTCTTCAACTTCGCCCCGGCGATGGTGGCCCGCGCGATCCACGGGGTGTGGGAGCTGATCACGCCGGCCGAGGCGCTGCGGCTGCGGCTGTCCGGGGCGGCCGGCGCGCTGCGTCGCCTGCTCGGCGGGCTGGACGCCGAGGTCGTGGCGGCCGCGGACCTGCTCGGCCGGGCGGTCGGCGAGCTGGACGGCGCCGGGCGGGTACTGGGCGCCGCCAACGCCGCGCTGCCGGTTCCCGATGACCCGCTGGCCCGGCTGTGGCAGGCGGCGACGGTGCTGCGCGAGCATCGCGGCGACGGGCACACCGCCGCACTGGTGGCGGCGGGCGTGGACGGCTGCGGGGCGCTGGTGCTGCGCTGCGGCCTGGAGCTGCGGCGCGAGGATCTGCAGCCGATCCGGGGCTGGACCGACGAGCAGTGGGACCAGGCGCGGTCGCGGCTGGTCCGGCGAGGCTGGGTCAGCCCCGAGGGCGAGCTCACCGACGCGGGCCGGGACGGCCACCGCCGCGTGGAGGAGGCCACCGACACCGCCGCCGCGGGGCCCTGGGCGCGCCTAGGACCCGCTGCGGCGGCCGAGGTGGCGGCCGTCCTGACCCCGATCGCGCGGGCCTGCGCCACGGTGCTGCCCTACCCCAGCCCGATCGGGGTGCCCGCGCCCGGGTCGCCGAGCGGCGCCCGGGCCTAGGGCATCCAGCGCGAACTCAGGATCGGGCGCCGGCCAGGGCGGCCGCCGCGCCGGCCAGGAGAACGAGCCGGGCATCAGATGCCACTCAGCGGCGCACCGACTCAAGCTCGCGCTTGAGGCGGGCCAGCGTGGTGCTGATGCCCTCGCGATTGGCCTCGGGCCGGGCATTGGCGACCTTGCCGGTGAACACCCGGCCGAGGACGTGCGCACCCCGGCCGCGTTGGTCCAGCCAGCGCTCGGTCACCTCGGTCCCGCCGCTGGCCGCCGCGACCTGGTAGCTCCACCGGGACACCGGCATGCCGAACGTGGTGACGTCGAACGCGAACTCCCGGCCGGGCTCCGCGGTCACCACCCGGCAGGTGGTGAACCAGATCCACGGGCCGCGCCGGTTGAAGCCGACGAACCGGGCGGGCACCCCGCCGCGCCGCGACCAGACCAGCGTGGCGAAGCACTCCGGGCTCCAGCGCGCCAGCCGGCGCGGATCCGATACGGCCTGGTACACGTCGGCGGGCGGGGCCAGGACGGTGATGGAATCGGCAATCTCAGCGCGCATGAGCGTCCGCGCTTCCTACTTGGTCAAGTACCAGAACTCCGGGGTGAGCCAGAACTGGGTCTGGTTGGCGATCGAGGCCTGCGTGCCGGACAGGGTCTTCTTCCACACGGCAACGTAGTCGGGGTTTGGCTGGAACAGGCTCGGCTGGTCCTGGGTCAAGAACGCCGCCTCCGCCTTCACCGCGGTCGGGTTCCCGCTGCTCACCGAGGCGTGGATCAGCCTGGTCGCCGTCGGGTTGTTGTAGCTGCCCTCGTTCAGTACGCCGGGGCTGAAGATGCTGAGCTGGGTCGGGTAGGTGTTGTTGGTGTACCCGCCGAAGTCCTCCATCGCCCACTTGTTGATGTTCGGCTTGCCACTCGGTATCGGGTTGTCGTAGTTGTTGACGATGTAGTTGAAGTTGCTGCTCTGCAGGTGGATCTGGATCCCGGCCTTGGCCGCCTGGGAGGCCAGGTCGGTGACCATCTCCCCCAGGTAGTCCGGCGACGTGGCGTAGATCAGGTTGAACGACAGCTTGGTCCCGGCCGGGATCCCGGTGCCACACTGGCCCGCCCCGGTGCCCGGCTTGGCGCAGGTGTCGGTGCCGCCGGGGACCACGTTCCAGCCGTGGCTTTTCAGCATCTTGACCGCGGTGGCCACGCTGAACGGGTACGGGTTCTTGACCGCGTTCGCCGGGGTGTACGGGCTCTTCGGAATGGACGGCACCGGGCCGTAAGCCAGGCCGCCGGCGCCGCCGAAGAACGCCTTGACGTAGCCTGGCTCGTTCTGCAGGTGCGCGAGCGCCTGCCGGAAGTACAGCTGGGCGATGACGTTGTTGAAGTGGCCGGTCTTGTCCAGGAAGTTGTACGTGACGTAGGTGAATCCCCACGATGGGTAGCCGAACACGTTGTAGCCGTTCGCCTTGACCGTCCCCGCTTGCTTGATGTCGGTCAGCGGCAGGTAACCCACGTCGATGCTGCCGGCCCGGACCGCGTTGAACTCAGCGGTATCGGAGGTGTACGGGACGGCCTGGATGGCGGAGACCTTCTTGGCGTGCGGGCCGCCGTAGGCGGGGTTCGGCACCATCGTGAACGCGCCCGTGGTGTTGTTGAACTGGGTCAGCTTGTAGGGCCCGTCCACGGTCTGCCACAGCGGGTTGCTGGTGTAGGTGGGCAGCGACATCGCCTGCTTGTTGAGGTAGTCCCAGATCTTCTTCGCGTTCGCCGGGTTGGTGAAGTCCAGGGTCGGCCCGCCCGCGGCGGCTTTGGCCCAGGCGTGCGAGGGCATCGGCAGCACCTCGGACAGCTGGTTGTACCAGAACCACTGTGGGTTGACCGCCTTCTTGAGGTTGAACACCACGGTGTTCGCGCTGGGGGTGGTCAGGCTCGCCACCTCGTCCGGGATCCCCAGGTTCGGCGTGTATGGCCCCCAGTTTGACGCGTTCTCCTTGATCGCCGCCTTGATCTCGTCGAAGAAGAACAGCACGTCCCTGGAGGTGACCGGCTGGCCATCGGACCACTTGTAGTTGCTCTTCAGCGTGATGGTGACGGTCTTATCTCCGTTGGACCACTTCGGCGCGTTCGCCAGGCTCATCGAGGGCGTCTCGGTCGGCTCGACCCCGTTCGACATCCAGTACAGCGGCCGGTAGAGCAGGTAGCTGAACTGGTTGGTGTCGTAGACCGTGAACGCGGCGGAGGTGATGATCGGCAGGATCCAGTTCGGTGCCGTGCCAGGGCTTTCCGCCCAGGTCACCGTTCCCGCGTGCTGCGTGCCAGTCGCGGCGGGCGGGACCGTGCCGAACCCGCCGCCCAGGCTCGTGGACGGCGTCGCGTTGGAGGCCTTGCCGCAGCCGGCCAGCGCGGTCACGCCAGCCACGGTCAGTGCGGCGATCACGGTCACCGGACGCGCGAATCTGGTCATCGCTCCCGCTTCCCGCCCGGTGGAAACGGGCTTGTC
>DASXLW010000148.1:0-55685 GCA_036496025.1 Streptosporangiaceae bacterium
CGGCGACGCTGGCTGTGATCCGGCCCTGCCGGGCCCGCAGCCCGGCGGTGAGGCGCTCGGCCCGCTCGGGCACCCCGGCGCGGGCGCCGACCTCGAGAATGGAGTCCAGCACCTCGTCGAGCGAGCGCGGATCGAGCGACACCACATCAGCCCGGCAGCCCAGGTAGTCCAGCGCGTGCTCGATCTGGCCGGTCGGCAGGGCGCACACCCGGCACAGGTCTTGGGTGAGGATCAGGTCGGGATCCAGGTCCGCCAGCGCGCGCTCGTGCAAGGTGTACAGGTCTGCGCCCGAGGCCATCTGCGTGCGGACGTACTCGTCGATCTCTCCGGGAGTCATCCCGCTGGTATCGCGCCCGCCCACGACGATCGTCTTGTCCGTGCGGGCGCTGGCCGGCTCGTCGCACTCGAAGGTCACCCCGACGAGTTGCTCACCGAGGCCCAGGGCGTAGACGATCTCGGTCGCCGAAGGGAGCAGGGACACCAGCCGCACGCCCCGAGGATAGGCGCCACACGGCGGCGCGGGAGGCAGCGCGCGTTCCGGACCCGAGTTTGCGACCTTGACATGTCCGTATATCCGTTTTATCGTACGGATATACGGAGGAGTTATGTCACCGAACGATCATGAGCATCCGGTCAGCCCGGAGCGGGTTGACGCCGCCCGGGGCGGCCTGTTGACGGCCGGCGACGCGGGGCGGCTGGCCGGGCTGCTCGGCATGCTGGCCGACCCGGTACGGTCCCGGATCCTGTTCGGCCTGTCGGCGGCCGGGGAGTTGTGCGTAGGCGACCTGGCGCTGGCGCTGGACGTCACCGAGGACCAGGTGTCGTACGCGCTCAAGATGCTGCGCCTGGCCGGGCTGGTCAATTTCCGCAAGAACGGCCGGATGGTGTTCTACCGGCTCAGCGACGGCTTCCCGCACCCGCTGCTCGAGCACTGCCTGCGCCAGCTGCTGACGATCGCCGCGCCGGGGACCGATGATGCGAGCGCTTGACGCGATCGGGCACGCGCTGGGGCTGGCCGGGTCGATGACCTGGCAGGTTACCTGGTCGCTGATCCTCGGCTTCACGCTGTCAGCGGTGGTCCAGGCGGTGGTCCGCCGCGGGACAATCGTCCGGCTGCTGGGCGATGACCGCCCCAAGACGCTGGCCGTGGCCTCCGCGCTCGGCGCGGCCTCGTCCTCCTGTTCCTACGCCGCGGTGGCGCTGGCCCGGTCCCTGCTGCGTCGCGGCGCCAGCTTCACCGCCGCGATGGCCTTCGAGATCGCCAGCACCAACCTGGTCATCGAACTCGGGATCATCCTGGCGCTGCTGCTCTCCTGGCAGTTCACCGCGGCCGAATTCGTCGGCGGCCCGATCATGATCGTGCTGATGGCGGTGGCGTTCCGGCTCTTCGTCCGCCAGCGGCTCATCCAGGCCGCCCGCGAGCAGGCCGATAAGGGAATCGCCGGGTCCATGGAAGGGCACGCCGCGATGGACATGAGCATCCAGCGCGGCGGCAGTTTCTGGCAGCGCCTGTTCAGCGGGGACGGCTATACCTCGGTCAGCCACATCTTCGTCGGCGAATGGGCGGCGGTGATCCGCGACATCGTGGCGGGCCTGTTGATCGCCGGCGCGGTCGGCGCCTGGGTGCCGAACTCGTTCTGGCAGCACCTGTTCCTGACCGGGCACCCGCTGGCGGCCAAGCTGTGGGGGCCGCTGATCGGCCCGGTCATCTCGGTGCTCAGCTTCGTCTGCTCGATCGGGAACGTGCCGCTCGCCGCGGTGCTGTGGAACGGCGGGATCAGCTTCGGCGTCGTCATCGCGTTCATCTTCGCCGACCTGATCATCATCCCGATCCTGATCATCTACCGGAAGTACTACGGAACGAAGATGATGCTGACCATCCTCGGCATCTTCTACGCCACGATGGTGCTCGCGGGTTACCTCGTCGAGCTCCTGTTCGGCGCGCTCGGCCTCATCCCGGCCGAGCGGGCGGCCAAGGTCATCGACACCGGCATCCAGTGGAACTACACCACGGTGCTCAACATCATCTTCCTGCTCCTGGCGGCGGCGCTGCTGCTGCGGTTCTTCCGCACCGGCGGCCCGGCGATGCTCAAGATGATGAACGGTCCGGCCGGCGAGCACGAGCACCACGCGCACGGCGCCGCTGCCCGGCACGCCCAGGACGTACCCGACGGCGTCGCCGGTCACGAGCGTTCTGCGCCCGGGCAGGCCTACCGAGCGCGAGCGGCCCGCGCGCGGCGGCTCCGCACCCCGGATGCACCGCCGCGTCCCGTCCGGTGACCCGGACGCCCGGCCGTATTTGTACCCTGCCGGACGACGTGCTGACGATCGGACCACGCGTCCTGGCCGAACATCGGCTCAGCCATGCGGGGGGTGGAAGCCCGGCGAATTGCCGCGGATGAGCACGATCACCAGGACCACGATCGCGATCGCGGCGATCCCCAGGGCGATGAGCAGCAGCATCCTGGGCCGGTTTTCTCCGTGCGGCGAGTGCCAGGCCATGCGGCGGCCGGTCAGCCAGATGAGCGGAACCATGGCCAGGACGGTGACCCCGAGCGCCACGTCCACCTTGAGCAGTGCCACGCCGACGGCGGCGAACGAGATCGCGGTTCGTACCCAGGCCAGCCTGGTCCGTTCCTCGGCCAGGCCAGGGTCGCGGTCTTCGGGATCGTCGGACTGAGTCACCGCGGCTACCTGATGGCCGACAGCAGCAAGACGATAGCGGACAGGACGGCGACGGCGGTGATGGTCGCGGTCAGGATCACCGGCAGGAACGACCGTGGCACCGGTTCACCGCGGCGCAGCGCCTGCCGGTTGCGGACCCATTCGACGTATCCGGCCACGGCGACGATCCCGCCGAGGACGATCAGCGGGACGCCGATCAGGTGCCGGCCCCAGGACACGCCGGGGAATGGCGGCAGCAGCTGGACGATCCCGAGTCCCGCGACGATCAAGGCGAGCCCGGTCCGGCTCCAGGCCAGGAACGTGCGCTCGTTAGCGAAGGTGAACCGGGCGTCCGGCTCGGGACTGCCTCTCGCACCGCCCTGATCAGGCCCGGTGGCTCCGGTCATTTCTCGCCGGCGTGAGCAGCCACCCGGCCGGCCAGCGCGCCCGCCGCGGCCAGCGGGGCGGCAACATCCGCCGCCAGGCCGTACCGCTCGGCCAGCCACTGCGGATCGACGTGGCTCATCCAGACCGCGCCCTCGCCGTCTTCCCAGACGAGCAGCTTGAGCGGCAGGTCAATCGCGGCCAGCGGCGCGGCCACCATCGCCGCGGTGCCGCCCCGGGGGTTGCCGAAGATCAGCAGTTTCGTGTCGCGAAGCGACAGCCCTGCGCGGGCTGCCTCGCCGCTGTGGTCCACGACGGCAAACATCGTCGCCCCGGCCGCGGCGATCTCATCGGTGAGGATGCTGACGGTCTCGCCGACACCATGCGGGCTGCGGGTATTGACGATGCCGGCGATCGGGCGAGTCCCGGCCGGCGCGGCTACCGAAGGTCCGCTCATCACAGTTTCCCTCTCGTTGGCACCTGTCCGCTAAGAGCATGCTCTACCTAGACTGCTTCCGTGACGCCAGGCGGGGACGAGACGTTCGAGCTGGGAACCGACGGGCCGACATCGATCCTGGTGGGCGTGGACGGCTCGACGACCGCGGCGCGGGCCGGCTGGTATGCGGCAGGCCTGGCCCGCCGCCAGGGGGCGCGCGTGGTGGCGGTCTACGTGGAACCGGGGCCAGGCATCAGCGGGGCGGCACCCGGCGGGGCCGGCCTGATGGTCGTGCAGCAGCAAGCGTTCGACGAGGTCGCGGACGATTTTCGCCGGCGCGTCGGCGTGGTGTCCAGGGAACTGGGTGTCGACTTCACGTTCATCGCCGCGCACGGCGACCCGTTCAGGGAACTGTGCCGGATCGCCGATGAGATACATGCCGACGCCGTCGTCGTGGGGGCGTCCACGAAGGCCGGTCACCGGCTGGTGGGATCGCTGGCGGTGCGGCTGGTCCGGGCCAGCAAGTGGCCGGTGACCGTCGTGCCCTGACGTGCGATGCCGGGCGCCGGACCCGGGCTGCCCGCCCGCTTCCGCACCCTGCTCATGACGGCGAAGCAGGCCGTATTGCTGCGCGGCCCGCCTGCGTGGCCCGGTGATCAGCTCGGGTCGGCGGGCTAGCCTGGGCAGCACATCGCTGGCTGCTCCAGGGAGGCCACGTCATGAGGCTGAGCGCGCGAAACCAGATCCCGGCCCAGGTCATCGGCGTGACGGCCGGGGGGGCCATCGTCAACGTCGAACTGAACGCGGGCGGAATCCGGCTGATCGCCTCGATCACCGTGGAAGCAGTCCGTGAGCTCGGCCTGATCGAGGGGCGCGAGGTCACCGCGGTGATCAAGGCCTCGGACGTCATCGTGGCGACCGGCGACTGAGCTCAGCAGGCGGACAGTTCAGCCGGCGGCCGCGTTCGGCCGAAGCTCATGTCAGCCTGAGGCCGGGCGCAGGGCGTCGCACAGCGTGTCGATCAGAGCCGGGACGAGGATCGCACCGGGATCGTGATCGGGGTTGACCTCGGTCACGACCAGGCCGGCCAGCTTCTCGCTCCCGCAGAAGATCCCCAGGCAGGAGGCGGCTTCCTCGAGCGTGAGCCCGGCCAGGTGCGGGAAGTTGGCCAGCGGGAACGCTCCCGTGTCGAGCACATCGACGTCGAAATGCACGACTACCGCGCCGGCCGCGTCCTCCAGCCTGGACAGCGCAGCGGCCGCCCGCCCGGCCGGGTCCTCCCGCACCGCGGGGGCCGGCGTGGCGTGCAGGCCCAGGCCGGTCAGCCGGGTCCATTCCCCGGTGTCGAGCTCGCCGGGGTCGAAGCCGAACAGTTCCACCTGGCCGGGGCGCAGCAGCGGGAACCGCGGGCCCGACCGGGACAGCGCGGGGGCACCGTCGCCGAGCAGGTGGGTCATGCCCATCGTGTCCAGGACGCCGGATCCGTTCGTCGCGGGGAGGGACAGGTCCGCGTCGCCGTCGAAGTAGATCAGCCCGGCATCCTCGCGGCCGGCGACCCCGCCGACCACGCCGAGGGTGATGGTGCAGTCCCCGCCGATGATCAGCGGCACCAGGCCGGCCGCGCGGATTTCGCTGACCCGCTCGGCCGTCTGGCCGACGATCGTGCTCACCCGGCCGAGATCGCGAACGCCGTCGACGCGCGGCTGCGGCCGGTGCCGGGCCTCAGGAAGATCGCCGAAGTCACGAACGCCTATCCCGTGTGCGGCCAGCCGTTCCGCCAGCCCGGCCGCGCGCAGCGCGGACGGAGCCTTGTCCTGCCCCGCGTTATGCGAACCCGCGCTGGTCGGCACGCCGAGCAGCCCTACGGTCAGCCCGCCGTCGGCGGCCTCGGCAGTCACCCGCGCCTCGGGAGGCGCCCTGTCAGCATCGCCTCACCCTGACAGCAGGCCGACCGCCGCCGCAACATTAAATCGCCAGGCGGGACCGGGCCGCCCGGCGGCTGCAACCTGGCCTCCTCGGCCCAGCCTCGGCAGTTACAGCCAGCCTCCTCGGCCCTGGTCTAGCAGTTACAGCCGGCCTCTACGGCCCTGGCCCGGCAATTACGGTCGGCTTCACGGCGCTGCCCCGGCAGTTACGGCCGGCCTCCTCGGCCCAGGTCCGGCCGTCGCGGCCGGCCTCCTCGGCCCTGGTCCGGCATTTACGGTCGGCTTCACGGCGCTGCCCCGGCAGTTACGCCCGGCCTCCACAGCCTCGGCCCGGCCGTCGCGGCCAGGCTCGCCATGGCGCCGGTCTTGTCGGTACCCGGACCTACTCTGGCGTCGTGCGTGAATCCGATGCCCGGGCGCTGCCGCCCGAGGAACGGTTCCAGGACCTGGTGGATGAGCTCGTCGGCACCGACGGCGTCACTCCGCCGCGCGGTGGCGGCGGGTTCGGCCGCAGCGGCCTGCGCTTCCAGAACAGGATCTTCGCGATGTTCGTCCGCGGGCGGCTGGTGCTGAAGCTCCCGGCGCCCCGGGTTGATGCGCTGGTCGCGGCGGGTGAGGGGGTGCATTTCGATGCGAACAAGGGCACGCCGATGAAGGAATGGCTCAGCCTCGATCCCGATTCTGGCCTGGCGTGGCTGCCATTGGCCACCGAGGCCCTGGAGTTTGCCCGTTCCGCGCGCTGACCGCGGCCCCGGCTGGCGGCCTAGCCGACCGCCCGGCTAGACCGGGTTCCCCGCTGGGCGCTCGAAGATCAGTTCCAGGCCGTCCTCTTCGTCCCACTGCTCGCCGTTGCGGGTGAAGCCGAACCCGGCGATGGTCGCCAGCGACGCGGCGTTGTCCGGGCTGATCGTGGCGCGCACGGTCTTGACCCCGGGCTCGGCGGCCGCGCGGCGCAGCAGTTCGCGGAGCATCGCCGTGGCGTAGCCCTGCCGTCGGCAGGCCGGGTCCACTGAGTAGGCAACCTCGACCATCCCGGCGGCATCCGGCGGTCCGTGAAAGCCAGCGTGACCGACCACGATCCCCTCCGGCTCAGCCACCGCCGCCCGGGCGATCCATCGTGCGCTCAGCGGGTCGGCCGCTATCTGCGCGGCCCGGCGCCGCCAGAGCCTCAGGGCCTCGGGTGCGATGAAGTAGCTGGTGAGAGGGACGCCAGCCGCCGCACTGGCCGCGGCCAGGTCGCGGTCCAGCAGCGCGGCCAGTACCTCCGTGGACAGTCCGGCAAATCGCACCGACTTCGGGCTCGGGTGCGGGTGCCGCTGGCGCTCGGCTTCATCGGTCATGGCGCGCCTGATGATACTGGCAGCGGGCTGCCTCCTCGGCGTGCAGGCCGGCTGCCGATGAGCCGAGGTTCGCCTGCGCGGCGGCAGGCCCCTGCCGCCCGCTTGCCGGGCCGACGGCGGACCGCGCTCAGGCCGCCGGCCGTCGCCGTGGGTCAGGGCACGGGACGGGCGGGTGCCCGTGTTCACGGGCTGGCGCGATGTAATGCCTTATGCGGTTCACCACCTACACGTCGTCGAGATCTCGCGGAACGGCGGGCGGCACTTCCGCGGTGTCCGGCTGCGCCCATCGGGTGCACGTGACCGGGCACCGGGCGAGGCGGTGGCGGGCGTGAGCAACCTCGATACCCGCCCTGAGGAAGTAGCCTCGGCGCCCGCGGTGCCTCGGCCCGCGGGCGAGGCGGCCGTCGAGATCTTGTCGCCACGCGAGGTCCCGCTGGGCGGTCCGCGCGCCCTGCACGTCCGGCGTACGCTGCCGCAGCGGCAGCGGTCGCTGATCGGCGGCTGGTGTTTCATCGACCACTACGGGCCCGACCCGGTCTCGCAGACCGGCGGCATGTCCGTACCGCCGCACCCGCATACCGAACTGCAGACGGTGAGCTGGCTGTTCACCGGCGAGATCGAGCACCGCGATAGCGCCGGACACCACGCTCTGGTCCGGCCGGGCGAACTGAACCTGATGACCGCTGGCCGGGGGATCGCTCACTCCGAGGTCAGCACGCCCGGCACCTCGGTGCTGCACGGAGTTCAGCTGTGGGTGGCGCTCCCGTCGGCCGCGAGGTTCGCCGAGCCGGCCTTCGAGCACTACGCCCCGGATCCCGTGCCGGGGGACGGGTTCACCGCGCGCGTCTTCCTCGGGTCGCTGCTGGGCAGCTCCGCGCCGGTCACCGGCCACTCTCCGCTGCTCGGCGCGGAAATCTCCATCGAGGCCGGCTGCGTGCTGCGGCTTGCGGCCGACGCCGCGTTCGAGTACGGGGTCCTGGTGGACGCGGGTGCGGTGGCACTGAACGGCTCGGTTGTCGAGACGAACAGGCTGGGCTACCTGACCGCTGGAGCCGACGTGCTCGAGCTGCGCGCCGGCCAGGGCAGCCCGGCGCGGATGCTGCTCCTGGGCGGCGTGCCGCTGGGCGAGCAGATCGTGATGTGGTGGAACTTCATCAGCCGCAGCCACGATGAGATCGTCAGGTACCGGGCGGACTGGCAGGCGCTGATCACGGCCGCGCCGGGCGCGGCGGGCAGACCAGTCCCTGACCGGTTCGCGCTCCCCACGGGCGACCGGCTGCTTCCCATCCCCGCCCCGCCGATGCCCAACGCCACGCTCCGGCCCCGGGCATGACGAATTCCGGAAGGCCAGGCCGCGGGGAGCCTGGCCGAGATCCGGCTCTACACCAACGAGGCGGCCCGGCTGTCTTATACCGGGCATCACGCGGGCCCGCTGGCCGGCTTGACCGCGACCGGGCGCCAGTTCGAGTATGCCGGGGCGGCGTTCTTTACCGCCCGGGACGGCCGACTGGCCTCGGCCTGGGTGCTCGGCGACCTGGATGGTCCGCGCCGGCAACTCCGCCCCGACCCCGACCCGCCCTGAGCCAGCATCCACCCGAGGGCGGGGTCCGCACCCCCGCCTCCCACGCCGGCTAGCCGGCCGGTGCGGGACGAACGGGCCTGGTCCCGATGATCACGGTCGCGTTCAGGTCAGCCGAGCTGACGACGCGCGCCGCCAGGCCGTGGCGGGTGAACGCCTCGGCCGCCCGCGACGCCTGGCGCTCGCTCGTCTCGATCAGCAGGTGACCGCCGGGTGCCAGCCAGCGCGGCGCCGCGGCCGTCACCCGCCGCAGCACGTCAAGCCCGTCCGGGCCGCCGTCGAGCGCCAGGCGCGCCTCGTGCAGGCGCGCCTCGGGAGGCAGCGTCTGCACCGCTTCGGTGGGCACATAGGGCACGTTGGCGAGCAGGATGCCGACGCGACCCCGGAGTGTCGATGGCAGGGGCTGGTAGAGGTCGCCTTCGTACACCCGGCCGTCACAGGCGGCCAGGTTGCGACGGGCGCACCGGACCGCGGCCGGGTCGACGTCCGCCGCGTGCAGTTCGGCCCGGTCCAGCGCCGCCGTCACCGCCGCACCCAGCGCTCCCGAGCCACAGCACAGGTCGACGATGACCGCGGCCGGACCTGCCTGGCCCGAGTGGCTGGCCGCCGCCGGCCGGCCAGCGAGGCCGACGGCCTGCCGGACGAGGAACTCGGATCGGCGGCGCGGCACGAAGACACCGGGATCGACGGCTATTCGCAGGCCGCAGAACTTCGCCCAGCCCACCACGTGCTCGAGCGGCTGGCCCGCCGCCCGCCGGTCCACCATCGCGGCGAGGTCTGCGGGCGTGCTGGCCGCGGAGATCAGCAACCGCGCTTCGTCCTCGGCGAAGACGCAGCCGGCGGCGCGAAGCCTGGTCACGATGGCGGACGGTGGAGGTGATGATGCGGAAGCTGCCATGGGAGCGCCCTTTCGGTTGCCGACGGGCGCCCTGCCGGTCACCTAGGCGATCCGGGCCACGCGGCCGTGGGGGAGAGCATCCGGCCTGATCTGGCGGTAATGGATCCCACCTCCCCGGTGCGTGCACTGCTGGACTGGCCACACTACCCGAGCCGGGCGGCGCGGGCCGGCCTAGATCCGAGCCGATCAGGCTGCGACGATAGGGAGCCCGCGCAGTCGTCACGCTGACCACGAATCGAGGGCGGTCGCCCATGTCAGTGCAGATCAAGCGGTTGCACCTGGCCAGCCTGCGCGGTTCTGACGGCCTGGAATGGCCGGTGCACGGCTTCGTGGTCACGCACCCGGACGGTGCGGTGCTGGTCGATACCGGCGTCGGCGGGCCGCCGCAGGTGCTCAGCGACTGGCGGGTGGTGAACCGCTCGGTGGCTGACGCGCTGGCCGGCCTGGACATGACGCCCAGCGATATCTCGCTGGTGATCAACACGCACTTGCACTTCGACCACTGCGGCCAGAATGCCGTGTTCGCGCACGCCGCGCATTACGTCCAGCGGGCCGAGCTGGAACGCGCCAAGCGTGAATCGCCCGAGCTCTACGACTGGTTCGGCTTCATGAACGCGCGCTTCGAACTGCTCGACGGGGACGCCGACGTGCTGCCCGGCCTATCCGTGATCGCGACGCCCGGGCATACCGTCGGCCATCAGTGCGTCGTGGTCCGGTCCGCCGACGGCAGACCCGACCTGATGATCGGGGACGCGGCCTATACGCCCCGCCAGTACCTCAGCCCGGCCACCGCGAAGCTGCCGCCCGGCCAGGCGAGCGACCTGGCGAGCTGGCAGGACTCGGTGCGCCGCATCCACGCCCTGGGCCCAGGGCGGGTGCACTTCTGTCACCATACGGACGTCATCCACGGCTGACGCCAGCCACCGTCCCCGTCAGCCACGGCCCCCCGTCAGCGGAGGATCGATATCAGCCACGGCGGCACTGCCGGCGGCCGGGAACGTCGCCGGCAGCCCGAACGCCGGGAACAGGCTCGCATCGTTGAACGAGGAAATGCGCGCGATGCCCGACCCGGCGATCGTGAGGACCGCGATCGCGTGCGCGCGATACACCCCGTCATGGTCACGCAGGTAGGCGGCGAGCCCCGGCTGGCCGTTGGCCGCCACGGGGATCAGGCGGAACCGGCCGGCCTCATCGATCACCTGCGCGGCCAGGAAGCGGCCGATCGCCGCGCGGCCCGCGAACCAGGTCGGCAGCGGCGGCATCTCGAGCACCGCGTCTTCGCGCAGCAACCGCATGAGCCCGGCGATGTCCGCGTTTTCGAACGCTGTGGCGTACCGGTCGACCAGCGCGCGATCCTCCGGGTCGGCGGGCTCGCGCAGCTCGTCCTCGGCGGGGGCTACCCGGTCGAGCTGCGCCCGGGCGCGCTGCAGCACGCTGTTCACCGCGGCCGTGCTGCTGCCTAGTAGCTCGGCGACCTCGGCCGCGTGCCAGCCCAGCACGTCGCGCAGGATCAGCACCGCGCGCTGCCGGGCAGGCAGGTACTGCAGGGCCGCGATCAGCGCCAGCCGCAAGCTGGCCCGTGACACCACGATCGAGGCCGGATCGGCAGGCTCGGCGCGAACGAGCGTATCCGGGACGGGCTGCAGCCACGGGACCTCCGGGCGGGCCGCGGCCGGTCGGCCCGCCGGGTCCTCGGCGGGGGCGCCGAGCCCGGAGGGCAGCGGCCGCCGGTCCCGGTTCTCCAGGGCCCGCAGGCAGGTATTGGTGGCGATCCGGTACAGCCACGTGCGCAGCGATGCGCGTCCCTCGAATCCGCCGTAGGAGCGCCAGGCGCGGATCAGCGTCTCCTGCAGCTGGTCCTCGGCGTCGTGAATCGAGCCGAGCATGCGGTAGCAGTAGGCCAGGAGCTCGGCCCGGAACGGATCGGTCAGCCGCACGAAGTCATCGCTGTCTGGCATGGCCGTTTCTCCCTGCCCGCCGGTGCGGCCCAGCAGCAGGGTATCTGGCTGCGCCGCGGCTGTTGCTGGCATCGCTGCTCCCGTGATCGATCGCGCGGGCACCGTCCGGCCCGCAAGCCCTACCGGTATGGGTACGGCGCGCGAACGAAACTCATCGCGCGGCCGTTCGGCAAAATCAGCCGCGCTGGCGGGCACCCCGGCAGCACGCCCGCCTGGCCGAGCACCTGGCGCTGCCCGCCGGGGCGCTGCGGCCCCGCGCGGGCGCTACGCCGGCCCAGCGCGCCGCCGGGGAGGGCCGGTGAGTTTTCCCGGCCGCCCGTACCTGTATCGGGCGAGCGGGAAATACGCCGCGAACAAGACCGACATCCGTACGGCCCGCGCCGGGCCGGCCCACATCGCACCGGATAGCGAAGGAGAAACCCACATGTCAGATCACGATCTCACCGGCACCACGGCGATCGTCACCGGAGCCAGCCGGGGCTTCGGCCGTGGCATCGCGACCGCCCTGTCCCAGGCCGGAACGCGCGTTGTCGGCGTGGCCAGGGACGGCGCCAAGCTCGAGGAACTGCGCGCGCAGCTCGGCGGCGCTTTCATCCCGGTGGCCGCGGACGCGGCCGACCCGGTGGTCGCCGGGCAGCTCATCGACGCCTATCGCCCGGGCACGCTGGTGCTCAACGCGGGAGCACGGCCGCTGTCGCGGCCGCTGCACCGGCATACGTGGCAGACGTTCAGCCGCAACTGGGACGTGGACGTGCAGCACGCCTTCGGATGGACCCGTGAGGCCCTGCTGGCTCCGCTCGATCCGGGCAGTACGGTCATCGCCTTCTCCAGCGGGGCGGCGATCAACGGCTCGCCGCTGTCCGGCGGGTACGCCGGGGCCAAGGCCGCGATCCGCTTCCTCACCGCTTACGCCGCGGCCGAGTCCGAGCGGAACGCGCTCGACATCAGGTTCACCGCTGTGCTGCCGCAGCTGACCCCCGCCACCGAGCTGGGCGCGGCCGCCGTGGCCGCCTACGCCGCCCGGCAGGGCGCCGACCTGCCCGCGTTCCTGCAGGGCATGGGGCCGGCGCTTACCCCGGAGCAGGTAGGCAAGACCGTCGTCGATATCGTCACCGATCCCGGCCTGGCCCAGATCGCATATCAGCTCAGCGCGGCCGGGCTCAGCCCGCTCGGGTAGCCTGGCCCAGCGCCGGGCCCTGCCCCGCACCGCGTTCTGGTCCCAACCCGGGCCCCGGCCCGGACCCGGGTCCCGGCCCGAACCGGCTACCGGCCCGAACCCGGGTCCTGGTCCAAGCCCGGACCCGGTCCAAACCCGGCCCGGCGCGTGGCCGTGATCATGCTCTGAGCAGGGAGAATCGTTTGGCCGTAGTGATTTCCTCACCTGGCAGGCCCAGCCGCCCCGGTGTGAAGTAAGGTTTGCCTAACCTAATTTCGCGCCCGATGGTGCGGGGCGCCCCGCGGCTGGGAGGAGGTAGGGATGCTCGCCACGCTCGTCATCTTCCTGCGCGAGGGTGTCGAAGCCAGCATGATCATCGCAATCCTGCTCGCGTACCTCAACCGCATCGGGCGACGGGACCACTTCCGGGACGTGTTCATCGGCGTGGGGGCGGCGCTGATCCTCGCGACGGCGGGCGGGGCGATAGCGTACACGACGATCCGCAGCTACAACGGCTCCCGCGTGCAGACGATCTTCGAGACCGTCACCTACCTGGTCGCCGCCGCCGTGCTGACCTACATGACGTTCTGGATGCGCCATCACGCCCGGTCGCTGTCCAAGGAACTGCGCGCCCGGGCCGAGGCCGCGCTGGACGGCCGGGCCCGGTGGGGGCTGGGGTTGCTGGCCTTCCAGGCGGTCGGCCGGGAGGGGCTGGAGACCGTGGTCTTCACGCTGGCGATCATCTTCTCCACCTCGGCGGCGAGCGCGCTCAGCGGGGCCGTGATCGGGCTGGCCGGCTCGCTGGTCATCGCGTTCGTGATCTACCGACTGGGACACCGGCTCAACCTGTCCAGGTTCTTCACCGTCATCGGCGTGCTGCTGATGGTCTTCGCCGCGGGCCTGCTCGCGGATGCGGTGCAGAACATGCAGGAGCTCGGCTGGCTGCCGGTGCTCGACACGCCGATGTGGCACTCGGCCAGCCTGCTGTCGCAGGACAGCGCGTTCGGCGACGTGCTGCACAGCTTCTTCGGCTACAGCGACGCCCCCACCCCGCTGCAGCTGCTGGTGTACGTCGGCTACCTGGCCATTGTGATCATCGCCTACCTCGGCCTGCGGGGGACCAGGACACGGTCCGGGCCGGCCCGCCCGGCCGCGCACTGACCCGCCGGATCAGCGGGCGGGCGTGAACCGGATGTCCCGCGCCGCACCGGCCGGGGCCGCGAAGGCGAGCATGCCTCCGGCCTCGTCGGTGATCGCGTCGCGGTCCCGCGCGCCGATTTTCCCGAACGGTTCCACGGTCAGCGTCACCGCGCCAGCCGATCTGGCCACCCGCCACAGGCCCGCGACGAAGCCGTCCACCAGCACCGTGCCGGGGAAGACGCCGTTCCGGCCGTACAGCCTCGGCCGGTCGCTCTCGCTGACCACCCGGGTGCGGTCGGCGTGCGAGAGGATCAGGTTGTCGTACTCGGCGACCATCCGCACCGGGGCCGGCGTGCCGGGGTCGGGCCGCGGCGCGTCCGGCAGGTCGAGCAGCTCGGTGCCGTTCTCGTCCCGGAACGTCCGCAGCCCGGGCCGCAGCCGGTCGGCGACCTCGCGCAGCCGGGTCAGCCCCGACCAGGCCTGCGCGTCGCGCACGCTCGCCGGGCCGAAAGCGGCCAGGTAGCGCAGGACGATCGTGTCCAGCGACGTGCCGCGACCCAGCCCCCGGCCGAGCCAGGCTTCGGCCGGGGTGTGCCTGGCCAGCCCGGCCGCGCCCCAGACCGCGCGGGGCGGTACCTGAACCAGCGGCACCAGGCTGCGCACGCCCTGGGCGAGCGCAGCCGGGGAATGACCGGGCCACTGCTCGGCCAGCAGCGCGCCGAGCTCGCTGAACGTCCGGGGCTCGGCCTCGGTGAGCGTCCGGCCGGCCGCGGCCAGCGCCCGGGTGTCCACCCCGGCCAGCTGCCTGCCGTACGTGGCGGCCAGCGCCTTGTCGAGAACCGGCTGGATCAGCGGGCGCAGCGCCAGGCAGTCGCGGGCGGATACCAGGTGAATGGTCCCGCGCATGAGCGCGATCCGGACCACCTGGCGGCCGGTGATCAACGCGGCCAGCTCGCCGGTTCGGAAATCCGCCAGCCGCGACCACAGCCCGTAGTAGGGCGGGAACGGCGCCTGGGCCTGCAGGCCGAGCAGGTGCTCCACCGCCTCGATCACGCGCCCGGCCCGGTCGGCGGCCGCGGCGGGCGCCGGGGTCCGCCGCAGCAGCATCTGCCGTTCCAGCAGCGCCCGGTTGAGCGCCTGCCGGCTGAGCACCTCATCGGGCATCAGCGGCTCCTTCCGCCCGGCCGCCAGCGTAATCGGCTGGCCGTACGGGCGCCGAGCCCTTAATCTCACCCGGGTGACCATCGCTCATGACGTAGCCGGAGACGGACCACCCTTGGTGCTGGTGCACTCCACGGTGTGCGACCGGCGGATGTGGGATCCTCAGTGGCCGGTCCTGGCCGAGGCCGGATACCGCGTGGTCCGCGGCGACTTCCGCGGCTTCGGCGATACGCCGGCCGCCGACCGGCCCTACACCGACGCGGGCGACGTCACGGACCTGATGGACGCGCTCGACATCGGGCGGGCGGCCCTGGTCGGCTCCTCGTACGGCGGCCGGGTCGTCGTGGAGATCGCCGCGCGCTGGCCGGACCGGGTGACGGCCATGGCGCTGATCTGCGCCGGCCTGCCCGGTCACGAGCCCAGTCCCGAGCTGCGCGCGTTCTGGGCGCGTGAGACCGAACTGCTCGAGGCCGGGGACGTGCCCGCGGCGGTGGACCTCAACGTGGCCACGTGGCTGGGTCCGCAAGCCAGCCCGCAGACCCGCGAGCAGGTGCGCGAGATGCAACGGCGTGCTTTCGACCTGCAACTCGCGGCCTCTGATGAGGTCGAGATGCCGTCGGCCGAGGTCGACCTGTCCGCGGTCCGCGCCCCCTGCCTGGCCCTGTCCGGCGCCCATGACCTGCCCGACTTCCGTGAGATCGCGGCCAGCCTGCCGGGACTGTTCCCGGCCGCCCGGCACGTCGAGCTGCCCTGGGCGGGGCACCTGCCCAGCCTGGAGCGCCCGGCCGAGGTGACTCCCCTGCTGGTCGGCTTCCTGGCCGAGCGCTATCCGCCGCGCCGCTGACCGGTGCTCACCGGTCCCCGCTGCGGGCATAGGCAATCTGGCCGCGCATAGAGCATGATTGCGAAAGACCGGCGGCGCGATGGCTAGGGGAGGATGTCATGACGAATCTCGGCTCCATGCTCGAGCGGACAGCGACTGCCCATCCGGACCGGGAGGCCATCCGCATGGATGACCTCGTGCTGAGCTACGGGCAGCTCCGCGACGCGGCCGGGCAGGCGGCATCCCTGCTGGCGTCGCTCGGGGTCCAGCGCGGGGACCGGGTCGGGCTGATGCTGCCCAACGTGCCCGCCTTCCCCATCGCGTTCTACGGCGCGGTGGCCGCCGGGGCCGTGGTGGTGCCGATGAACCCGCTGCTCAAGAGCCGGGAAGTGGCCTACTATCTCGGCGACTCGGGCGCCAGCGTGATTTTCGCCTGGCACGCGGCGGCCGGCGAGGCGGCCAAGGGCGCGGCCGACGCCGGCGCGCAGGTCGTCACCGTCGATGATCCCGGCCTGAGCGCCTCCCTGGCCGGGCTCTCCCCGGTCAGCACCTGGGTCGATGCGGCCGACGACGATGATGCCGTCATCCTCTACACATCGGGTACCACGGGCCGGCCGAAGGGCGCCCAGCTCACCCACGCCGGGCTGGCCCGCAACGCCACGCTTACCGCGCAGACCCTGCTGCACAGCTCGGCGGACGACGTGGTGATGGGCTGCCTGCCGCTGTTCCACGTCTTCGGGCTGACCTGCGGGCTGAACGCCTCGGTGGTGGGCGGGGGCACCCTGACCCTGCTGCCGAGGTTCGACGCTGGCAAGGCGCTGCAGATCATCGAGCGCGACAAGGTGACGATCTTCGAAGGCGTGCCCACCATGTACAGCGCCATGCTGCACCACCAGGCCGACCCCAGGCCGGATACGTCGTCGCTGCGCCTGTGCATCTCCGGTGGTGCCGCCATGCCGGTGGAGGTGCTGCGCAACTTCGAGCAGCAGTTCGGCTGCATCATTCTCGAGGGCTACGGGCTGTCCGAGACCTCGCCGGTCGCGTCGTTCAACCACCCGGACAAGGTCCGCAAGCCCGGCTCCGTCGGCACACCGGTCGAGGGCGTCGAGATGCGCCTGGTCGGCGCCGACGGCGCCGACGTGCCGGACGGCGAGGTCGGCGAGATCGCTATCCGGGGCCACAACGTGATGAAGGGCTACTGGGGCAAGCCGGAGGCCACCGCGGAGGCGATCCCGGACGGCTGGTTCCGCACCGGTGACATCGGGCGCTGCGACGAGGACGGCTACTACTACATCGTGGACCGCAAGAAGGAGATGATCATTCGCGGCGGGTTCAACGTGTATCCGCGCGAGATCGAGGAGGTGCTGCACGAGCACCCGGCCGTCGCTGAGGTGGCGGTGGTCGGGATCCCCCACCCCGAGTTCGGCGAGGACGTCGGCGCCGCGGTGGCTCTCAAGCCCGGGGCCAGCGCCACGCCGGAGGAACTGCGCGCGTTCGCCAAGGAGCGGGTGGCGGCCTACAAGTATCCCCGTCACGTCTGGCTGGTCGATGAGCTGCCGAAGGGCCCGACGGGCAAGATACTGCGCCGCGAGGTGCGCCCGCCCGAGGTCCCGGCGTGACGGCAGCCCCGGCCGGCGCGGCAGCCGATCCGGCCGCGGCCGGGGCGGCCGAGGCCGCCGAGGCGGCCGGCCCGCTGGACCTGCTGCTGTCCGACGCGGCGCTCGGCGCGCTGCGGCTGTTCCGGCCGGACACGTCCATGCTGCGGCTGGCCGCGAAGCTGGCCCGCAAGCCGCGGCTGACCGGCGGCACGGCGGCGCTGCTGACCCTGGAGTTCGGCCGGATCGCGGCCGGCCGGGCCGCGATCACCCCGGACCGCAGGGACCGGCGCTTCGCCGATCCCGCCTGGACCTCGAACCCGCTGCTCAAGCGGATCATGCAGGCCTACCTGTCGGCCGGCTGGACCGCCGAGCGGCTGCTCGCCGCGGCCGAGCTGGACTGGCGGGACCACGAGCGGATGAAGTTTCTGCTGTCGAACCTGGTCGCTGCGGCCGCGCCGTCGAACAATCCGCTCATGAATCCAGCGGGGTGGAAGGCGGCCATCGACACCGGCGGCCTGTCCGCCGTGCGCGGCGCGCGCGCCCTGGCTTCCGACCTGGCCGCGCCGCCGCGCGTCCCCTCGATGGTAGAGCCCGGGGCATTCGAGGTCGGCAAGGACCTGGCCGCGACGCCGGGCGCCGTGGTGCACCGGACCGGGGTCTTCGAGCTGATCCAGTACCAGCCGGTCACCGACAGCGTGCAGAGCTACCCGCTGGTCATCGTGCCACCCATGATCAACAAGTTCTACGTCACCGACCTGGCGCCCGGCCGCAGCATGATCGAGTACCTGGTCGGCCAGGGTCATCAGGTGTTCGTCATCTCCTGGCGCAACCCGGACCGTCGCCACCGAGACTGGAACCTGGACACCTACGGCGCCGCCGTGGTGGCCGCCCTGGAGGCCGCGTGCGCGATCGCCGAGGCGCCCAGGGCCAGCATCTGCGCGCTGTGCTCGGGCGGCATCGTCTCGGCCATGGTGGCCGCGTACCTGAACCAGACCGGCCGGGCCGACCGGCTGGCCAGCCTCTGCCTCGGCGTGACCGTTCTGGACCAGTCACGGGCCGGCACCGCCGCCGCCCTGGTCAGCGAGGCCACGGCCACCGCGGCGAAGGCGGCGTCCCGCCGCCGCGGGTACCTCGACGGCCGAGCGCTGGCCGAGATATTCGCCTGGCTCCGCCCGGACGACCTGATCTGGAACTACTGGGTCAACAACTACCTGCAGGGCAACAAGCCGCCGCCGTTTGACATCCTCTACTGGAACGCCGACACCACCAGGCTGCCGGCCGCCCTGCACGCCGATTTCATCGAGATCGGCCTGTCCAACGCGCTGACCCAGCCGGGGAAGGCCACGATGCTCGGCTCTCCGGTCGACCTGTCCAAGGTCGACGTGAGCGGGTACGTCGTGGCCGGCATGACCGATCATCTGTGCCCGTGGCAGGCCTGCTACCGCAGCGCCAGGCTGCTGGGCGGCCCGGTCCGCTTCATCCTGTCCACCAGCGGGCACATCGCCTCGATGGTGAACCCGCCGGGCAATCCCAAGGCGACATTCCAGACCGCGCCGGGCACCCCGGCCGACCCGCGCGATTGGCAGACCGCCGCCAGTACCGTCAAGGGCAGCTGGTGGCCCGACTACTCCGCGTGGCTGGCCGAGCGCAGCGGCGGGCTGAAGAACCGGCCGCAGGCGCTCGGGAACAGCGCGTTCCTCGCGCTCGGACCCGCTCCGGGGATCTATGTTCTCGACCGTTGAGGTGCGCAGCATCGCCGTCGGCGGCCAGCAGCTGCGAGTCGCCGTGCGGCGTGGCCGCCGCGGCCGGGTGCCGCTGCTGCTGATCAACGGCATCGGGGCCAGCCTGGACCTGCTGCAGCCGTTCGTCGATGAGCTCGACCCGTCGGTAGAGGTCATCCGGTTCGACGTACCCGGGGTCGGCGGGTCCGCGCTGCCTGTGGTTCCGTACCGGTTCACCGGGCTGTGCCGGATGATCTCGGGGATGCTGTCCGAGCTCGGCTACGCCTCGGTCGACGTGCTCGGCATCTCCTGGGGCGGCGGCGTGGCGCAGCACCTGGCCCTCGTCCACCCGTCCCGCTGCCGCCGGCTCGTGCTGGTCAGCACGGCGACCGGCGCGCTGATGGTGCCGGCCCGCCCGGCCGTCCTGGCCCGGATGATCACGCCCCGGCGCTACCTGGACCGGCGCTATCTGGAGCGGGTCGCGCCGATCCTGTACGGCGGGAGCGCCCGGGCCGATCCGCGGCGCGTGGCCACGGCGATGCACGACGGCAACCGGGTGGGCTCCGGCCGCGGGTACCTCTACCAGCTCGCCGCCGGCCTGGGCTGGACCAGCCTGCCGTTCCTGCCGCTGCTGCGACAGCAGACCCTGGTCATGTCCGGCGACGACGACCCGATCATCCCGCTCGCCAATGCCCGGCTGATGCACCTGCTCATTCCGAATTCGCAGCTGCACGTCTATCACGGCGGACACCTCGGCCTCGTCACCGAAGCCGCGGAGCTGGCTCCCGTGATACACGCCTTCCTGTCCGCGCCGTGACCCCTGTCCGCACCGTGAGCCATGGCGCACGGGTCGCCCAGCTCGGGTCTGAGTCCTGTGCAGGCGGCGGGCTTGGCTGCGGATGTCCGCCGGGGAGCAGCCGCGCTACGCTCTACCAGCATCCTGCTAGGGGGAGGTGCCGTGATGACAGGGCCGCAAGACCCGGCAGCGGCGGGCGGTGACCGGCTGCGGGCAGGCCGTGCCGACCGCGAGCAGGTAATCGAGGCGCTGAAGAACGCGTTCGTGCACGGACGGCTGACCAAGGACGAACTCGATGCACGGGCGGGCCAGGCGCTGGCCGCGTGGACCTACGCGGACCTGGCCGCCCTCACCGCCGACATTCCGCCAGCCCCAGCCCCAGCCCCAGCCGCCCCGGGCCGCCCGGCCGCCCCGGCCCGGCGTCGGCCGCTGGCCAGGGCGGCTGCCGGATCGGGCGGCTGCCTGGTCATCGCCTTCGCCGCCATGCAGGTCCACCGCCTCGCCGATCCGGGCAACATCCCCGGCACCCTCCCCGGGTCCTTGGCGCTCCCGAGCTTCCTGGTGGCCCTTACCGCCGTACTAGCGGCACTGTTCATCGTGATCTACGGGGTGGGAACCGCGGTGGAGCAGCGACACTCCCGCAGGCAACTGCCAGCCCGACGCCGGGCGTGGTCTGACCTCGGGCAAATCGGCACCGGGACCAGCGCCACTGAACACACGGGAGCAGGCGCCTGACGGGGGCGTGAAAATGCGGCGCTGCCGGGCGGGCCAGGGCCAATGGTCGGTGAGAGGCTGCCTAGAGCCGGCCCGGCAGCGCCAGCTCACTGCCTGAGCTTCAGGCAGAAAACATGGCCGGCATGGTGGCGGGCCGCCGTGGAATTCACCATCACGCCTCCTGCGGTCGCCGCGCCCGGCGGCCGTGATATCTGTCGGCGGCACCGACCGGTACGCGCCGTCCCCTATTGCACGGCCCCGGCCGGCGCTTGGTTCAACCGAGAAGCAGGGCTTTTTCCGGCCGGAATCCACGGCTGCTACCCCAGGCCGGCCAGCTCACACGCCTCGTCGTGATCACGGCAGGCGCAGCGCGGCGATCCGCCCGTCCCGCACGGCGAGGACGGCGTAGTTGCGGACTGCCGAGCCCGGATCGCGTCGATTCCCGGGATGTGGATGACGACCAGCACCTTCTCGTTGCCGACGGGCATGATCGCCCTTCTTGGCGCCGCCCGGACAGGCTCTCAGATGGAGAGCCAGTCGGTCACGATGGGCGGCCGCGGGTCACCGGCGGCGGGACGCACCCGCAGGCTCATGGGCCCGGTCTGCAGGGCCGCAGACCGGAAGCTGCCCTGCTCGTCCGCGTCGGTGCTGACGACACCGGCGCGATGACGGATCTCCACCGTGGCGCGCTGCGCAGGGGTGATCTGGCCCATGACATCGCGCCCGGATGCCGTGGTCGTCACCTCGACATCGATGGTCAGCTCCGGGGTCTGGAACGAGACCAGCCGCCGGCCCGGCGAGCTGCGGACCAGCGTGGCCTCGTCGGTGTTCAGCAGCGAGTCGAACACCAGCTCGGCCAGCTCGGCGTCGATGTTGCGCCAGGAGAGCGCCTCCGTGGCGGCCTGGACGAGCTCGGGCGGCACCGGATCCTGGCGAGCCGCCAGCTGCCGGAGTTCGTGCTCCAGCTCATCGTCTTCGGGCTCGTCGCTCATGTCCGGTCGTCTCCTCCAGGCCGTTCGGTATCTATGAGGGCCCGGGGACAGCCTAGATACACTCTCCCAGTTCCCGCCGCAGCCGCTGCAGGCAGCGCGCCCTGGTGGGCCCGATGCTACCCACCGGCAGGTCCAGCGCGGCCGCGACCTCGGCGTAGCGGGGCGGCGGCTCGGCCATCAGGATTCTGATCAGCTGCCGGCAGCGAGTCGGCAGCCGCCCGACGGCCTGCCAGAGCAGGCGGGCCCGGTGCTCCTCCTCGCGCTCGCTTTCCGCGCGCAGGACCTCGGCTTCGGTGGGGTCGTCGTCGCGGTCGGCGTCGAACCAGGTCATGTCCTCAATGGGCACGGTCCTGGCCTTGGCCCTGATGCTCTGCAGGCACTCGCGCCTCGTCGCGGTGGCGAGCCAGGCACCGACGCGATCGGCATTCTCGATCTTGTCAATGTGCTCGGCCAGCCGCAGCCAGGTCGTCTGCGACACGTCCGCGGCATCGGCGCGGCTCAGCCGGTAAGAGCGGGTGATCGCCCAGATGAGCCCGCTGAATCGTTCGACGAGCGCGTGCCACGCCGCCTGGTCGCCGCCGGCTGCCGCCGTCACCAGCCAGCCGGGATCCTCGTCCGCCACGTCCGCCCCTGCTACCGGTCGCGGGCCTGGCAGCCGCAGCAGCCGCAGTGCGCAGGCCCCCGGTCACAGTCGCCGCGGTCACACGGCAGCAGCACGGGCCCGAGGCCGGGCACCTGCTGCGCGCGCGCCGTGGCGAGGAGCGCGTCGGCGGCCTGCCGGGCGTTCTCCCCGGTCCGGGTCATCCGGGCGGCGACGAGGCCGGCCACCAGCGGCGTGGCGAACGACGTGCCACTCCACCGTGCCATGCCATGAAATTCCCGCTCCTGGCCGATGCGAGGCGGCTCGCGGTACTTATATGTACCGACCGCATAGGCGTTAATCAGGTCCTCGCCTGGGGCGTACACATCGACCCACGGGCCGAAATCACTGAAATAGGCTCGCCCGCGCCCGTTCGCCGCCAGTGCCCCTACCCCGACCACTTGCGGGAACGCGGCCGGCCAGAACGGCCTGCGAGTGGAATTGTTCCCGGCCGCCGCGACCAGCAGCACGCCCTTGTAGGAGCGATATCGGCTCCAGAATCCCTCAAAGCTGAGCGGTGGAAGGTTGTGCCTGGTGGTACCGCCTGCGGACAGGCTAATGATGTTCACGCCGAGTCCGAGGGCCAGGTTGAGGCGCAGCACGACCTCAAACTCGGAAAGGACGCCCGCCGTGGTGAAGTCGTCGGTGACGGACACCGTCGAAGCCGGCGCCATGCACCGGGCTACGCCCGCAACGAAGGTGCCATGGCCCGTGTACTCCGGGATCATCACCACCCCGTTGCTGTCGGGTGGCGGCAACTCGTCCGGCAGTCCGGCGACCCCGGCCAGCCACGGGTGCGAGGCCGCACCCTCGAGCAGGCCGGTGTCGGGGACGTAGATGAACACGCCGGTCCCGCTTGCGTCGCAAACACCGGGGTCCGGCGGCATGTCCGGTGGGACCTGCGCGGGCTCGGTCGCCGGGCAGGGGTAGACCGGGGTGATTGAAAATACGTGATTGGGCGTCGCTATGCCTGGTCCCAGTTCCCTGTCGATCGCCCGCAGAGCTTCGAGGGTGTCGCTGATACGTGCGCCTGCCAGTGAGTAGCGGGTTATTCCCTCGATGGAATGGTCATGCCCGCTCCTATCGCCGCCCTCCTCGGCTTCTGCCTGGCCCTCCTCGTCCCCCCCTTCGCCTGCGCCAACGATTTCGCCCACCCGATCCAGGTAGCTGCTCCGGACCAGAATCACTCCGCGTTGATACAGGAAGTCCAGGCTGCCATCGGGAAGGCGGGCTACCCCCACATCAATTCCCTTTGCCTGGCAGGCGCTCACGATGAGTTCGGTTTGAATGTCAAGCTTGGGCGGTTCGCGGCCGGCCCGCCCACTATCAGAATCCATCGCTACCTTCGCAGGCTCACTGCCGGGCAGACGTTACTGCTCACCGGCGACCATTATGAGAGATAAGTACGACTTTGGCCTCTCAGTATGGCAGTGGACCACCCACCTGGCCAGGCTTAACATGCATGTCATGGGGGCCGGAACCGATCAGGGCGGCACCCCTTCCGGCCAGGTGCTGGACCCGCTCCTTCTGATTCCAGTCAACCCAGGAGGGGCGCAGGCCAGGGCTCGCGAGATCTTGGCCGGCAATCCGGCGCCGTACCAAGCCTCGCAAGCGCACCAGGCGCTCGGCATCCTGCTCCGCGAATGGGGCGACCTGGACGCGGGCACCCGCGAACTTCGGAGCGCGCTGCGCCTGGCGCGGGCTTCGCGCTCGACCGACCGTCAGGCTGACGTGCTCGCGGCGCTTGGCGTGGCCCTGATCTACCAAGGCCGCAGCCGCCGGGGGATCGCCGCACTCGACTCTTCCCTCATGCTGGCCGCCGGGCCGGGGAACGGGCACGTCCTGGTCCGGCGCGGCATTGCGCTGTGGGTGCTCGGGAGGCACCATGAGGCACTTGATGATCTGCGTCGCGCCGTCCGGGTCCTGCGCGCGGCCGACGATACCGTCTGGCGGGCCCGGGCGCTGACCGCGAGGGCGCTGGTGCATCTCTCGTGCGGCGCCACGAGCAGGGCAGACCTCGACCTCAGCCGGGCCGAGCGGCTGTTCGCCACCACCAGCCAGGAAATCGAGGTGGCTTACATCTGGCACAACCGGGGCCTGGTCGCGTTCCGCTCCGGAGATCTGCCGAGGGCGCTGTCCTGCCTGGATGAAGCCGAGCGCCGGTATTCGATTCTCGGCGTGGCGGTGCCCGACGTCAGCATCGACCGGTGCGCCGTGCTGCTGTCGGCCGGCCTGCCGGATGACGCGCTCCGTCAGGCCGATGCCGCGGTGCGCGGCTTCCCCGGCAACGGCGGACAGGCCACGAAGAAGGCCGAGCTGCTGCTCAGCGCGGCCCGGGCCGCCCTGGCGGCCGCGCAGCCGCAGGTGGCCGCGGCGCGAGCCGAGGGGGCACGGCGGATGTTCGGCGCTCAGGGCCGGCCGTGGTGGCGGTCGCACGCCTGGCTGCTGCAGTTGCAGGCGCGCTACGCGGCCGGGCCGCCGTCAGCCCGGCTGCTCGGCCAGGCCGAGCAGGTCGCGGCCAGCCTGGACGACCTCGGATCCGACCACGCCCAGCAGGCGCGGCTGCTGGCCGGCCGGATGGCCCTCGCGCTCGGCAGGCGGCAGGACGCGGATCGGCACTTCGCCGCCGCGGCACTGTCCCGGCACCGGCACGCCGCCGCGCTGGTCCGCGCTCAGGGCTGGCTGGCCGAGGCGCTGCGGGCCGATGCGTCGGGTAACCAGCGGAGGCTGCTGGGCGCGTGCCATCGCGGACTGGCCGTCCTCGACGACCACCTGCTCACGCTCGGCGCCTCCGAACTGCGGGTCCAGGCCACTGCGCACGGGGCCGAGCTGGCCGCCCTGGCCCAGCGGGCCGCGCTCAGGTCGGGCCGGCCCCGGCAGCTGCTCGGCTGGAGCGAGCGATGGCGGGCGGCTGCGCTGGCCGTCCCGCCGGCCCGGCCGGCCGGGGATGCGGAGCTTGCGGCCGAGCTGACCGCGCTGCGCGATGTGACCAGCCGCCTCGACCGGGCCATGGCCCGCGGAGATCCCGCCGCGATGCTGCAGCGTGAGCAGCTACGGCTGGAAGCGGCCGTGCGGGCGAGGGCGCTGCGATCTCGCGGCGCCGGCGGCGGCGCGGGCACCGGGTACCGGTTTGACGTCGGAGAGCTTCTCGGCCGGCTCGACGACGCCAGGCTGGTGCAGATCGTGGACATCGACGGTGACCTGCACCTGCTGATCTGCGGTGCGGGCCGGGTCCGGCACTTCGCCGGCGGCCGGGCCGACGACGCGGCCCGGGAGATCGACTACGCGCGGTTCAGCCTGCGCCGCCTCGCGTACAGGCGCGAGGCCGGGCCGGGTACCGGCCTGGCCCTGCTGGAGGCCAGCGGGTCCCGGCTGGAGACCCTGCTGCTCGGCCCGGCGCGCCATTACCTCGGCGACGGGCCGGTGATCGTGGTGCCGCCCGGCCGGCTGCAGGCCGTGCCCTGGGCCCTGCTGCCCTCGCTGCGGGACCGGGCGGTCAGCGTCGCCCCGTCGGCGCGCGCGTGGCTGCAGGCCCGCGAGGCGGCGCCCCCGCAGCGCGCCGATCCGGTGCTGATCCGCGGGCCCGGCCTCGGCGTCGGCGGCGGTGAGCTGCGCGCGCTGTCCGGTCAGTATCCCGGGGCCGTGGTGCTGGCCGACGGGACGGCCACCGCGCGCCGCGTGCTCGAGGCCCTGGACGGCGCGCCGCTCGCGCACATCGCCGCGCACGGGACGTTCCGCGCCGACAGTCCGCTGTTCTCGTCGTTGCTCATGGACGACGGCCCGCTCACCGTGCACGATCTGGAGGGGCTGCGGTCCGCGCCGTACCGCCTGATCCTGTCCAGCTGTGACTCCGGCATGCTCGCCACCGCGGGAGCCAATGAGCTTCTCGGCCTCACCAGCTCGCTGGTGCCGCTCGGCACGGCCGGAATAGCGGCCAGCGTGGTGCCGGTCAACGACCAGGCCACGGTCGGCCTGATGATCGAGCTGCACCGGGGGCTGCAGCGCGGCGCCACCTTGGGCCAGGCCCTCTGCCAGGCCAGGGCGGCCGTTCACGGCGACCCGGTGCAGGCCGCCACGGCCTGGTCGTTCGTCGCCCTCGGTGCCTGCTGACCGGCCGATCGCATTTCGCCGGCCGCCGGGATGTATCAAGCCGGGCTCGCGGTGCTCTGCATCAATGTGACCCCGGAAACGTCCGCGGCGGGGGTCCATCCGCGGCGGCCGGGGACACCCGCCAGGCCGGGCGAGGGGGGCAGGCCGGGGGAAGCCCTCCCCCGGCCTGCCCGGCCAGGCACCCGCCGGTTTGCCCGGCCAGGCAGCCAAGGTTCCGCGGCGCTCCGTCCGCAGCGCGGTCGATGGGGCGGGCGGTTCACCCGGCGCGGTCGATGCCGGATTCGCTGTTCTCTTACGCTCAGCCGTTCGCCGGCGGCCCCGACGCCCCGGCCCGGTCGGCGACGGCCCGGACCTCGCCGGCCACCTGCGGCCACACCTGCGCGGGCAGGTCGTGCCCGACTCCCGGCAGGATGACGAGCCGGGCGCCGTCGATCGCGGCCGCGGTACGGCGCGCGGCCGCCGGGGACAGCAGCGGGTCGTCCTCGCCGTGCAGCACCAGGGCAGGGACCCGCAGCTCGCTGAGCCGGCCGCCATGCCACTTCGCGCCGACCTGGCGACTCTGCGCCCCGGTGTCGCGCACCCCGCTGATCCGGTCACGCTCGATCCGCTCCCGGGCCGCGGCCTCGTCGAAGGGATATCCCGGTGAGGCCACGGCGCGCGCGAGCGCGAGGCCAAGCTCGATGTCGCCCTCGCGTCCCTCGGGGAACTTCATCCGCGCGAACCGGGCCACCAGTCCCAGATGCACATAACGCGCCGCCGCGACGGCGCCAATGTCGCCGGGCAGCGAGGCGGCCGAGGTGATGCTGCGGACCCGCCCCGGGTGGCGCAGGGCGATGCGCTGGACCAGCTGACCGCCCATCGAGGCCCCGAACAGGTGCGCCGAATCCCAGCCCAGGGCGTCCAGGACAGCCACCGCATCGTCGGTCATGTCCTCGGCGGTGTAGGCGGCCGGGCGCCGGCGGAGCAGGGCCGCGATCGGGCTGCTCGATCCGGTGTCGGGCAGGCGGGTGGACTCCCCGGCGTCGCGCTGGTCGAAGGCCACCACGTGAAAGCCGTGGCCGATCAGCTCGTCGACCAGCCCCTGCGGCCACCAGAACCTGGAAACTCCCAGGCCCATCACCAGCAGCAGCGGGTCGCCCCCGGCGCCGCCGAGATCCTCGAAGACGATATCGACGTCGCCGTTGCGCGCGCAGCGGGTCCGGGCGGGTCCGGTCGTGGCCATGGCGTCCTCCAGGTCTATTCGCAAACTCTGTTCGCGAACTATGATATGGGGCTGAGTACAGTGTTCGCAAACGAGGCCGGGGGAGGCCGGGATGGCACAGGGGCGGTCGGGCGATCTCATCTGGCTGCGCCCCGAGCACGCCGCGGTGGGACGTCCCGCGCAGCGCAGCCGCGCGGAGGTCACCGCGGCCAGCGTCGCGATCGCCGACCGGGACGGCCTGGAAGCAGTTTCGATGCGGCGGGTCGCTGCCGAGCTCGGCACGGGCGCGGCCTCGCTCTACCGGTACGTCGAGACCCGCGATGAGCTGCTGGACCTGATGACCGACTCGGTCGCGGCCGAATACTCGCTCGCCGCACCGAGCGGGGACTGGCTGGCCGACCTGGTCAGCGTGGGCGAGCAGGCCCGGGCCATCCTGCGGCGCCATCCGTGGCTGGCCCCCTTGGTCATCACCCGGCCCGTGCTCGGTCCCCACGGCCTTACCGTGCTCGAGCACGTCCTCGACGTTCTCGCCCCGCATCCCGCGGACATCGCCGCCAAGCTTGAGGCGTTCGCCACGCTCAACGCGATCACCGCGGTGTTCGCGTTGAACGAGCTGGCCGGGGGCTCGGCGGCCCAGCGGCGGAACGCCGCCTACCTACAGCACGCCGTGACATCGGGCGAGCACCCGCGGCTCGCCCGGCTGCTCGCCCGGGCGCCGGCGACCACGGCCGACCCCGGCGACCGTTATGCCGACATCCTCACCCGGGTCATGACCGGCCTGCTCGGGCCGCCGTCCCGTCCCCGGCCTGCCATGGGATGAACGGCGTCAGTCCGGCAGCGGGCCGGCCGCGAAGATGCAGAACGGGTGGCCGGACAGGTCGGCGTAGACCCGCAGCGGTTCCTCGCGATCATCGGAGCGGTCGTACAGCAGCCTGGCGCCCAGCGCCAGGGCCCGCCCGTGCTGGGCTTCGAGCTCGGCCGCGGTGCGGACGGCCAGGTCCAGGTGCAGCTGCTGCGGGACCGGTACATTGTCCGGCCATGACGACTCCGGCAGCTCTCCCACCTGCTGGAACGCTATCCGGTGGGCGGCCGCGGGGTCCTCGATCACCAGCCAGTCCCGGCCCTTGGGGTCCGGTTCGCCGGCGGGCGGCGGCTCGTCCCCCGGCCGGTACCGGTAGCCCAGCAGCTCACGGTAGAACTCCGCGAGCGCCCGGGCGTCCGTGGTGTCCAGTACCACCTGGTGCAGTTCGGGGAATCCTTGTTCGGCCATCGGATCACCTCCAGGGGAAGCATGCCACTACCCCCGGCACCTGCGTGCGGTAGGCGGTCACGGGCGGTCGCGCCCGGCGGGCTACCGATCGCGTGGCGTCAGCCGGGCCGCCTGCGCCTGGAGGTAACGCCGCTCGGGCAGGCTGGTGGTCCGCCGCGCGGCGTGAGTGAACGCGGCCCGGGCTCCGCCGCGGTCGCCGGCCAGTTCGAGGAGGTGCGCGCGAACGGCCTCGGTCCGGTGGCCGCCGGCGATCCGGCCGTCGCCGTCCAGCGTGGACAGCGCCTCGAGCCCGGCGCGCGGGCCCTGGACCATGGCTACGGCCACGGCCCGGTTGAGCGTGACCGCGGGGCCGGGAGCCAGCCGCTCCAGCAGCCCGTAGAGGGCGAGGATCTGGCGCCAGTCGGTGTCCTGCGGCCTGGCGGCCTCGTCGTGGATCGCGGCGATGGCCGCCTGAACCTGGTACGGGCCGAGCGGGGCGCTGGCCAGCGCCTGGCGGACCAGCGCGGCGCCCTCGCTGATCGCCTCGGCGTCCCAGCGCGACCGGTCCTGCTCGGCCAGCGGGACCGGCGTACCGTCCGGCCGGGTGCGGGCCGCCCGCCGCGCGTCGGTGAGCAGCATCAGCGCCAGCAGCCCGGTGACCTCGCCGTCGTGAGGCAGCAGGGCGTGCACGGCGCGGGTCAGCCTGATCGCCTCGACGGTCAGCTCGGCCCGGTGCACGCCCGGGCCCGAGCTGGCCGTGTAGCCCTCGTTAAAGATGAGGTAGAGCACTTGCAGCACGACCGGCAGCCGATCTGAGCGTTCCGGCTGGGAGGGCAGGCGGAAGCCGGTGCCGCTGGCCTTGATCCGCTGCTTGGCCCGGCTGATCCGCTGCGCCATCGTGGCCTCGGGGACCAGAAACGCCCGCGCGATCTCCGCGGTGGTCAGGCCGCCCAACGCGCGCAGGGTCAGCGCGACCTGGGAGGCCGGGGCCACCGCGGGATGGCAGCAGAGGAACAGCAGGATGAGCGTGTCGTCCTGCCCGCCGGCCAGCTCGTCGCCGGGCACCTCGTCGCCGGGCAGCGGGCCGGCCGGAGTAGCCGGAGGCTCCAGCGCCGCCACGGTCGCCTCACGGCGCCGGCGCGCGGACTCGCTGCGCCACTGGTCGGTCAGCCGCCGGGAGGCCACGGTGACCAGCCAGCCTTTCGGGTTCTCCGGCACGCCGCTGTCCGGCCATTGGACGCTGGCGTCCAGTAGCGCCTCCTGCACCGCGTCCTCGCAGGCGTCGAACTGCCCGTAACGGCGGACGAGCACCCCGAGGACCTGCCCCGCCAGCGGGCGCAGCAGGTCCTCCAGGCCGCGATCGGCCATCTAGACGTCTGCGACGGTCGTGTGCATGACCGGCCGGACCTCCATCGCGAAGTACCGGGCGTCCGGCCACCGGGCAGCGATCTGCACGGCCCGTTGCTCGCTGTCGCAGTCGACGGTGATGTACCCGACCATCTGTTCCTTCGCCTCAGCGAACGGGCCGTCGGTGACGGCGGGCACGCCATCTCGGACGCGCACGGTCTTGGTGGTCGAGCCGTCGGCCAGTGCCTCACCGCCCACCAGCTCGCCGGACTCGCGCAGCTCGGTCATGATCTGGTCGACCTCGCTGAACAGCGCCGTCCGATCCTCTTCGGACCACGCTTCGTAGAAGGCCGGGTTGTTGTAGATCAACAGCATGTACTTCACGTCAGGACTCCTGTCGTGCGGGCGCCCGGCGGGCACCTGTCGTCAATCCGGTCGGAGCGCGGGCGCGATTCTCGACACGCTGACCCGCCCGCGACGTCCCCCGGGTGCTGCGGGCCTGTCTAGCCCGCGGCCGGCCCGAGCGCCTTGCGCACCGCGTTGGTCAGGGACGGCTGCGGGAACCAGCCGTCGTGGCGGAACAGGATCTTCCCGCTGCCGGAGACCAGCTCGACCCAGGGCTGATCCTGGACTCCGTAGCCGTCCGCCAGCTGACCGTAGCGGTCGACGGCCACCGGGTAGTCCAGGCTGCCGTGCAACCCGGCCAGCAGTGACGGCAGCGCCGCGGGCGACGATTCCGTGCTCGCCTCGTCCACGGTCACCACCTGCGGCCAGCCGTGCGCCCTGGCCGCCTGCTGGTAGGCGTCCAGCGCTCGCAGTTGCCGGGCGACGTTGCTGTTCTCGTCGACCCAGGTCGCGAAGAACACCACCAGGTGAGCGTGGCCGGGCCCGAACGGCACGGATCGCCCGCTGGCCTGGCCGCCGGCCACCGGCAGCGCGGCGGTGGCGGCCGGGCGGATGCCCGGCAGGTAGTGCAGGTCGACCGACTGGGTCACGTGCGGCTGCCCGGGCAGCACGGCGGCGGTCGCGTTCGCCAGCACCTGAGCCTGCTGGTCGGTGGCCGAGTAAGCCATCTGGCTCAGGAAGATCGACTGCTCGCGGCCGTCGGGACGGATCAGGTAGACAGCAGGCTCGTGGTCGATGTTTCCCTTGATCGCCGAGACGTAGACGTGGTAGGCCTTCCACACCTTCGTGAGCTGGTCGAGCCGGCCGGTGAGGAAGTCCCAGGCGTGCATCATGCCGTGTGCGGCGGAATAGTCGCGCACGTCGGCCACGCGGGTGGCGTCCGGGTTGGCATTGATCCCCAGCAGTTGCACGTGCCGCCCCGCGGCTCCCATCAGGCGCACGGCCTGCAGCATGCTCATGGTGGTCAGCGGGCAGATCGTGCTGCAGCGCGAGTCGACGAACGCCAGCAGGACGGCCCGGCCGCGGAACTGACTGAGCGAAACGGACCGGCCGAACTGATCCTGCAGCCGGAAGTCCGGGGCCGGCCCGCCGCCCAGCGGGCTGCCCGGGTCGACCGCGGGGTTCGCGGACAGCGCGCTCGCGGACTGGTCCGGGCCCGCCTGCTGCTGCGCGCAGCCGGCCAGCGCGACCGCCGCCGCCGCCGCGGCCAGGCCCAGTACCGCCGGGGCCCGCGTGACACGCCGAGAGCGGCCCCGGTGCCGTTGCGGGAAAATCCTCATGACCGGCTGCCGCCTGCCCAGGCCAGAACCTCCTCGGCGTGCCGATCGGGAGGAAAGACCGGGTAGAACACCTTCTCGATCACGCCGCGGCTGACCACGAGCGTGAGCCGCCGCAGCAGCGTGCGGTACCCGCCCCCCTCGTAAGCCGGCGCCAGGTCGATGTCGAAGGTGGGCAGCTTCAGCGCGTGGGTCAGGGTGAGGTCGGCGTCGCTGAGCAGCGGGAAGGGCAACCGCAGCCGGGCCGCGGCCTCCTGCTGATAGGCGGTGGACTGGCTGGACAGCCCGGCCACGGCGGCGCCGAGCGCCGCCAGCTCAGCCGCGTGGTCGCGGAACCCGCACGACTCCGGCGTGCAGCCGCGGGCCCCGGGGATCTCGTCCCAGCCGTCGGGGACCGGGACGCCGGGCAGCCCGGTCATCGGGTAGGCGTAGATGATCAGCCGGCCGAAGCCGGCGGCCACGGTGTCCACCCGTACCGGCTCCCCGCTGGTCGCCGGCAGCGCGATCGGCGGCACGGACGCGCCGGTCAGGTGCGCTGCGGCGCCGTCGTCCGCCGGAACCGGCAGGTCCGCCGGGAGCTGGGTTGGATCGAATGCCATACGACGCCTCGCCTCCTGCCACGACAATAGTTCCATGGTGGGCGAGCCGGAGACCGTTGAGGTCAGCGAGGGCATCCACGCCTACATCCAGCCCGACGGGAGCTGGTACATCAACAACACCGGCTTCATCACCGGCGGCGGGGGAGTCATCAGCATCGACACCTGCTCGACGCAGCGGCGCACGCGGGCCTACCTGGACGCCGTCGCGGCAGTGACCGGCCAGCCGATCCGCACCCTGCTCAACACCCATCACCACGGCGACCACACCTACGGCAACTGCCTGCTGCCGGGGGCCACGATCGTCGGTCACGACCGGTGCCGCACCGAGGTGCTGGCCGGCGGGCCGCCGGCCAACCTCGGCGTCTGGACCGATGTCGAGTGGGGTGACCTGACGGTCGCCCCGCCGTTTTTGACTTACGACTCGGGTGTCACGCTGTGGGCCGGCGACCTGCGGTGCGACGTGCGTTACGTGGGCACGCCGGCGCACACGACGAATGACTCGATCGTGCACGTTCCGGACCGGTCGGTGCTGTTCGCCGGTGACCTGCTATTCAACGGCGGCACCCCGTTCCTGCTCATGGGCTCGATCGCGGGCGCGATCGAGGTGCTCACCGGCGTGCTGCGCCCGCTCGGCGCGCGGGTGATCGTCCCCGGGCACGGGCCGGTGTGCGGGCCCGAGGTGATCGACGCGGTGCTCGGATACCTGCGTTTCGTCCAGGACGTCGCCCGGCGAGGCCGGGAGCAAGGCCTGCCCGCGCTGGACGCCGCGCGGCAGGCCGACCTCGGCGAGTACGCGGGCTGGCTTGATTCCGAACGGATCGTGGGAAACCTGCATCGCGGCTACGCGGAGCTCGACGGGGCCGAGCGGGGACAGCCCATCGACCTGATCGCCGCGATCGGGGACATGATCACCTACAACGGCGGCCGGCCGCTCACCTGCCACGCCTGACGTCCGGGACCGGTGGGGCCGGGCCTGACGTGCGCGCCCGGGGCGGCTGCGGCAGGATACGGGGATGGCCAACCGGATAGCGCTGCTGCGCGGCGTCAACGTCGGCGGCAAGAAGGTCGTCATGGCCGAGCTGCGCGATGTCGTCGCCTCGCTCGGCCACGCCGACGTGGCCACCTACATCCAGAGCGGCAACGTCCTGTTCAGCTCGGATCAGGCCGACACGGCCCGGCTCGCGGCCGACTTGGAGCGGGCCATAGCCGGCCGGCTGGGCGTTCAGGCGGGCGTGGTGGTACTCACCCGCGACGACCTGGCCCAGGTCACGCGGGACAACCCGTACCCGGGCGAGCCGGACCCGAGGTTCGTGCACGTGGTGTTCCTGCGCGCCGACCCGGAACCGGGCACCGCGGCCAGCCTGGCCGAGGCCCAGAAGCAGGCCGCGCAGAAGGGCAGCCGTGACACCGCCCAGCTGGTGGGGCGCGCGATCTTCCTGCACACCCCGGATGGTCTGGGCCGCAGCGAATTGGCCAAGCTGCTCGGCCGGGCCGGCGGCCCGATGTCGGCGAAGGGCGCAGGCACGGCGCGCAACTGGGCCACGGTCACCAAGCTGCTCGCGCTGTGCGACGCGTGACCTGCTCACCCTGTGCGGTGCGTGAGCGGCCCGCCCGGCCGCGCGGTGATCACCCCGGGTGATCCGGTAGGTGATCACCCAGGGGCGATCCGGTAGTGGTAGCGGTGCCGGTCGGCGAACCCGCAGCGCTCGTACAGTGTCCGGGCGGCGGTGTTCGCCTCCTCGACCTGGAGAAAGATCCGTTCGGCCGCCCGGGCCGAGGCCTGGGCGGCCAGTCCCGCGGTGACCATGGTTCCGAGGCCGGCTCGCCTGCACGCCGGATCGACCTCGATCGCGGTGAGCCCGCCCCACCCGTCGGCCAGCGAGAGCCGCCCGGTGGCGATGGTGCGCCCGTCGCGCCGGACGCTGGCGAACACCTGCTCGGGCGCCGATAGCAGCACCGGCAGCGCGGGTGCGGGCAGCTGCTGCCCCTGGTAGCGGTAGGCGGTCAGCCATTTCTCGTCCGGCTCAGGCGCAAAGGTCAGCTCGGTGTCGCGGGGTGGCGAGGCAAGCCGCAGGCGGCCGGCGACAACGTCGGCGCTGGCCGTCATCACCAGCGCCGGAGCCTGCCGCCTCGGCCAGCCGCGCCGCGCCAGCAGGTGATCAAGAGCGCTGCCGTCTGCGCCCAGTCCCGTGGCTATAACGATCATGGGATTCAGCCCGCGCCGCCGGTACCAGGCCTCGACCTCGTCCACCGCCCGTTCGGTCGGCATGCCGGGCTGGCCCAGCGGCAGGGCAGAATTGGCCCGCCCGGTAAATCCGCCGGCTGCCCGCAGCAGCCAGCCGCCGAGATGCGCCTGTTCGGTGGCCTGCCAATGCCGGGCCGACATCCGCTCGAACACGGATATCCACGGATCCATCCCGTCAGTATCCCGGCCACCTCTGACCCGGCGCGATTCCGGTGACTCTCTCTGGTCCTGCCCCGCCGCCGGCCCGTCCGGTCTGCCCGCCGCCCGGCCGGTCCGGTCTGCCCGCCGCCCGGCCGGCCCGGCCTACTCCGTTCCGGCCCGCTCCGCCACCTCGTGCCGGCCTGAGCGGCCCGGCTTCCCGGCGTACCGTAGGTCACGGAGTCCGCCATGCACATGCCTTCGTCACCGCGGCTCGCGGCCGTGAGAGCCGCCGGGCCGCCGGCGCTGCCGTCCAGGCTGGGAGCTGCCGCCGGGATCGCCGGGCCGGTTGCGTTCACCGGCGCCTGGGTCGTCGCCTCTCTGCGCCAGACCGGGCATTCCTTGGCCGCGATCCAGCTCAGCGGCCTGGCTGCGCCGGATGCCCGCGATCCCGGCATCATGATCGCTGGATTCGCGACGCTGGGCGCCTGTTCAATCGCGTTCGGAGGGTCGCTGCACCGGGCACTTGGCGGATCGGGCCGGCGCGCCGCCAGCCGCCACCCGGCCGGGTTCGGAGCCCGCGCCAGCGGGCGAAGGCTCCGGTGGGTGCGCCCCGGGGCACGCCGGTCAGACCCCGGCGTTCGCCGGGCCGGGCTCGGGCCTCGCCTGATCCAGTGGGCCGGCGCGCTCACCATCGCGGCCGGGCTGCTGCGCCGCGACCACATGATGCTGGAGCCGCCCAGTGCCGCCGTGGGAAAGTCCTGGCACAACCACGCTCACGACCTGGTGAGCTCGATCATCTACGTCACGCTGGTCGTCGCGCCGCTGCTGCTGGCGGCCAGGTTCCGCGGCGATCCGCGCTGGCAACGGCCGAGGGTTCCGCTGCTGGCCGGCTCGGCGGCGACGGCCGGCCTGCTCGGCGTCTTCGCCTCGTCGGCCTTGGAGTCGTGGGACCCGGTCCTGCAGCGAGTCGCGGTGACCATCCCGCTGGCCCTGGTGGCCGCCGTCGCCGTCCGGCTGCTGACCCTGGCGCCCGCCAGGGACGGCTCGCGCGCGCCGGGCTGGCCACACGAACGTGCCGGAAGCGCATAAGGCCCCTCCATCTCATGCATGGAGGGGGCTGGGCCCCATTTTGTCCACCGGCGCCGCCAGAGCCCAGCACCGACACGCGGCGACCGCGGCCTGCTTGCGGCTGAGCGGGGATGAGCGCAGTCCCGGACGACCGGCACTCTCGCGGCTCACCTGCGCGGAGTCTCGGCCCCGGTCGGGGCGTCGTCGCCGGGCGGATCTTCGGCCCCGCGCGGGTCGCTGGTCTCGGGCGGCCAGTCGCTGGTCCCGTAGGAAAGCGCGGCCACCTGCGCGTTGAAGGCGTCCAGTTCGGCCGGGCTGAGCACGCGCGGTGACCCCAGGCGACTGGACCGGTAGTAGAGCTCGGCCAGCCATTCGAGCAAGCGGGCCCGGTCGTACGCCTGCTCGACATCCTGGCCGGCCGCCACCGCCCCGTGATTCTGCAGCAGGGCCACGGGCCGGTCCGCCAGCGCCGCGCGCAGCCCGTCCGCCAGCTCCCGGGTGCCGAAGGTCGCGTACGGGACCACTGGGACCGGCCCGCCGAGGAACCCGATCGTGTAATGGATGGCCGGGAGCTCGGGGCAGCTGGTCGCGACGGCGGTCGCGAACATCGAGTGGGTGTGGACCACCGCGCCGGCTGCCGTCTGCTGGTAGGCGGCCAGGTGCATGGGGAGCTCGGACGACGGCCGCAGCGGCAGGTCGAGCGGCTGCCCGGCGAGGCCGACCACGCACAGCTCCTCGGGCCGGAGCGTGTCGTACCGGCGCGCGCTCGGCGTGATCACGATCTTGTCGCCGTCTCGCGCGCTCACGTTGCCTGCGATCCCGATCACCAGCCCGTCGGACACCATCCGCCGGGCGCAGTCGATCACCGCCGCCCGCAGCTCATCACGGACGAACGGGGCGACGTTCCCCGGCGCGGACGCGTTTGCAGGCGACCCGCCGGGAGCGGCCGCGCCCGGCGTCGACCCGCCCGTCGGCGGTCCGCCTGGCGCAGACCCGCCCGCTGTCGCCCCGTTCATCTGCCTGCTCTGCCGCTCATCCGCCCTCGCATCCTGAACGCGGGCTCAAAACGCTAGCGGGCGACCATCGCCGGCCTCAAACCGGATCACGGCTACGTGAAGTATTGCAGTAATGCAGTATCACCGTATTACAGTATTAACGCGCAGCGCCGAATGCTGGCCGCGCGCGACCCGGCACAGTCGCGAGCTGGCCCGATAGCCTGCTGCCGTGTCACGCGGAGTACGGCAGCAGAACCGGCGGTGTGATCATGCGTAACGGCGATGTGTCCTTCTGGTGGCAGGCCCGGGGCGGCTTCCCGCCGCGCCGGCCCTCGCTGCCCGGGCCGGCGGAGGCAGACGTCTGCATCGTCGGCGGCGGGTTCACCGGGTTGTGGACGGCCTGGTACCTGAAGCAGGCCGAACCCGGCTTGCGGGTCATCGTGCTGGAAGCCGCGTTCGCCGGGTTCGGGGCGTCGGGCCGCAACGGGGGCTGGCTGACCGCGGCGATGCCCGGATCACGCGACCGCTACGCTCGCGGCCCGCACGGCCGGGCCGGCGTCCTGGACATGCAGCGGCAGCTCCAGCAGACCGTGGACGAGGTCGCCGCGGTATGCGCCGCCGAGGGCATCGACGCACACCTGGTCAAGGGCGGGAGCCTGAGCGTGGCGTTCACGCCGGCCCAGCACGAGCGCCTGCAAGAGACGCTCCGGGCCGACCGGTCCTGGGGGCTGGACGAGGCCGACGTCCGCTATCTCGACCGCGACGAGATCGCCGGCCGGATCAAGTTCCCGAACGCGCGCGCTGCCCTCTACACGCCGCATTGCGCCAGGCTGCAGCCGGCCCGGCTGGTTACCGGCCTCGCGGAGGCGGCCGAACGCGCCGGGGCGGAGATCTACGAGGCGACACCGGTCTCCGCCATCAAGCCGCACCGGGCCTGCACGGTGTTCGGCGATGTCACCGCCGGCTACGTGTTGCGGGCCACCGAGGGCTATACCGCCCAACTGGCCGGGCAGCGCCGCGCCCTGCTGCCGATGAACAGCTCGATGATCGTCACCGAGCCGCTCGGTGACGACCTGTGGCGGGAGATCGGCTGGGACGGCTGCGAGACGCTGGGCGACGAGGCGCACGTCTACATCTACGCCCAGCGAACCGCGGACGGGCGCATCGCCATCGGCGGCCGGGGAGTTCCCTACCGGTTCGCCTCCGGTGTCGATCACCGGGGGGCGACCCAGACCGAGACGGTCACGTCGCTCACCCAGACACTGCGCACCCTGCTCCCGCGGCTTGGCCGGGTCCAGATCGAGCACGCCTGGTGCGGGGTCCTCGGTGTGCCGCGGGACTGGTGCGCGACCGTTTCGCTCGATGCGGCGACCGGCCTCGGCTGGGCCGGTGGCTACACCGGGCACGGCGTGGCGGCGGCCAACCTGGCCGGCCGCACGATGGCCGATCTCGTACTCGGCCGGGACACCCCCCGGACGGCCCTGCCCTGGGTCAACCACCGGTCCCGCCGGTGGGAGCCGGAGCCGGCTCGCTGGCTCGGCGTCCGCGGACTGTATTCCTCCTACCGGCTCGCCGACCGGCTGGAGAACGGGGAGTCACCGAAGACCTCGCTGCTGGCCCGCGCCGCCGACGCCATCGCCGGCCCGCCCTGAGCGAGCGCGGGTGTCGAACTGAGCCGCCGGCCCGGTTCCGGGGCGGGCGATTACGCTGGTCGGCATGCCAGAGCCAGCAGGGAGCATGAGCATCGGACAGGTCGCCGAACGCACCGGGCTGAGCGTTCACGCGCTGCGCTTCTACGAGCGCGAGGGCATCCTGGCCAATCCGGTGGGGCGGGCGCGGAACGGCCGCCGGATCTACACCGAGGACGACGTGGAGTGGCTGTCCATGTGCATCACGCTGCGCTCGTCCGGGATGCCGCTGCCGGCCCTGCGCGAGTACGCCAACTTGGTCAGGCGAGGCCCCGGCAACGAGAAAGAGCGGCTCGCCGTCCTGCGCCAGCACCAGGAGCGGGTCAGGGCGCAGATCGCCGGCCTCACCGAGTCTCTCGGCCTGATCAGCTACAAGGTCGGGATCTACGAGGAGCGGCTCGCCGAGGGCACCGCCGACCAGCTGTGGAGCGCGCCGCGGCCCGAAGCCACGCAGCAGGAACCGGAAGCCGTGCGGCAGAATTAGCGGGGGCCTGCGAGCCTCGGTCTTCGGCTGCGGCCGGGCCGAACCACGACAACGGCTGGCCCGTGCCGGACAGGAGATCCGCCCGCCGGCGGACCGGATGCCCGAAGGACCTCGCTGCCTACCCGTTAAATGTGATCCCATTAGAGGCATATGTCGAACCTTGATCGGATGGCCGCGGACGGCCGGCTGCGCGGCGACGATGTGTCGCGTGCGGTGTTCGCTGATCTCCCGGCCCGCTATGACCGGCTCGCCTACCTGCTGTCGTTCGGCCAGGACCGGCGCTGGCGCCGCGCCGTGGTCGACCGTGTGGCCGCCGCCCGGCCGAGCCGGGTGCTCGACGTCGCCACCGGGCCGGCCGGCATCGCCCTGGCGATCGCCGAACGGACCGGGGCCCAGGTCGTCGGCGTGGACCTCAACGAGCCCATGCTGCGGGCCGGCGCGGCGAACGTGCGCGCGGTCGGCCGCCAGCGGCAGCTGGGCCTGGCGCTCGCCCGGGCCGACCGGCTCCCGTTCGGCGACGGCGACTTCGACGCAGTCGTCTTCTCCTACCTGCTGCGCTACGTGGACGACCCGGCGGGCACCGTGGCCGAGCTGGCCCGCTGCCTGCGCCCGGGCGGCACGCTGGCCAGCCTGGATTTTTACGTGCCGCCGCACCCGGTGTGGCACGCCTCCTGGCAGCTTTACACGCGCGCCGCGCTGCCCGTGCTCGGCGGGCTCACCGGCGGGCCAGCCTGGCGTGAGGTCGGTGAGTTCCTCGGCCCGAGCATCTCGACGCACTACAAGCTGCACCCACTGGCCGAGCACGTGGCGGCCTGGCACGCGGCCGGCCTGGAGGACGTGCAGGTCCGGCTGATGAGCCTCGGCGGCGGCCTGGTCATGGCCGGCCGCAAGCGCGCGCCGGCGACCGGGGAACCCGCCGGTACCCGGGGGAACCAAGTAACCGAGACAGCAACCGGGATGACCGGGAAAGCAGCCCGGGGTACCGGGAAAGGCCAGGGAGGCCAGGAAGGCCAGGAAGCACAGACCGCCCCCGGAGCACGCGGGTGAGCGTGCCGCCTCGCCGTGCCGCGGCGTTCTACGACCGGGGCGGCGGCACGGGGGGCATCCGTGACTGGATAACGCTGCTGCATCCGCCGTACACGATGTGGCACCTGTCCTACGTGGTGTTCGGCGCCGCCGTCGTCCCGCCGCTGGTGCTGTGGCGGCTGGGCGGCACGCTGCTCGCCTTCTTTCTCGCGGTCGGCATCGGTGCGCATGCCCTCGACGAGCTGCACGGCAGGCCGCTGGGTACCGGCATCAGCAGCCGTCAGCTGATCGTCGCGGCCGTGCTCAGCATCGGCGCCGCCATGGCGGCCGGGCTCGCGTACGGTGGCCTGCGGCTGCTGCCGTTCGTCCTGATCGGCGGCCTGTTCGTGTTGGGCTACAACCTCGAGTTGGCCGGCGGCGTGCTGCACAGTGACCTGGGTTTCGCCGTGACCTGGGGTGCCTTCCCCGCGCTGGTCGGCGCCTACGCCCAGCACTGGACCCTGCCGCCCGCCGCGTGGGCGGCCGCCTTGGCCGCCCTGCTCATGTCGCTCGGCCAGCGCTCGCTCAGTACCCCCGTCCGGGCCATCCGCCGCCGGGTCACGCAGGTAACGCTCCGGGTCACCTGGCGCGACGGCAGCCAGCGCGAATACGGCCGGGCCGAGCTGCTGACCCCGGTGGAGTCCGCCCTGCGGGCCCTGGCCTGGGCGGTCAGCGCGCTGGCCATCGCGCTCGTGCTGGCCCGGTGACCGGGGTGCAGGCGGGCAGCCAGGCGGCCCCGGGCGACCAGCGGAACCGGGCCCCCGGGCAGGACCGCTGGGACGTCGTGGTCGCCGGGGCGGGCCCGGCCGGGAGCATCGCCGCGCTGGTGCTGGCCAGGTCGGGAGCCCGCGTCGCCCTGGTCGACAAGGCCGCGTTCCCGCGCGACAAGGCCTGCGGTGATCTGATCGGCCCGCGCGGGGTGCGGCTGCTCGAGGATCTCGGCGTCGGGGTGCCTGACGCCGGAACGGGATCCGACCTGCTGGTGGTCGGCCCTTCGCGGCTGCGGTCCAGGCTGCCCGCGTTCGGCGGAAAAACCTATGCCGACCACGGAATGGTCGTGCCGCGACGGATACTCGACGATGCGCTGCGCGCGGAGGCGCTGGCGGCGGGCGCGACTCCGGTCCGGGCGCGGATCACCGCCGCCGACCGCGAGCCCGGCGGGCCGGTGCGGGCGCTGGTCACCAGCGACGGCGGGCGGCTGGACGGCGACATCGTGATCGGCGCGGACGGCGCGCTCAGCCGGGTGGCCCAGCTCGCGGGGATGCTCGACCCGGCCGCGGCGCTCTGGGGCTTCGCCATCCGCGGCTACATCCCGGCCGAGGTGCCGCTGCCCCTGCTCGTGCTCCTCGACAAGCGACCCTGGCAGATCTACCCCGGCTACGGCTGGCTCTTTCCCGGCGACGGCGGGCAGGCCAACGTCGGCATCGGGATCGGGATGGGCCGGCGCCGCGCCCCAGCGCAGCTGCGTCCGGATCTGGATCGGCTGTGCGCCCTGCTCCGGCGGGAGGGCGATATCAGCCCGAACGCGCACCCCGGACCCATCGTGGGCGGCTGGCTCAGGATGGGCGGGACCGGCACCCCGCCCGCGGCGGGCAACGTGCTGCTGATCGGCGACGCGGCCGGCCTGATCAACCCGCTGCAGGGGGAAGGAATCGGGCCCGCCATGGTCAGCGCCCGGGCCGCCGCGGAGGCCGTGATCAAGGATCCGGGCCGGGCGGCGGCGAGCTACACCGAGACGATCGGCGAGCTCATGGGCCGGTACATGACCGGCGCCGCGGCACTGCAGGAGGCGATGCTCGGCCGCCCCCGGCTCGCCTCGGCGGGCATGCGCCTGCTCACCTCGCCGCCGTTGCGCAGCCTGGTGGCCGGGACCTGGTCGCTGTACTGGAACGGGCTGGCCGATGGCGCGGCGCCACGCCCCTCGGCCGGTGCCGCCACACTCGTTGAGGACCTCGCGTGGCGGTTGGCGGGCCGCGGCCGGGGCAGCTAGATAAGCAGGCGGCCACGCTGCCCTCGCGGCCGGGCTGCCGGGCGGCCAGGCCTGGTCACGCCGGGTCTCGCGCCGCCGCGCCGCACTGCCTTAGACTCGCCCGGAGGTGATTGCATGGATGACTCCGCCGAACGGTTCCTGGAGCTGATCCACCAGTTCGAGGACATCGCGCGTACCACCACCCCGGAGCAGGCGCACGTACAGTTCGACGAGACCACGCTCCAGGTGTTCTGGAAGAGATGGCCGCACATCTCCGCCTGGACCGGCTCGCTGTGGCGGATGCTGTCCGAGGAACTTTCCGCGCCGGCCCAGCCGCACCGCGACCACGAGCTCGATGAGGTCGGCGAAAGTGGCTGAGAGCCTGCAGCAGCGCTCGGCCCTGCTCCGGGATCTGATGAACGCGAACGTGGTGACCACCACGCCGGACGCGACCGTGACCGAGGCCGCGGCGAGGATGGTCCGGGCCAGGGTCGGTTCGGCCGTCGTGATGCAGGGGTCGTTCCTGGCCGGCATCCTGACCGAGCGGGACGTGCTGCGGGCCGCCGCGTCGACCGAAGATCTGCGGCACACTCCGGTATCGGCGTGGATGACCCGCGATCCGCAATCGGCGTCCCCCGGCACCTCGGCCGAGGAGGCCACGCAGCTCATGCTGCTGAACGGCTTCCGCCATCTGCCGGTGGTCGAGGGCCGGACGGTGCTGGGCGTGGTCAGCCTGCGCGAACTCTTCGCCGCCCGGATCCGCCGGCCAGCCGCGGGCTGAGAGATCCGCTGGGGCCGATGACAGCCGTCCGGCAGCGCGTGCCGCTGTCGTCCTACACCACCCTCGGCCTCGGCGGTCCCGCGCGCAGGTTCGTGACCGCCGGGACCGACCGCGAGCTGGTGGCCGAGGTGCGGGCGGCCGATCAGCGCGGTGAGCCGCTACTCGTGCTGGGCGGCGGCAGCAACCTGGTGGTCGGCGACGACGGCTTCGACGGAACGGTGCTGCGGATCGCGACCCGCGGCGCCGGCCTGGACACCGGTCATGACTCGGTGACGGTGACCGCGGCGGCCGGCCAGGACTGGGATGCGCTGGTCCGGCGCTGCGTGGCCGGCGGGCTGGCCGGAGTGGAATGCCTATCCGGCATTCCGGGCCTGGTCGGGGCCACGCCGATCCAGAACGTCGGCGCTTACGGGCAGGAGGTCGCCGAGACGATCACCACGGTGCGCGGCTACGACCGGGAGTGCGGCGAGATCGTCGAGCTGGCCGCGGCCGATTGCGGGTTCGGCTACCGGACCAGCCGGTTCAAGCGCTGCGGCGGGCGGTACGTCGTGCTGAGCGTTGCGTTCAGGCTCAGCCGCCAGCCGATGTCGCTGCCGATCAGGTACGCCGAGCTGGCTCGCCGCCTCGGCGTGGCGACCGGGGAGCGCGCCACGATCGCCGACGTCCGCGCCGCCGTGCTCGCCCTGCGCCGCGGCAAAGGCATGGTGCTCGACCCCGGCGATCCGGACACCAGGAGCGTCGGCTCGTTCTTCACCAACCCGGTGATCAGCCAGGCGCAGTTCGGTGCCCTGGAGGAGACGGCGCGGGCCAGGTTCGGCGCGGCGGTCGCGGTGCCCCGCTTCCCGGCCGGAGACGGCCAGGTGAAGGTGCCCGCGGCCTGGCTCATCGAACGGTCGGGGTTCGCCCGCGGCTATGACAGCGGCACCGGGGTCCGGATATCGGCCAAGCACCCGCTGGCGCTGGTCAACCCGGGCGGCGGCAGCACGAAGGGCCTGCTCGCGCTGGCCGCCGAAATCCGGGATGGCGTGCGCGCGTCGTTCGGGATCGAGCTAACTCCGGAGCCGGTGCTCGTCGGCGTCACGCTGTGAAGGCCCGGCGCGCAGCCAGGCGTCGATCCCGGCCAGCAGGCGGGCGCGGACCGCATCGGGGGCGATGCAGCTATGCACCGACATGCGCGCCAGCTCGGCCAGCTCGGCGTCGCCGAGACCGAGGGCGTTGCGGGCCAGGGCGTACTGAGCGGTTAGCCGGGAGCCGAACAGCAGCGGATCGTCGGCGCCCAGCGCCACCGGCACGCCCGCCTCCAGCAGGCGCAGCAACGGGACGTCGGCGGGCTTGCCGAACACGCCCAGCGCCACGTTGGACGACGGGCAGACCTCAAGCGGCACGGGTGCGGCCGCGAGCCGGCGCAGCAGCGCAGGATCCGCGGCGGCCGCGATGCCGTGCCCGATCCGGTTGGCGCGCAGCTCGTCCAGGCAGGCCCGGACGTTGGCGGGGCCGCACAGCTCGCCGCCGTGCGGAACCGACAGCAGCCCGGCCCGCGTCGCGATGCGGAAGGCCGGCGCGAAGTCGGCGGTCAAGCCGCGCCGCTCGTCGTTGCTCAGCCCGAAGCCGATGACCCCGCGCCCGGCGTACTGGGCGGCCAGCCGGGCCAGCGTGCGCGCGTCGAGCGGGTGCCTGGTGCGGTTGGCCGCGATGATGACGCCGATGCCGACTCCGGTCGCGGCGGCCGCCTGCGCCGCCGCGTCGAGCACGAGTTCCACCGTGGGCGTGAGCCCGCCGAACCGCGCCGCGTAGCCGGACGGGTCCACCTGGATCTCCAGCCAGCCCGAGCCGTCGGCCGCCTCGTCCTCCGCGGTCTCGCGCAGCAGCCGGCGCACGTCGGCCGCGCAGCGCAGCACCGACCTGGCGATGTCGTAGAGCCGCTGGAAGCGGAACCAGCCGCGTTCGCCGGCCCCTTCGGCCAGCCGCACCGGCCACTGGCCGGCCAGCGCGGAAGGCAGCTGGACCCGGTGCACACGGGCCAGTTCCACCAGCGTCGCGTGCCGCATCGCTCCGGTCATGTGCAGGTGCAGGTGCGCCTTGGGCAGCGAGCGCAGCGGCCGTTCCATCGGCCTAGTCTGCCCCGGCCGGCGCCGTGCCGCCCCCGGCTCGCGCGACACGTGCCCGTTCGGAACCAAGCGTGATCGGGACCGTCTCGCCCTGGCCGACGCGGCTGCGGCGGACTAGCCCGGGTGGCTGACCAGCTTGGCCATCCTGGTCAGGCCCTCCTCGAGCTCGGCGTCGCCAAGCGCGCAGGACAGCCTGAAGTAGCCAGGCGTCCCGAACGCTTCCCCCGGCACTACCGCGATCTCGGCCTCGTCCAGGAGCACCCCGGCGAGCTCCGCCGACGTGTCCGCCCGGCGCCCGGCGATGTCCGCGCCGAGCAGGCCTTTCACCGAGGGGTAGCAGTAGAAGGCGCCCTGCGGCTCCGGGCAGATCACCCCGGGCATCTCGTTCAGCATCCTGGTCATCGTGGTCTTGCGCCGCCCGAACGCCTCCCGCATCGTCGCGACCGCGGACAGGTCCCCGCTCACCGCCGCGAGCGCGGCCTGCTGAGCCACGTTGCAGACGTTCGAGGTCACGTGCGACTGCAGGTTCCCCGCAGCCTTGATCACGTCAGGGGGCCCGATCATCCAGCCCACCCGCCAGCCGGTCATCGCGTAGGTCTTCGCCACCCCGTTCAGGACCACGCAGCGGTCGGCGATCTGCGGGGCGACCACCGGCATCGAGACGAACCTGGCCTCGCCGTACACCAGGTGCTCGTAGATCTCGTCGGTAACCACCCACAGGCCGTTGGCCGCCGCCCAGTGGCCGATCTCGGCGACCAGCTCCGGCGGGTACACCGCCCCGGTCGGGTTGGACGGCGACACGAACAGCAACAGCTTGGTGCGCTCGGTGCGGGCGGCCTCGAGGTCGGCCACCGAGGCCAGGTAGCCGGACCGCTCGTCGGTGGGCACCGGTACCGGGGTGCCGCCGGCCAGGGCAATGCACTCGGGGTAGGTCGTCCAGTACGGGCTCGGCACGAGCACCTCGTCGCCAGGGTCGACGAGCGTCGCGAACGTCTCGTAGACCGCGTGTTTGGCCCCGTTGGTCACCAGCACCTGGCCGGGCTCGACGTGATAATCCGAGTCGCGGGCGGTCTTGACGGCGATCGCCTCGCGCAGTTCGGGCAGCCCGCCGGTCGGGGTGTACCTGTGGTTCTTTGGATCCAGGCAGGCCCGGGCGGCCGCCTCGGCGATGTAACCGGGCGTCGGGAAGTCCGGCTGGCCCGCGCCGAAGCCGATGACCGGCCTGCCTTCGGCGCGCAGTGCCTTCGCCTTGGCGTCCACGGCCAGCGTGGCCGACTCGTTGATCGCGCCGATGCGCGCGGAGATACGAGGATGTGACATGGGCATGATGTCTATGGTGGCATCTGCGGGCTAGTACTGTGCGCCTATGGTTCGACGGACCCGCCCCGGGCAACGTAGACTTCAGGGCTGGCGGTGGTGCAGCCGCGGCCGGGGCATGCCCGCGTGGTGTGCCGAACCAGCATCCGGAACGCAGGTTGCCAAGCGCTGAGGTTGTACAACACAGGGCAGTAGCTCAATTGGCCAGAGTCCCGGTCTCCAAAACCGGTGGTTGGGGGTTCGAGTCCCTCCTGCCCTGCGAGTATGGGACCGACCCCATGACTCCTTCGACGCAGTTCAGGTGAGGAAATGGCGACTCAGACCCGCGGCCAGGCCGCAGACCGGCCGACCAGGCCAGGACGCCCGGCCAAGGGCAGGACAGGCCCCGTCCTGTTCGTCCGCCAGGTCATCGCCGAGCTGCACAAGGTGATCTGGCCAACGCGCCACGAACTCACGACCTACACCACCGTCGCGCTGGTGTTCATCCTGGTCATGGTGGGCATCGTGACCGGCCTGGACGCCCTGTTCGGCAAGCTGGTGCTGAGCATATTCGGTTAGCCCAGCGGTCGGCAGACTCGCGTCGGCTGCCCGCCCGCCGGGCGGCATGATCGCGGCAGCGTGACGGGAGGAGCCCGGTCATCGCGGCTCGCGGTCACCGGGAAGAAGAGCGAAGAGAAAGAGTTACCGTGTCCGAACAGAGCGACGCCGATCCGGCGCAGGCCGGCGAGGCGATCCTGCCCTCGAACGGCCAGGCGGCCGAGCACGAGGGACAGCAGGCGTCTGAGCCCGTGGCCGCCGCCGACGCGGCGGATAGTGCGGACGATGCAGCGTACGTGGTCGATGACGTAGTGGTCGATGACGTTGTGGTCGATGACGCGCCGGCCGCCGGGGTCGATGACGCGGCCGTCGATGGCGCGGCCGTCGATGACGCGGGGGCTGACGACAGCATGGCCGAGGATGCCGCGGCAGCCCAGGAGGCGCCGGCCGAGACGGTGACCGCCGAGGACGCGGCAGAGGCTGAGGCCGGCCCGGAGGCCGAGTTCGGGGCGGACGACGCTGAGGCGGGGGCGGACGACGCCGAGGCCGAGGTCGTGGCCGACCCGGCCGCCGAATTCAGCCGCCAGCTGAGGATGCTGCCCGGCGACTGGTATGTGGTGCACTCCTACGCCGGCTACGAGAACCGGGTCAAGGCGAACCTGGAGAGCCGCACCCAGTCGCTCAACATGGAGGACTACATCTTCCAGATCGAGGTGCCCGTGCACCAGGTCACCGAGATCAAGGGCGGTAAGCGGCAGCAGGTCGCGGAGAAGGTGCTGCCCGGCTACATCCTGGTCCGGATGGACCTGACGGACCAGTCCTGGGCCGCGGTCCGCAATACGCCCGGCGTGACCGGGTTCGTCGGCCTGTCCAGCAGGCCGTCGCCGCTCAGCCTGGATGAGGTCGCGGCGCTGCTCGCCCCCGAGCCCGAGGAGCAGGTCAAGGAGGCCGAGGCCAAGCGCACCGTGGTGGAATACGAGCCGGGCGAATCCGTTACCGTCATGGACGGGCCGTTCGCCACGCTCCCGGCCACCGTGAACGAGATCAACCCCGACACGCAGAAGCTCAAGGTTCTCGTGTCGATCTTCGGCCGGGAGACGCCGGTCGAGCTCTCGTTCGACCAGGTCGCGAAGATCTGACCCGTATCAGGCAACGAACACGTGAGGTAAAGGACCGCAGAACATGCCGCCCAGGAAGAAGAAGATCGCCGCGGTGGTCAAGGTGCAACTGCAGGCGGGCGCGGCCACCCCGGCCCCGCCGGTCGGCACCGCACTCGGCCCGCACGGCGTCAACATCATGGACTTCTGCCGGCAGTACAACGCCGCGACCGAGTCACAGCGCGGGAACATCGTGCCCGCGGAGATCACCATCTACGAGGACCGGACCTTCTCGTTCATCACCAAGACGCCGCCCGCGCCTGAGCTGATCAAGAAGGCGGCCGGCGTCGACAAGGGCAGCGCCGAGCCGCACACGGAGAAGGTCGGCAAGGTCACCCAGGCGCAGGTCCGGGAGATCGCGCAGGTCAAGATGCCGGATCTCAACGCGACCACGATGGAAGCCGCCGAGAAGATCATCGCCGGCACGGCGCGCTCGATGGGGATCACCGTCGAGGGCTGATTCACCCACCCCTCGTGGCAGGGCCGGCGCTGGCCCGCTGACCACGACCTCCACGAACAAGGAGAACGCTATGCAGCGCAGCAAGGGATATCGCCAGGCGGCCGAGCTGATCGACCGGGACCGGCTCTACAGCCCGGCTCAGGCCGTCGCGCTGGCTAAGAAGACATCACCCACGAAGTTCGACGCCACGGTGGAGGTCGCCCTCCGGCTCGGCGTCGACCCGCGCCGGGCCGACCAGATGGTCCGGGGCACAGTCAACCTGCCGAACGGCACCGGCAAGACAGCCCGGGTGCTCGTGTTCGCCACCGGCGACCGGGCGGAGGACGCCACGGCGGCCGGGGCCGACTTCGTCGGCTCGGACGACCTGATCGAGCGGATTCAGGGCGGGTTCCTGGACTTCGACGCGGTGGTGGCCACCCCGGACTTGATGGGCAAGGTCGGGAGGCTCGGCCGGGTGCTGGGCCCGCGCGGCCTGATGCCCAACCCCAAGACCGGTACGGTCACCCCGGACGTGGGCAAGGCCGTCAGCGACATCAAGGGCGGCAAGATCGAGTTCCGGGTGGACAAGAACGGGAACCTGCACTTCGTGATCGGCAGGGCGTCGTTCACCGACCGGGCACTGGCCGAGAACTACGCGGCCGCGCTCGATGAGGTGGTCAGGCTCAAGCCCGCGGCGGCCAAGGGCCGCTACCTGAGGCGGGTGACCATGAGCACGTCGATGGGCCCGGGCATCCCGGTCGACCCGAACAAGACGCACGGCGTCGTCGAAGAGCTGGAAGAGGCCCAGGCGGCCAGCTGAGACGCTCAGGCGCGAGGCGGGCGACGCCCGCCAGGTGGCCGGCCCGCACCGTGTCCGAGGATCGATGGCGGGCCGCCCGTTAGCCGGTCCTCAGACCGCCGGTTCAGCGTCCGGGTGGCGTGGCCGGCCCGGCGCCGTCCGGAATCGGTGATCTCGAACAGCTGGCACGGCCTTCGTGACCCTGGCTAATCGCGATCATGGACGGGCGGAGATACCCGGCCGCCTCTGGTAACCTGGCTGCTGCCACAGACCGTTGGCCGTCACCGGGCAGTCTTGATGCCAGGTGACCGAAGGTCCGCGAGAGCGGGCGACCCACGCAGGCGACCGAGCAGATCCGCCGTGATCGGGCCACCAGAGGCCGACTACGGCTGAGCCCCGGAGCGCCCGCGCCCGGGGCGTTCTTGTTTTCCAGGGCCTTACTGATCGTGAGAGGAGGCCCATGGCGAATGCGGAAAAGGTGACCGCGGTCGCCGAGCTCACCGAGCGATTCCAGAATTCAGCCGGCGCGGTACTGACCGAGTACCGCGGCCTGAGCGTGGCACAGCTGCGCGAGTTGCGCGGAACCCTGGGTGAGGCAGCCACGTTCGCCGTGGTGAAGAACACGCTGACCAAGATCGCGGTGGAGCAAGCCGGGCTGGAGAACGAGCTCGCGCCGCTGCTCACCGGCCCGTCGGCGGTCGCATTCGTGACCGGTGACGTGGTCGAGACCGCGAAGGGCCTGCGTGACTTCGCCAAGGCGAACCCATTCCTGGTGATCAAGGGGGGCGTCCTCGACGGCAAGGCCCTGACCCCCGCGGAGATCACCAAGCTTGCCGACGTCGAACCGCGCGAGGTGCTGCTGGCCAAGCTCGCGGGCGCCATGAAGGCGACCACGGCCCGGGCCGCGGGCGCGTTCGCCGCGTTGCCCGTCCAGATGGCACAGCTCGCGGAGGCATTGCGCGCCAAGACCGAGGCTGAGGGCGGTAGCCCGGAGCCTGCGGCCGACTCGGCCCAGAGCAGCACCGCGGAAGGTAGCACTGCGGAGAGCAGCAGCGCCGAAGGCAGCAGCGCCGAAAGCAGCAGCGCCGAAAGCAGCAGCCCGGCTGAGAGCGGCCCCGATGACAGCAGCCCTGATGAGAGCGGTTCAGACGAGAGCGGTCCGGCTGAAGGCTGATCCGCTGCCCTAGACCTGCCGGCGGCCCATGGCCGCCGGACCAGACGTTGAGATAACGGAGGAATCCAGCACGATGGCGAAGATGAGCACTGACGATCTGCTCGACGCGTTCAAGGAAATGACCCTGCTCGAACTGTCCGAGTTCGTGAAGCAGTTCGAGGAGACGTTCGACGTCAAGGCGGCCGCTCCGGTGGCCGCGGCCGCGGCGCCTGCCGCCGCAGGCGCGGGCGGCGGCGAGGCCGCCGCCGAGGAGCAGGACGAGTTCGACGTGGTCCTCGAGGCCGCGGGGGACAAGAAGATCCAGGTCATCAAGGAGGTCCGGAGCCTGACCAGCCTGGGTCTCAAGGAAGCCAAGGACCTGGTGGACGGAGCGCCCAAGCCGGTGCTCGAGAAGGTCAACAAGGAAAGTGCCGACAAGGCCAAGGCCGCGCTCGAGGGCGCGGGGGCCACGGTCACCGTCAAGTAGCCGCAACGAGCGCGGCGGCGGCCCGGCAATCCCCCGGGCCGCCCGCCGCGCTGTCTGCCAGTGTCAGCCTGCCAGTGTCAGCGCCGCCCGCGTCGCCGCCGGGCACGGCACCCGGGCCCGGGAATTTCCTGCCCGCACCCCGCGTTGTTGCCAACGTCACCGCACAGCGCTGAACGAGTAAACCTACCCACCCCGCCAGACCTCACACCACTAGCTTGATGTGGCATCTCTCACTTGCCAGCACCGCCGGATCAGGCGGGTTGGACTTGACGTTTCGCCGTCAAAGAGCGATGCTGCGGACAGCGTGAATCTCATAGAAGCGTACACTTGACCAGTGGTGTGCCGTTCGGCTACACTACTCTTTTGCGCTGCACTCTGACGCCCTCGGCAACCACGAACACCCCGCGGTGTGCCCGCAGGGCGTTTGGCGTGCGTGCGGTGAATGTCCGCCACAAGCTCGGAAGGACCCCTGTTGGCAGCATCGCGCAGCGCCTCAACCAATGCCCTCGGCCCGGCTCGCGTCTCCTTCGCCCGGATCAGTGAACCACTCGAAGTACCCGGTCTGCTAGCGCTGCAGACCGAATCGTTCGACTGGCTGCTCGGCAACGAGCGCTGGCAGGAGCGAGTGGCGGCCGCCACGAAGGCAGGCCGCGAGGACGTGCCTGAGCAGTCCGGCCTCGAGGAGATCTTCGAGGAGATCAGCCCGATCGAGGACTTCACGGGCACCATGTCGCTCTCGTTCCGTGATCACCGGTTTGAGCCGCCCAAGTACTCCGTGGAGGAGTGCAAGGACAAGGACATGACCTACTCCGCCCCCATGTTCGTCACGGCGGAGTTCATCAACAACAGCACCGGTGAGATCAAGAGCCAGACGGTGTTCATGGGCGATTTCCCGCTCATGTCCCCCAAGGGCACCTTCATCATCAACGGCACCGAGCGCGTCGTCGTCTCCCAGCTCGTCCGCTCGCCGGGGGTCTACTTCGACCGGCAGGTCGACAAGACCTCGGACAAGGACATCTACAGCTGCAAGGTCATCCCGTCCCGGGGCGCCTGGCTGGAGTTCGAGATCGACAAGCGGGACAGCGTCGGCGTCCGCATCGACCGCAAGCGCAAGCAGAGCGTTACCGTCCTGCTCAAGGCGCTCGGCTGGGACGAGGCGAAGATCCTGGACCGGTTCGGCGGCTATGAGTCGATGCGCGCCACCCTGGAGAAGGATCACACCAGCGGCCAGGACGACGCCCTGCTCGACATCTACCGCAAGCTCCGCCCGGGCGAGCCGCCGACGCGTGAGTCCGCGCAGGCGCTGCTCGAGAACCTGTACTTCAACCCGAAGCGGTACGACCTGGCCAAGGTGGGCCGGTACAAGATCAACAAGAAGCTCGGGCTGAACCTGCCGATCCGGCAGGGCACGCTGACCGAGGACGACATCGTCGGCACGATCGAGTACCTGGTCCGGCTGCACGCCGGCGAGGAGGAGATGAAGTCCGGCGACGGCGACGCGGTCATCCCGGTCGAGGTCGACGACATCGACCACTTCGGCAACCGGCGGCTGCGTACCGTAGGCGAGCTGATCCAGAACCAGGTGCGGCTCGGCCTGGCCCGGATGGAGCGAGTGGTCAGGGAGCGGATGACCACCCAGGACGTCGAGGCGATCACGCCGCAGACGCTGATCAACATCCGGCCTGTGGTCGCGTCCATCAAGGAGTTTTTCGGCACCAGCCAGCTCTCCCAGTTCATGGACCAGACCAACCCGCTGGCCGGGCTGACCCACAAGCGCCGGCTGTCCGCGCTGGGCCCCGGCGGCCTGTCCCGCGAGCGGGCCGGCTTCGAGGTGCGCGACGTGCACTCCTCGCACTACGGCCGGATGTGCCCGATCGAGACGCCCGAGGGTCCCAACATCGGCCTGATCGGTTCGCTGAGCTCGTACGGGCGGGTGAACGCCTTCGGCTTCGTCGAGACTCCGTACCGCAAGGTGAAGGCCGGCAAGGTCACTGACCAGATCGACTACCTGACCGCCGACGAGGAGGACAGGCACGTCATCGCGCAGGCCAACACGCCGATCGGCAGCGACGGCGCGTTCGCCGAGGACCGCGTGCTGGTCCGCCGCAAGGGCGGCGAGATCGACTACATCCGCCCCGACGAGGTGGACTACATGGACGTGTCGCCGCGGCAGATGGTGTCCGTGGCCACCGCCATGATCCCGTTCCTGGAGCACGACGACGCCAACCGCGCGCTGATGGGCTCCAACATGCAGCGCCAGTCGGTGCCGCTGCTGCGCAGCGAGGCACCGCTGGTCGGTACGGGCATGGAGTACCGTGCCGCGGTCGACGCGGGCGATGTGATCGTCGCGGAGAAGGCGGGCGTGGTGGAGGAGGTCTGTGCCGACTACGTCACGCTGCTGCACGATGACGGCACCCGGACCACCTCGCAGGTAGCCAAGTTCCGCCGCTCCAACCAGGGCACCTGCTTCAACCAGAAGCCCATCGTGGGCGAGGGGCAGCGGGTCGAGGTCGGCCAGGTCATCGCGGACGGGCCCTGCACCGACAACGGCGAGATGGCGCTGGGCAAGAACCTGCTCGTCGCCTTCATGTCGTGGGAGGGTCACAACTACGAGGACGCGATCATCCTGTCCCAGCGGCTGGTCCAGGACGACGTGCTGTCCTCGATCCACATCGAGGAGCACGAGGTCGACGCGCGCGACACCAAGCTCGGGCCCGAGGAGATCACCAGGGACATCCCGAACGTCTCCGAGGAGGTTCTCGCCGACCTGGACGAGCGCGGCATCATCAGGATCGGCGCCGAGGTCGTCACCGGCGACATCCTGGTCGGCAAGGTCACGCCCAAGGGCGAGACCGAGCTCACGCCCGAGGAGCGGCTGCTCCGCGCGATCTTCGGTGAGAAGGCCCGTGAGGTCCGCGACACCTCGCTGAAGGTGCCGCACGGCGAAGAGGGCAAGGTCATCGGCGTCCGCGTGTTCACCAGGGAGGACGGCGACGAGCTGCCACCCGGCGTGAACGAGCTGGTCCGGGTGTACGTGGCGGCCAAGCGGAAGATCACCGATGGTGACAAGCTGGCCGGCCGGCACGGGAACAAGGGCGTGATCGCCAAGATCCTCGCCGTCGAGGACATGCCGTTCCTCGAGGACGGCACGCCGGTGGACATCGTGCTCAACCCGCTGGGCGTGCCCAGCCGGATGAACGTCGGCCAGGTGCTGGAAACCCACCTCGGCTGGGTGGCCAAGACCGGCTGGGAGATCAACGGCGGCGACGGCGACTGGCAGGACCGGCTGCGCAAGATCGGTGCGGGTTCCGCGCCGGCCAACACGCAGGTGGCCACCCCCGTCTTCGACGGGGCCAAGGAGGAGGAGATCACCGGGCTGCTCAGCAGCGTACTGCCCAACCGGGACGGCGAGCGGCTGGTCGGCGGCGGCGGCAAGGCCAAGCTGTTCGACGGCCGCACCGGCGAGCCGTTCAAGGACCCGGTTTCGGTCGGCTACGTCTACATACTCAAGCTGCTGCACCTGGTCGACGACAAGATCCACGCCCGCTCGACCGGCCCCTACTCCATGATCACCCAGCAGCCACTCGGCGGTAAGGCGCAGTTCGGCGGCCAGCGGTTCGGTGAGATGGAGGTCTGGGCCCTCGAGGCCTACGGCGCGGCTTACGCCCTCCAGGAGCTCCTGACGATCAAGTCCGACGACGTCCTGGGCCGGGTCAAGGTCTACGAGGCCATCGTCAAGGGCGAGAACATCCCCGAGCCCGGCATCCCTGAGTCCTTCAAGGTGCTGATCAAGGAGATGCAGTCGCTCTGCCTGAACGTCGAGGTGCTGTCCAGCGACGGTGCCGCAATCGAGATGCGTGACACAGACGAAGACGTCTTCCGCGCAGCAGAGGAACTAGGGATCGACCTGTCCCGGCGCGAGCCGAGCAGCGTAGAGGAAGTCTGATCCGCTCTACCCCAGGGGATAAACAAAGTGCTCGACGTCAACTTTTTTGACGATCTGCGTATAGGCCTCGCGACCGCCGACGACATCAGGCAGTGGTCGCACGGAGAGGTGAAGAAGCCGGAGACCATCAACTACCGCACGCTCAAGCCGGAGAAGGACGGGCTCTTCTGCGAGAAGATCTTCGGTCCGACCCGGGACTGGGAGTGCTACTGCGGCAAGTACAAGCGGGTCAGGTTCAAGGGCATCATCTGTGAGCGCTGTGGCGTGGAGGTTACCCGCGCCAAGGTGCGGCGCGAGCGGATGGGCCACATCGAGCTGGCCGCGCCGGTCACGCACATCTGGTACTTCAAGGGCGTGCCCAGCCGGCTCGGCTACCTGCTCGACCTGGCGCCGAAGGACCTCGAGAAGGTCATCTACTTCGCCGCTTACATGATCACGTACGTGGACGACGAGGCCCGCGCGCGTGACCTGCCTTCGCTCGAGGCCAGGATCTCGGTCGAGCGCGGCCAGCTGGAGCAGCGGCGGGATAGCGACGTCGAGGCCCGGCAGGCCAAGCTGGAGGCCGACCTGGCCGAGCTCGAGGCCGCCGGGGCCAAGGGCGACGCGCGCCGCAAGGTCCGGGAGAGCGCCGAGCGCGAGATGCGGCAGATCCGCGACCGGGCCGGCCGTGAGATCGACCGGATCGAGGAGGTCTGGAACAGCTTCAAGAACCTCAAGGTCCAGGACCTCGAGGGCGACGAGCTGCTCTACCGCGAGATGCGGGACCGCTTCGGCCGGTACTTCCGCGGCGGCATGGGCGCGCAGGCCATCCAGGAGCGGCTGGCCAGCTTCGACCTCGAGGGCGAGGCGCAGCAGCTCAGGGAGACCATCCGGACCGGCAAGGGCCAGCGGAAGGCGCGTGCGCTGAAGCGGCTCAAGGTGGTCTCGGCCTTCCTGAACACCCGCAACAGCCCGATGGGCATGGTGCTCGACTGCATTCCGGTCATCCCGCCGGACCTGCGGCCGATGGTCCAGCTGGACGGCGGCCGGTTCGCCACCTCGGACCTGAACGACCTGTACCGCCGGGTGATCAACCGGAACAACCGGCTCAAGCGGCTGCTCGACCTCGGCGCGCCCGAGATCATCGTGAACAACGAGAAGCGGATGCTGCAGGAGGCCGTGGACTCGCTGTTCGACAACGGCCGCCGCGGCCG
>DASXLW010000149.1:0-27740 GCA_036496025.1 Streptosporangiaceae bacterium
AACAGGCCCCGGTCGGTACACCACTCTGGCGGACGTAACTGGAATCTGCCGCCGACACGTCAGCACGACTGCCGCCCTACCTGACCTGCATAGAGGCAAGACCAGAGACAACGGCCTGCAAGGCGAACTGTCAGAAGATCCAGCAGACCGCCGCTGACCTAAAGGCCCGGCTGGAGGACCACCAGGTCGGCCGTGGGGCCCGGCTGCTGCAGGTGGCCAAGGCCGCCGGGATTAGCTGGGCGCTGGCGCGCACCTGGCCCGGCGGCCGCCAGCGCGAACGTCAGCTCAAAATCCAGGGCGGCGCCTCCTGCCGCTGCCTGCTATGTGGCGTTGAGCTCCGCACCACCCCGGCCCGGCAAGAAGGGAAGACCACCATGAGAAAACCGCCCGGCAAATCCGCTGCCGACGCTGGCCGGCGCCGCCCGGACTATGTGATCGAGCTCGCGGTCAACCCCGACCTGCGCGACCGGCCCCGTTGGGCCGCGGCTGCACAAGCGCAGACGTCCCAGACCGAGCGGAGCAAGGCGGGTGAGCCGGATCCCGATCCTCAGCTGGCCGACCGGGGGGCCGAGCCGTGACTGCCACGGGCTGGAGCACACATCGGCCGCAACATCAGGGAGACACGTGACTGAGCACAAGAGTCGTGAGAAACAGGCCTTCGGAACCGCCGGTGTGGCGACGAGACTCGGCGGCAGCAACCGGCTGATCGGCGTGCGCGAGACCGCTGCACGCTTGGACGTGCCGGTCAGCACCCTCTACAAGCACTGGCGTGAGTGGCAGCTGACCGCTTACCGCGTGGGCCGGGCGCTGAAGTTCCGCGAGCGGGACATCGAGGCTTGGCTGGAGCGGCAGCGCGTGGACGGCGTCGCGTGACCTCACGCCGCCGTCGACCAGGCCTGGTACTCGGCATCAAGGGCCTCCCGTGCCCGGCCCCATGCGCTCGGCACGAGGTGCCCGTAGATGCGGTACGTCACCTCGATCGAGCGGTGCCCGAGCCATTCGGCCACGTCAGTGATCGGAACGCCCCGGGCCAGCAGGGCGGAGACGAACACGTGCCGCAGGCTGTGCGGGGTGAATCCCTCGGTGATGCCTGCGAGGCGGGCGGCGCGGGTGAACGACTTCAGGTAGCCGCGGTGCTGCACGAAAGGGACGCGCGCGCTGGCCAGCAGGTACCCGTCGCGGGTGCCATGCTCGCCGATGTGCCGGTCCACCGCTTCCAGCAGGTAGCCAGGAGCGGGCATCTCCCTGCTCTCGCCGGGCCTGCGGTGCTTGAGCGCCACCGTGCCCCTGCCGTCTGGCTGCACCTGCTCGAAGATCCGGAGTGTGCCTTCCCTGAAGCAGTCCTTCCGTACGGCCAGGGCTTCGGAGACCCGCAGCCCGCAGCCGCGCATGAGCCAGATCGTGAGCCGGAGGTCGGGGCGCAGCCCGGCGGCAAGCGCCTCGATCTGCGAGCGGGCAGGGAAGACGAAATCGCTCCGGTCAGGGGCGCTGCCATTGCTGATCAGCCTGATCCCGTCCACGCGGTGACGCGGGAGCCTGGCGCTCCTGACCGCCTCGTCCAGCGTGCCCGTGATGACCAGCCGCGCTATCTCCCGCCGCTGACGGGACAGTCCCGCCAGGAACTGGTTGAGCAGCTGCGCGGTACCCTCCCGGTCCTGTGCCACCTGCTGGAGCGCGCGGTCCCCGAGTGCCGGAAGCACGTGGTTATCGAGCACGGAGTGGTAGGCGCGCCGTGTCTCCGGCGCCACGGCAAGGCCAGCGAGCCAACGCCTGGCGGCGTCGCCGAAGGGCTCGCGGCCGAGCCGCGGGTCGACGAACGTTCCCTCGCGCTGGTCATGCTCCAGCTTGATCTTGAAATCCTTGGCTTCGCGGTTGGTGCTGAATGCCACCTCGCGGCGCTTCCCCGCGCCGTCCCGCCACTGCACGCACCATGGCTTGTTCTTGTTGCGAGGCCGCTTGGTGAGAGATGCCACGTCACGATCGTAGCACTCTGGCGGAGGTACATCGGAGGTACAACGAAGATACTAATCCCTCTCATCTGCGGAAACTGCTCTCAGATCCGGGAAGTCTTCCTCCCAGAACTCGGTGACGCCGCGGGTCCCTGCGCCGGTGGCCGGCCCCGTCGCGGGCGACCGGCCGGTTTCCTGCTCGCGGAGTTCGACGCGGCGGATCTTGCCGGAGATCGTCTTCGGCAGCTCGCCGAACTCCAGCCGCCGCACCCGCTTGTACGGCGCCAGCCGCTCCCGGGTGAAGGCCAGGATCGACTCGGCCACCGGTGCCGACGGCTCGACCCCGGCCACCAGCGTCACGTACGCCTTGGGCACCGCGAGGCGCAGCGGGTCGGGTGAGGGAACCACCGCGGCCTCCGCCACCGCCTCGTGCTCGATCAGGACGCTCTCCAGCTCGAACGGCGAGATCCGGTAGTCGCTCGCCTTGAAAACGTCGTCGGTCCGCCCCACGTAGGTGATGTAGCCGTCGGCGTCCATGGCAGCCACGTCACCGGTGTGGTAGTACCCGTCGCGCATGGCCTCGGACGCCCGCTGCGGGTCGCCGCGGTAACCGGTCATCAGACCGGCCGGGCGCGCGGCCGGCGGCTCGGCGGGCAGGCAGATCTCGCCTTCCTTGCCCGGTATGCCGGTGACCGGATCGACGAGCATCACGGTGTATCCGGGCAGCGGTCGGCCCATCGACCCCAGCCTGACCTCCTGGCCCGGCGGGTTGCCGATCTGCGCGGTCGTCTCGGTCTGCCCGTAACCGTCCCGCACGGTGATCCCCCAGGCCCGCCGGACCTGCTCGATCACCTCCGGGTTGAGCGGCTCTCCAGCCGACGTGCACTCCCGCAAGCTGGCCGTGTCGCAGCCGGACAGGTCGGACTGGATGAGCATCCGCCAGACGGTCGGCGGCGCGCACAGCGAGCTGATGCCGCAGTCCGGGATGGCCGCGAGCAGCGCGTCCACCGAGAATCGCTCGTGCCCGAGCACCATCACGGTCGCGGCGGCGTTCCACGGAGCGAACACGTTCGACCACGCGTGCTTGGCCCAGCCGGGGGAGGAGACGTTGAGGTGGACGTCGCCGGGCCGCAGGCCGAGCCAGTACATAGTGGACAGGTGGCCGGCCGGGTAGGAGGCGTGGGTGTGCTCCACCAGCTTGGGCTGGGCCGTGGTCCCCGAGGTGAAGTAAAGCAGCAGCGGGTCGCTGGCCAGCGTCACGCCATCCGGAACGTACCGCGGCGGCGCGGCGAACGCGTCGTCGTAGCTCAGCCAGCCCTCGGCCGGCTCGCCCACCGCGATCGGCGTCCAGCGCGCCACCCCGGCCCCGCCGCCAAACTTCGGGGTCTGCGCCGATTCGGTGATCACGTGCCGGACGCCGCCCCGGATGATCCGGTCGGTGACGTCATCGGAGCCGAGCAGGGTGGTGGCCGGGATGACCACCGCGCCCAGCTTGATGGCGGCCAGGATGACCTCCCACAGCGGGGCGATGTTGCCTAGCATGAGCAGCACCCGGTCGCCGCGCCTGACGCCCAGGTCGCGCAGCCAGTTCGCGACCTGGCTGGACCTCGCGGACAGCTCCGCGTAGCTCCGCCGGACGTCGCTGCCGCCCTCGGCGACGATACGCAGCGCGTCGCGCTCCGGGTGCTCGGCCGCGATGACGTCGAACCAGTCCAGTGCCCAGTTGAACCGCTCGAGCCGTGGCCAGCTGAACTCGTGGCGCGCGGTCGGATAGTCCTCGCGGTAGCGGAGCAGCAGATCGCGGGCGGCCCGGAAAACGCTGCCCGTCGCGGGTGATTCGGTCACGAGAGTTATGGTGGCAGACCGGTCAGCGCCCGGACCAGTGCGCGACGCCGCTCTACAGGACGTCGTGCCCGGGGTGCGGGTCGTCGGGCAGGGGAGTCGGCTCGGCCGGGATCGAGCCGAGCCGGCCTGCCTGGTAATCCTCGAAGGCCTGGGCGAGTTCTGCCTTGGTGTTCATGACAAACGGGCCGTAGGCGGCCACCGGCTCCCTGATCGGCTCCCCGCCGAGCAACAGGATGTCGAGCTTGTCCACCGCACCGGACTGGTGCTGGTCGGCCGCGATCGTGATCACGTCGCCGCCCCCGAACACGGCCAGTTGGCCCATCCGCACCGGCCGGTGCTCGGCGCCCACCGAGCCAGAGCCAGCCAGCACGTAGGCGAGCGCGTTGAAGTCGGGCCGCCACGGCAGCCTGACCTGGGCACCGGGCGACAGCGTGGCGTGCAGCAGGGTGATCGGCGTGTGCGTGATGCCGGGGCCTTCCATCCCGGCCACGTCGCCGGCGATCACCCGTAGCAGCGCGCCACCGTCCGCGGAGCTGAGCAGTTTCACCTGGCCGGCCCTGATGTCCTGGTACCGCGCGTTGGTCATCTTGAGCCGGGCGGGCAGGTTGACCCAGAGCTGGAAGCCGTGGAACAGCCCCCCGCGCACGACGACCTCCTCGGGCGGCGCCTCGATGTGCAGGATCCCGCCGCCCGCGGTCATCCACTGCGTATCGCCGTCAGTGATCAGGCCGCCGCCGCCGTTGGAGTCCTGGTGCCGGAAGATCCCGTCGATCATGTACGTCACGGTCTCGAACCCGCGGTGCGGATGCCAGGGGGTGCCCTTGGGCTCGCCCGGCGCATAGTTGACCTCGCCCATCTGGTCCATGTGGATGAACGGGTCGAGCTGACTGAGGTCGACCCCGGCGAACGCACGCCGGACGGGGAATCCCTCTCCCTCGAACCCGGATGGGGCGGCGGTCACCGAGAGCACCGGACGGTCCGCGGCGACAGCGGTGTCGGGCTCGGGGACGCGCGGCAGGACAAGGATGTCATCGACGGTTACCGCTGGCATGACTACTCCTTCATAGGGCCCGCTGCCGACTCTATCTGCCGTGCAGCCTGGTGGCTATGCTTCTCGGAACGGTAATTGACGAAGCAACATTCCTCATGTAAACCATCGATCCGAGCGCGGCCGACATGAACGGCTGGGCACGTGAGCGACTGGGCAGGCGAGCGGCCGGGAACATGTGCGGCCGGGAACATGTGCGGCCAGAAACGTGTGCGGCCGGGAACGTGTGCGGCCGAGCAAGGGAGCGGGGGAGCGGCCGGGCATGCGAACAACTGGGCACGCGAGTGGCCGGGAACGTGTGCGGCTCAGGAATAGGTCGTGGCGCGCGAGGATGTCCCTGGAACGTGACGTGCGCGTATGGCCTGCCACGCCAGGCAAATCAGCTGCCAGAGCAGGAAACCGAGCCGCCACAGCGCGTAGCCGAGGAACACGGCCGTCAGGATGACCACGATCACCGGCGCGAGGATCAGGAGCAGAAACGGAAACAGAGAGCCTCCCGTCCGAGAGCCGGACCGGCGGTACCCCGCGCTCCGTTGCATGGTCTAACCCCCTGCCGCGACGCCTGCGCCAAGCGGGTCGCCTCGGTGCGCGATGTCGCGGCTCCGTTGTGTAGCAGACTTACCGATGGTTTCCTTCCCGCCCGGGATTGGAGCTAATCCCGCCGCCCTGCCCCGCGCTTTGATGACGCATCTGCGCCGATGGCGTGAATATGTGACGGGCGCGGCCTTGAACGGAGCGCTACCGGATCGTAGCTTCACGTCATAAGGGTCGGCACACCCCGCGCTGCCCGGTCCCGCCGTCACGTGGCCTCGCTGCCGGGAGATCCGGCTGCGATCCTGCCTGCCCGGCCTTTTCTCACGCCTAGCGCCCGGTGCCTGCCCCGAGCGCGAACGCGAGCAGCGACCCGGCCGCGTAGTCGTCGGCCGGCTCGACGCTGGGCCAGCTGACCACGTTGTCCTCGTAGCCGGCCGTCGCGTTGTCGAATGGCTTGAAGTGACCAGCGGAGCAGGCCCGCATCCCCTGCACCGTGCCCAGGCCGTGGAAGTTGCCCGGGTTGCTCGGCCCGTCCGTGGTCGCGCCGAGCTGGATGTCGCCGCGGCCGTTGAGCGACCCGGCCAGGTTAGCGATCTCGCTCTGCATGCAGTGCGGGAACGTGCTGCCCGCGCCGACCACGAACGAGCTGCCCCACGCGTTGGCGCCGAGCGCGAAATTCATCTGCTGCTGGGCGAACGAGCGGAAGGCACTCGAGCCGCCGTACCGCTGGTAAAGCGCGTTGGTGATATACAGCCCGAACGCATGCGGGCTGGCGTCGCTGGCTCCGAGGGCCGAGCCCAGCCCGAACGGTTCGGTCCTGGCCCAGTGCTCGCCGACCCGCAGCTGCGTGGCGAGGTCGTCGAGCAGCGCCACCGGCGCGATGACCGGCCGCCCCGGAGCGTGTTGCATGGCCTGCAGCAGGTCGCCCTCGGCCGCCGCGCCGTTGTCGTAGAGGTTGAAGGTATCGCCGGTGGCCGGGTGGCCCTGCGCGATGTAGGCCCTGGCCCACCGCGCGGCGGTAGCCAGATCCCGGTGCAGGCGAGCGGAGTTGCCGCCGAGCGCCTCGTCGGCCAGAGCGATCTCGGCCGCGCCCCATGCCATGTCGCTCTTCCACTCCGAGCCCGGGTAGTAGTCGTGCGGGAACGTCGTCACCAGCGCGCCCACGTGCCTGGTCTTCGCCATCGCGTAGACCCCGCGGGCCTCGGCCAGCAGCCGCCGGGCCTGAGCCGGACGGGATTTCGCGGCGAGCTGGGCGCCGAGCGCGAAGTCGGCGGCGAACCGGCCGGCCAGGTCGGGGCTGATCAGCTGGCCCGGCGGAGCGGCCTCGAACACCGGCCGGTACTCCACGTAGTACGTGGAGTCGCCGGGCTTCGCGCCGAGCCGGTCCTCGGCCTGGGGCAGGAACCAGAAGTCGTAGTCGCCGTGGATGGTGCCACTGGCGTTACCGTTCCCGATGCCCACCTGGACGTACATCACCTTGCGGGCCGGGTTCCAGAGCCGGCCGATCCAGCGCAGCCCGAATTCGGCCTCCGGCCGCAGGGTCGGGTACTGGCCGGGGAAGTCGCGCGCGGCGGTCATCATCAGCGCGTCCGCGTAGCTGGCCGTGTAGGCGAACTTCTCGTACCCGCCGCCGGCGTCGAACCAGCCGCCGGCCACGTTGACCGGGCCGCCGATCCGGTGGAACGTGCCCAGCAGGTTGTCGTTGGGGTCGTATCGCGGGTCGGCGTACACGAAGGCGCGGCGGTCGGTGAGGTTGGCCGGCCTGCGATTCAGTACCGACCGCACGACGTTGCCGCCGTCCCGTTCGGAGGTGAAATAGCGAACCCCGTTGAGCACCAGCCGGTGATACAGCGTCTGCGGACTGGCGATGAGGAACGCGGGGGAGGCGGCGGCGGCCGGACTGATGATCTTGATGCGGTACGTTCCCGGGTGCCGGAAGGCGGAGAAATCGAGCTTGAACACCGCGCCGTAACTGGCGTTCCACGGGCCGAGATCGTCGGTCGACCGGCCGGTCAGGTAAACACCGCCGTGTGGGCCCTGCACCGCGAAACGCACGCTGCGCACGGCCCGCGGCAGCATGACGAAGGCGGTCTTCGAGGCGGCCGGCGGGTACCCCACCTGGTCCACCCGCACCTGCGGGGCGGGGGAGCCGGACCCAGGCCGGGGGGCCGCCGCAGCGGGGCGGGCGGCGGCCCCCGGCTCTGCGCCAGGCAACACCGTGCGGGCGGCGGCGCCGGGTGCGCAGATGAGAGCGGCGGAGACGGCGACGGCACTAAACGTGGCGCACGCGGCCAGGGCTGAGGGTTTCATGGCCGACCTCCCTATACTCCGGCGGTCCGACCACCGCCGCGATATTTAGTTAGGAAAGTTACCAAACCAGGGTGGGGCTGGCTACCCCCTACCGCGGGCTGGCTACGGCACCGCCGACGTCTGCTCCTCCAGCCGCTCGTGCTCGGGCTCGGACTGGTGGAAGAGCTTGCTCGGCCACCACACCCACCGGCCCAGGTCCAGGTTGAGCGCGGTGACCAGCACGGACCTGACGACGATCGCGTCCAGCAGCACCCCGAACGCGACCGCGAAGCCCAGCTCGGTCAGGAAGGTGGATGGCAGCGTGGCCAGCGCGCCGAACGTTCCGGCCAGCACCAGGCCCGCCGAGGTGATCACCCCGCCGGTCGCCGCCAGCCCGGTCAGCGCGCCGCGCCGCGGCCCGTGTTTCACCGTCTCCTCGCGCACCCGGGTCATCAGGAAGATGTTGTAGTCGATGCCCAGCGCGACCAGGAACACGAACACGAACAGCGGGAACGACGTGTCCGAGTTGCCGAAGTTGAACACGTGGTTGAAGAACAGCGAGCTCACGCCCAGGGCCGCGGCGAACGAGAGCACCACGGTCGCGACCAGCATGATCGGCGCGACCAGCGCCCGCAGCAGCAGCGCGAGGATCAGGAACACGACCGCCAGGATGACCGGGATGATCACCACTCGGTCGTGCGAGGACGCGCGGTTGACGTCCAGGTTGACCGCGGTGTTGCCGCCGACCTGGGCATTCGCGCCCGGGACGGCATGTACGGCGGCCCGTACCTTGTCGATCGTGTTGTACGCCGTCTGACTGTCCGGCGCGCTGGTGAGCGTGCCCTGCATATAAGCATGCCCGACCCGCGGTACCGGCCCGGTCACGCCGGTGATGCCCGGCGTGGCCTTGAACGCGGCCGCGACCTGCGCGCCCTGCTGCTCGTTGCTGATCACGACGACCGGCGATCCCGCACCCGCCGGGAAATGCCGGTCGATGATCCGCTGGCCGACCACCGAATCCGGCGTGTTGCGGAACCCCTCGGCGACGGTCAGGCCGCTGGACTTCAGCCCGAGGAGCCCGAGCGCCATCGCGCCGAGGATCACCACCGTGGTCACCCAGACCACGCGCGGGCGACGGGCGATCCACCGGCCGGTCCGGGCCCAGAATCCCCGTGCTGTCGGCTCCGGCGAGCCATAGGTGGGCTTGGCCGGCCAGAACACCCACCGGCCGCAGGCGACCAGCAGCGCGGGCAGCAGCGTCATCATCGCGGCGAAGGCCACGACGATCCCGATGGCCAGCACCGGTCCCAGGCTCGCGGTGGAGTTGAGCTCGGCGATCGTCAGCGTCAGCAGGCTCACGATGACCGTGCCGGCGCTGGCGATGATGGCGGGCCCGGCCCGGCGCAGCGCGAAGGCCATCGCCTCGTGCCGATCCTCGTGACGACGCAATTCCTCTCGGTAGCGGGCCGTCAGCAGCAGCGCGTAGTCGGTCCCCGCACCGAACACCAGCACCAGCAGGATGCCCGCGCTTTGCGCGTTGACGGTGAGTCCGGCGTGCGCGGCCAGCAGGTAGATCAGCCCCTGCGAGGCGGCCAGCGCGGCACCCGCCGAGAGCACCGGCAGTATCCACAAGATCGGACTGCGATACGTGATCAGTAGCAGGATGATGACAACCGCCAGCGTGGCGTACAGCAGCGTGCCGTCGATGCCCTTGAACGAGTTGGCCGAGTCGGCGGCGTTGCCGAGCGGCCCGGCGATATGGAAGGACAGCCCGCCCGTATTGACCTTGGCGATCGCGCGCAAATGGTTGGCCGCGGTCTCGGCGCCGTTCCAGCCCTTCTTGCCCAGGTTGATCGGCACGATGGTCTCGGCCGCCTGCCCGTCCTTGGCGAAGAACGGGCCCGCCTGCTGGCTGTGCACCACGCCGGGCACCCCGGAGAACTGCCGGGCGTCGGCGGCTATCTTGGCGCGGTCAGCGCTGGTCAGGCCGGACGGCCGGTAGTAGACCACGACGCCGTCGTAGATGTTCGGCGACTGGAAACGCGACTGCACCGCGAGCACCTTGGTCGACTCGGCCGAGCCGGGCAGCCAGGACTGGGCGTTGTTCTTCTCCGCCCCGGTGAGCTTGCCGGCCAGCGGGCCGAGGACGGCCAGGATGATGAGCCAGAGGACCAGTACGGCCCATTTGGAGCGGCGTCCGCTGGCGACGCCCACGAGCGCTCGGGCTCTGGTCATGATGGGTCCCCCTGAGAGGTCGACAGAGCGGGTTGCCTCAATGGCTGACTATGGACCACGGCGAAGACTAAGTCAAGATATATCTCGACTTACGCGATCCCGTATCGCGTGTCTGCGCCGGAGCCAGAAAAGTACCAAGCGCTCTCGTTGGCAGGCTACTGAATTTCCGTGCGGCGGCTCCTGCCAGGCACGATGGGCTTAGCCAGATCGATGGACGATCACCGCCGCCTGAGTTTCGTACGGCCGCTCCTGCCAGGCACGATGGGCTTACCCAGATCGATCGGACGATCACCGCCGCCGTGGGGGGCGGCCAGGCGCCGTCGACCACCCTCAGCGGTCTGGCGCCTGACCCCGGCGACCGCGCCGCGGAACCGGCGACGGGCTTGCCGCTGGCCCCGGCAGCCAGTCCTGGCAGGCCGCCTCCCAGGCGAGCTGCATGCGGGTCCGCACCGACCCGGTCTTCTTGACTATTCATTTACCTTAACTAGATATCCTCTTGACCGATTTGGGTGACTTCGGGTACCGTCGGCATGTCCGTACATACGGGCCCACATTGGTGCTCCGCTGCGCCGAGGGGGCAATTGCCACGGCCCGCTGGACGCCGCCGGGGGCGTCTGGCGGGCCGGCGGTCGTCTAGGCCCGGGTCACGTCCAGCCCGTAGACCTGCACGGCGTTGCCGCCCAGGACAAGCCCGGCGGTCTCCTCGTCCGGGCAGAGCGCGGCGACGGCGCGGGCGTTGCGCGCGATGCCCGGCACGCCCGGCCAGTCGGTGCCGAAGATAAACCGCCGGGTCAGCCGGGCGAAGTTGTGCCGGGAGTAGTACTCGGGCAGCCGACGGGGAGGCAGCCCGGACAGCTCGATCCAAACGTTCTCGTAGGACAGCGCGAGGAACGCCGCGGCGTCGTACCACCAGCCACGGCCGCCGTGGGCGAGCACGATGTCCAGCGCGGGGAAGTCCCGCAGCACCTCGTCGAGCAGCACCGGGTCGGCGCAGGAGTTCATGGATCCCGGGAAGTTGCTCGTCCCGCAGTGCACGATCACCGGTACCCCGCGCGACCGGCATACCTCGTAGGCCGGATAGAGCGCGCGGTCATTGGCCTGGTAGCCGCCGTGCACCGGGTGCAGCTTTAGCGCCACCGCGCCCAGGCCGAGCTGACGTTCCAGTTCGTCGGCGACCGGGTAGTGCAGGTGCGGGTTGATGTTGGCCACCAGCCTGATCCGGCGCGGGTCGTGCTTGGCGAGCGGCAGCAGATCCTCGATCGGCTGCAGGCCGGCCACCTTCGGGCTGTACTCGCAGAACAGCAGCGCCGTGTCCACGCCCTCGGCGTCCAGGTACTCGCTGAAGCGCTCGGGGATGATCACCCCGTCGCCGTCGTAGACCCGCTCGATCGTGGCACCATCGCCGAACCCGTCTGCCCACCGGTGCCAGGCCGGGCTGACCGTGGACAGCTTGCCGACATGCATGTGGGCGTCGACCAGGACGTGACCGTCGAGCACAGCGGACCTCCCGGCTCCATTATCTTCTAGGCGTGCTATCCGCGAGGCGGGAGGCGGCCGCGGGCACCCGGACGAGCGCCAGGTCGCTGCTGCTAACGCTGCTCGGCGAGTTCGTGCTGTCCCGGCCCGGGGCCGTCTGGACGCAGACCATCGTGGGCGCGCTGGACCAGCTGGGCGTGGAAGAGAAGGCCGCCCGGCAGGCGCTGGCCAGGACGGCGGCCGACGGCTGGCTAACCTCCGAGCGCGTCGGCCGCAGCGTGCGCTGGTTGCTGACCGAGTCGGGGCGGCAGCTGCTCAGCGCCGGAGCCGAGCGCATCTACGCCTTCGCCGAGCGGCGGCCGGACTGGGACGGCACTTGGTTCATCGTGAACGTCTCGGTCCCTGAGACGCTGCGCGGCGTGCGGCACCGGCTACGCACCCGGCTGAGCTGGGCCGGGTTCGGCTCTCCCGAGCCCGGCATGTGGATCGCGCCGTCCGCCGCGCACGAGGCGGAGGCGCGGGCGATCATCGATGAGCTTGGCCTGGCCGGGCAGGCCATGTCGTTCACCGCGCGCTTCGCCGGGATAGGGCACGAACGGGCCATGGTGGAACGCGCCTGGAACCTGGCCGCCGTGGCCGCGAGGTACGAGGAGTTCATCGCGACGTTCGGCCGGCTGCGCCCGTCCCGGCCCGACGAGGTGCTGCAGGCCCAGGCCCGGCTGGTACACGAGTGGCGGCGGTTCCCGTTCCTCGACCCGCAGCTGCCACCGCGGCTGCTGCCGCCGCACTGGAGCGGGACCCGGGCCCGCCGCCTGTTCGAGACGCGGCACGCCGAGTGGGACCAGCCTGCCCGCCAGCGCTGGAACGAGCTCGACGCGGGCAACGGGTGATCCGGCTTCGTCAGCGAGTCACCCGGGCTGCTCTGCGGGGCAGGAGGTGGGGGGGTTCGTCGTTAGTGCGAAGCGTTAGGACTGGTATCACGCTACTAACGCTCCGCGTCATTGGATGGCCGCCTCTTACCCGCCCAGGACATCGGTGGCCAGGTGATCGGGGCCGACCCCATCGACCATGATGACGTCGCTGCGGGAATTGTCCGTGCGCAGGGCGAGGATCTCCTGGTAGGCGTCCGACTTGTACCAGGCGTGAGCCTGGGCGCGGCCCGGGAACTCGATGATGATGATGGTGCCAGGCCAGGTGCCCTCCATCACCTCGTACTCGCCGCCGTGAACGATGAACCGGCCGCCGAACGGCTGCAGTGTGGCGTCAATGCGTTGCAGGTATTCCACGATGGGCGGCCCCATGGTGACCTGGCGCATGTGGGCCACGGCGTAGGCAGACATGATCCTCCCCGGAGCTGTCGCGCTGGTTGCTTCGCAGTCCACGATGGACGGCCCCGGCCGCGCCCCGCAATTACCTCGGAGGTCATCGCGTACCTCGCAGGTCATCGCGTACCCCGCAGGTCATCGCGCACCCTGCAGGTCATCGTGGCCGGCCGGCCAGATGAGGTCAGGCCTTCCGGTGGCTCCTCGCCGCGAGGACGATCTGGGTCGCGAGGTAGGAACTGACGCCGAGCTTGTCCGCGATCTCATCCGGCCGCAGGCCCTGCTGGTTGTAGAGCAGCGCGAGCCGCTCCTGCGAAGCGGTCCACCTCGGCCGGGTGGCGCGGGCCGGCGCGGGCCGGGACGGCTGCGGTCGGCGCCGGTGTGCGGGGCGCCCGGGCACCCGGGCCGGGGTGTCCGCGACAGCCGCCCCAGGCGCCGGCGTGGTCGAAGCCGTTTCGGACGTGGTCGAAGCCGATTCGGACGTGGTCGTATTGGTGCCGGGCGTGGCTGCATTGGTGCCGGGCGCGGCCGCCTCGGTGGTCGGCCTGGCTGCGGCGGGGAATGGCGCCCGCGGTCCGAACGATCCCCGCCGCTGGTCCTGGTACTTGCCGTTGGCCAGGGCCTCGCGGGTGGGCTCGTCCAGGATCACCAGCTCGTCCGCCGCCTTGTTCATACCGATGGCCACCATCGTCAGGCCCTTGGCGTTCTTCTCCTGGCACTCCGGTGCCATGCAGTAGTCGTACTTCTGTGCGCGCTCGGGATGCAATTCAGTCCCGCACGTGATGCACTGTGCCATAATCCCGTCTCTTACGATCAGAAATGCCCACAGAGAAAAACGCTGGTGGCGCGCTATCTGTTCCCGGTGGCGGGTTCCCTCGGCCTGTTCCGATGAGTTTGGCCGTGCCGGGTGATCTGACTAGATGACAGGCATCCACAGGCGACTGGAAGGGCCCGCGGGCGGGCCGCGGAAATGTCGTATCCCCGTGATGTAGTCGAGGTATCCGCCTTTCGAGGAGGCCCACGATGCGGCCAGCGATGTACCACCTCAGCATCCGCGCCGCGCGGGCCGACGCCGTGTTCGTGTCGGCACTGCAACGCTCTGCGCAGCCCACCGCCCGGCAGGTCCGGCGAGCCGTGGCAGAGACGGTGCGCGCCTTCGGCAGTCGGGGCTGCGCCGCGCGGGTAGCACAGGAGTTCGGTGATCACCCGGAGACGGCGACCGCGCGGATGCGCTGGGCGCGCACCGCGGCCGATCAGGCGTTCGGTACCCGCCGGGCGCCTGTCCGGGCCGAGGCGATCGGTGCGGCCGAGGCGATCGGTGCGGCCGATGCATTCGGTACGAGCCAGGTGCCTGGTACCGCCGGGGCGCTTGGTACGGCCGGGATGCTCGGTACGGCCGTGGCGCTCACCAGGGCCGAAGCGCTCCGCGCCCGCGAGGCGCAGCCGGGCCGTGCCCCATCGCTCGCCCCGTATCCAGCGGCCGCAGGCGGCCGCGCCGCGTGAGCCGCGCTGCCCGGGCCGCGTGAGCCGCGCTGCCCGGGCCGCGTGAGCCGGGCTGCCGGGCCGCGTGAGCCGGGCTGCCGGGCAGCGTGATCCGCGCTGCCCCGGCCCGCGCCGACCCAGGTATGGCCCAGGGAATCGATCACAGAGAGTGACATCTCGTCCGAAGAGTGAGAGGATGGACCGACCGACCGGGCAATGGCGGGCGCGTGACTGCTCGGGGCATGAGGTGGCGCCTGAGGGGGCAGCATGACGATCTCGGCAGACGGGCCCATCGCCGGAACCAACGGCGCGAACGGCAGCCTGGGGCTGGCCAACGGTGGCTCAATCTACTTCCGTGAGATAGATGCGGGTCAGCGAATGGCCATCCGGGCCAGGGGCAGGGAATTCGCCGGGCTGACCGGCGGTGATCCTTGCCTCTTGTTAATCGGCCGGATCCTCGGCGACGGCGCACCGGGAGGCTCAACGGAACAGCGGGTACAGAAGTCATGCCAGCGGCGTTTCGGATTCCCCACGCCAGAGCCCGAACGCACGATCAACGTGATACTGGACTCGCCCGGCGGTCCGCTCGATAGCGCGTTCAGGACCGTCCTGTTCCTTTCCCGGTACGCCGGGAAAATCAATATCTATGTCCCGCGCCGGGCTAAGAGCGCCAGCACCCTGATCGCGGTGGGCGGAAGCAAGATATTCATGTCGCCGTTCGGTGAGCTGGGACCTCTCGATACGCAGATCAGGGACCCGCGGAATCCCACGGATTACATATCGGCGCTGGACTGCTATCAGAGCGTTGACTACGTGCGGGAGTTCGGGTTCTCGACGCTGTCCCAGGCCCTGAAGCAGCTCGCCACGGTGACGCAGGGCAAGCTGCTGCTCAGCGACTCGCTCAACGCGGCGGCCCAGTTCGCTATCGGGAGCATCAACCCGATGCTGTCCCAGACCAGGTCGCTTGACTTCGGCGCGTGGGGACGCAGCCTGAAGATGGGCGAAAGGTATGCTCAGATACTCCTCTCCCGGGCCGGGGAGATCGAACAGGGGAAAGCGGAAAGGATCGCCCTCCGGCTGGTCTACGGTTACACGCACCATCTGTTCCCGATCGACATAAATGAAGCCACCGACATGGGGCTGAAACCGGAAGAGATGTCCGAGGAAGCATACGTTCAGTCGATCGGCATAGTGGAATGCTGCGACGATAGTCAGGTGTGCGTCGAGTTCGTCGATGAACGCGACGGGCACGAGCAGCCAGCGGAGCGCAGCGGGGATTCCGCGGCCGGGCAACTCCCGGAGACCGGCGCTTCTGCGCAGACGGCCGGGCCCGCGGCAGCGGCGCCTCCGGGGCCGGCGCCTGCGGGGTCAGCGCCTGCGGGGTCAGCGCCTACGGCGGCGGCGCCTACACAGGCGGCGCCCGCGGAGGCCTAGAGGGGGCCCGTCGACCTGCCAGTGGGACGTGCGGGATATGAGAATTGAGGTGGAGGGTGATGTCCTGGGTGCCGTGCCAGGAGCCTGACTGCAACGAGAGCGTGGAGCTTCCCGGGGACCAGCCCGTCGCCAGGGTGACCTCGGAACGGCTGCCGCCGCCCGAGCACGAGGTCGAGGTGGTGTGCCCCAGGGGGCACCGCAGCGTCTACGTGATGCGGACCTGACCTCACCCGGGCCAGCCCGGCAGGCGTCCCGCCGCGCGCTCAGTTGCGCTGCAGCACGCGCGCGACCGCCGCGAACACCGTGGCCGTGAGCAGCAGGCCGAACACCACCAGGCTCGCCGCCGCCACCTCACCCAGGCCGGCGGACTGCCATGCCTGCCGCTCGTCCAGCCCGCTCGCCGGCAGTAGCAGGTTGAGGGTGTAGCCCGCCGCGTTGGCCAGCGCGAACGGCGGGTGAGGCACGCTAACGATCGAATAGGGCTTGGCCACGTACCGGAACAGCAACAGCCCGAGCACGAACAGCCCGGCCAGCCAGCCCAGGGCGCGCCCCGGTTCGTAGCCGTAACCGATCATGACGTCCTGCACGATATTCCACAGCTTGGTGTACCACCGGTCCCATTTCGTCGCGTGATTACGCTGCCGGTGCTTGGCCAGCTGGATGCGGCGCGCGGCGCGGTCGTCGCCTGTCCGGACGTACGCCGCGGCCAACTGCTCGTAGGGCTGCGGTAGATACCCGTCGTGGGCGTACCCGGACTTCCGGCGACTTGCCTCCATCGCCCGGCGCAGCCATTGTTCTCGCTCCTCGATCGTTACCTTGGTCATCTGTATGGTGCGGTACTCGAATTCGTCGAGGACGATGACATCACCGCCGGCCCGCCAGCGCGCCGCCTCGCCGTCGCGGAAAAAGTCGGCCTGGGCCTTGGTGAGATCGAGGAATCCGGCGGGTGGATCGCCGGTGATCACGAGCGTGCCGAACCGGCCATTCGTGAGGTCGGCCGCCGTCGGGCGGCCTTTCAGCCCGGTGGTGTTAAGCCGGAACTCGCCGCCCACCGACAACCTCGTCAGGTCGATCGCGTCGTGCACGATGAACCTGCCCCAGCAACCGAAATCTCCGTCGATCCTCATGCGGACCAGGATCAGCGCGGCGCGCGCCGGCGCCGCTGCCTGGCCGGAAGCCGGCCGCGGCCGGCCGAGTTCCGAGTCGTTGAGGTAGACGCTGCCCCGCACGTGCGCGCCGATGCCCTGTATGCCTCCGGCGGTCGTGAAACCGTCGGCGCAGTAGAGGCTGCTCGAAATCTCGGCTCGATCGAATCGCAGCGCGACGTCGTCGGGGTTGACCAGCGTGGCGCCCTGGAATTCGAGCGTGCTGGCAATCCTCGCATCTACGAGCGTCACCTCGCCCGTCGCAGCCAGCCCCCGAGCGTTGAAATCGTGGCCAACCGTCATTCCGTCGCCGTCGAAGGCCACGCTCTCGGGGCCGCTGGCCGTGATCGTGGCGTCCTCCAGCCGGACGGCCCCGCTCACCCGGGCCCCGGCCAGGTTGACGGTGCCGACAGCCTCAAGCCCGCCGCAAACTACGTTGCCCTCCACGACCAGGTGGTCCGCGGTCAGCGCATCCTCGTCATCCGCCCCGTGGCTCAGGTGCGCCCCGTGCAGCCGCAGATTCCGGTGCAGGTGAGCACCGGACAGCTGCACCGTCCCTGAGGCCGAGACGTGGCTGAGCCCGAGGTCGCCGTCGACCTCCAGGTTCGGCGCCTGGATCCCCGGGACGCTGGAACCGTCCAGGGTCAGCGTGCCGAGCCGGGCTTCGGCCAGGGCGATGGGCTGCTCGAACACGCAGTCGCACAAGGTGATCGGGTGGTCGATCCGGGCATAGCTCAGGTCCAGCTGTCCGGTGATCCGGGCGCCGCGGATCGTGAGCCGCGCGCCGTGACGCGGGCCGGGCCCGGCCCGCAACATGGCCATGATCACATCGGCCCGCACCGTCGCGCGGCCCGGAGCGGCGCGGCCGCCGCGGGCCGTCTTCCCGTCGGGGCTCAGATCGACCTGCTGCCCGGAACGGAAAGCGCTCCACAGCTTCTTCTCGGCACGCCTGCGGGCGAACTGCCAGCCTGAAGATTCGGGCCGGCCGTTTGCCCGCTGTACCAGGACATCGTGATTCACGCTCTCCCCCGCGACACAGCCGGTGGAATTCGCGGCGCGACCAGGGGCCGGCGCCCGGCTTCCATGATTGCCCCCCCGGATGATCCGGGCAAGGTAGCGGAGGTCAGGCCAGGTGCACTTACTTCTCAGAGTGGGGTGCAGGTACTTCTCAGGCCAGGTGCACGTACTCGTAGTCGAATGGCTGGCCGTTGATCCCGTTGCGCGGCGGTGCTAGCCAGCTGGCGATCTTCCCCCGCTCGTACACCGGCCGCATCAGCGACCTCACGTGCGCCTTGTCCACATCGGTCGGCAGCCAGCCGGGCAGGCCGTGCTCCCACTCGGCGTCGTCGAGCAGCCGCCCGGCCGGGGACACATGCACGCCGGCGAACGCGCCGACCTGCCGGTTGAAGCCGTGGTGCGGCAGCGCGAGCCGGTGCGGGAGCCCCGCCTGCTCCAGGATCCGGTTCCACCGCTTGACGCCGCTGGCGCAGTCGGCGATGTACTGGCCGCGCAGGTCACAGTTGAGCGCGGTGAGCGCGGCCACCTCGGTCTGGCCGATCTGTCCGTCGGCGATGACGTCCACCAGCGCGCCGTCGTCGGCCAGCTTGTGGTCGTCGCCGCGCCGCTCCTCCTGCCAGCGCCCCTTGAGCCCGGCGGTGTAGTAGTTGGCCACGTTGGTCGAGGTCTCCCCGCCGAACAGATCCAGCGACACCGAGTAGTGGAAGTTGAGGTACTTCTGGATCACGTCCAGGCCGATCCCGCCGTGCGGGCCCGCGTCGTCGGTCTCGTGCTCGACCATCAGCTGCGCCGTACGCTCCACCGTCCGGTCCACGCCGGTGGTGCCGACGAACATGTGGTGCGCCTCTTCCTTGAGCATGAACTCAGCCGTACGCGACAGCGGGTCGAACCCCGACTCCTTCAGGGTGCCCAGCTGGTACTTGCCGTCCCGGTCGGTGAAGTAGGTGAACATGAAGAACGACAGCCAGTCCGGCGTTTCCTCGTTGAACGCGCCCAGGATCCGCGGCGAGTCCGCGCTGCCCGAGTTCCGCCGCAGCAGGTCGGCCGCCTCTGCCCGGCCCTCGACACCGAAGTAGGCGTGCAGCAGGTAGACCATCGCCCACAGGTGACGGCCCTCCTCCACGTTGACCTGGAACAGGTTGCGCAGGTCGTACAGGCTCGGCGCGGTGTAGCCGAGCCTGCGCTGCTGCTCCACCGAGGCCGGCTCGGTGTCACCCTGGATCACGATCAGTCGCCGCAGGTCGGCGCGATACTCACCGGGCAGCTGCTGCCAGGCAGGCTCGCCCTTGTGCTCGCCGAACCCGATCCGCCGGTCCGGATCCCGCTCGGCCAGGAAGATGCCCCACCGGTAGTCGGGCACCTGTACGTGGCCGAAGTGCGCCCAGCCCTCCCGGCCCACGTTGATCGCCGTGCGCAGGTAGACGTCCTCGGTGGGGATCTGCGGCCCCATATCCGCCCACCAGGTCGCGAACCGCGGCTGCCAGGACTCCAGCGCCCGCTGCAGCCGCCGGTCGTCGGCCAGGCCCACGTTGTTGGGGATCTTGTCCTCGTAGTCGGCGCGCATCTCATACCCGCTTCCAGTCGAAGACGGCCTTGCGCCCGGTGCCGTACCGGGTCAGCGCTCCGTCCGGGCCGGCCGCGTTCGGCCGGCTGAAGATCCAGTTCTGCCAGGCGGTGAGCCGGCCGAAGATCTTCGTCTCCAGCGTCTCCGGCCCGGCGAACCGGCAGTTCGCCTCCAGCCCGGTCAGCGCGTCGGGGCTCAGCGAGCACCGCTCCTCCAGCACGATCCGGACCTCGTCCTCGAAGTCGATGTCGTCAAGCGCCGCGGTCACCAGTCCGAGGTCCGCCGCCTCGGCGGCCTCGATCGGGCGATCGAGTTGAGCCGCCAGCCGTTCGGAATCATCGTCATGGCCGTAGAACCGGGTGGCCAGCCGGGACAACCCGTTGGCCATCGGGAACGTGCCGAAGTTGGCGCTGGTCAGGACGATCTGGGCGGCCGGGTCGGTGTCCTCGAGCATGTACTGGCGGTCGCAGGCCAGGGCCAGCTCGAGCAGCATCCCAGCGAAGCAGCTCCCGGGCTCGATGACCGCGACCAGGCTGCGGCCGGTCACGTCGAGCCGCTTGACGGTCCGCTTGAAGTAGTGCCGGATCTCGGCCGCCAGCCAGTCGTCGTCGGCCTCGGCCAGGCGGCGCTCGTGCACGAGCACCCGGTCGATGTCGCCGCGGGTGCGCAGTACCCAGGTGCCGAGTTCGGGCTCGTTGGTCCGCAGCCACAGGACGAGGTCGTCGAGTTCCCTGGTCATCGCCAGCGGCCAGAAGCCGGCCCCAGCCCGGTGCACATCGTCGGGAGGATCATCCGGCGGCCCGTTCACCGTGATCGTCACCAGCCGGGCCCGCCGGTCCAGGTCCGCCCGGACGTACCGGTAGGAGATCGCGTCCGGGGTGATCGACGGGTCGAGCGGGGCGAGCGTGACCCCGGGCTGGCCGGCCCGTGCCGCGCGCGGCGAGGCGGCCGCCGCCTCCCGGGCCCGCTGCGCCACCGTCTCGCCGAACCTGCTCTTCCCGACGACCTCGTCGGCCAGCCCCCAGTCCACGGCGGCCCGGCCCCTGATCCCTTCCGCCTTGGTCGCGACCACGTCGGCGCGGTCCCGGCGCACCTTCCGCTTGTCGGTCAGCCGGGTCAGCCCGCCGGTACCGGGCAGCACCCCGAGCAGCGGCGCCTCGGGCAGCGAGAGCGCCGCCGAGCCGTCGTCCACGAGCAGGATCTGGTCGCAGGCCAGCGCGATCTCGTAGCCGCCGCCCGACGCGGTGCCGTTGACCGCGGCGATGTAGCGCTGTCCCGAGTTCGCCGAGGCGTCCTCCACCCCGCACCGGGTCTCGTTGGTGAACTTGCAGAAGTTCACCTTCCACGCGTGGCTGGAGGTGGCCAGCATCCGGATGTTCGCGCCGGCGCAGAACGCCTTGTCGTTGCCGCTGGTGATGACCACCGCGCCGACCTCGGGGTGCTCGAACCGCAGCCGCTGCACCGCGTCGTAGAACTCGATGTCGACGCCGAGGTCGTAGGAGTTCAGCTTGAGCTCGTAGCCGGGCCGCAGCCCGGCGCCGGAATCGACGTCCAGCACCAGCCAGGCGACCTCGCCGTCGATCTCCAGCCGCCAATGCCGGTACCGGGCCGGCTCGGTCCGGAACGAGACGGGACCGGCCTCGTCCTGGGCCTGGGCGGTTTCGATGGTCTGCGTGGCGGACATGGCAAATCCTCCCGGCCGTCTCCCCGGGCCATAAGTCTACAGAACTGTGATGATGCGTCAAGATTTTGTAGAATCAGGGCTTACGCCGGGGGTGACCAGCCCGCTCTCGTAGGCCATCACGACGAGCTGGGCCCGGTCGCGTGCGTTCAGCTTGGTCATGATCCGGCTGACGTGAGTCTTGGCGGTGAGGGGGCTCAGGTACAGCCGGGCCGCGATCTCGTCGTTGGACAGGCCGGCCGCGACCAGGGTCATCACCTCGCGCTCCCGCTCGGTGAGCGCGACCAGGGACCGGTCGGGGGCCGGCGGGCGCTGCGGGCGGCTGGCGATGTCGGTGATCAGCCGGCGCGTCACGCTCGGCGACAGCAGGGCATCGCCGCGGGCGGCCACCCTGACCGCGTGCAGCAGCTCGGCGGGCTCGGTGTCCTTGACCAGGAAGCCGCTAGCGCCGGCCTGCAGGGCCTGGTAGACGTACTCGTCGGATTCGAAGGTGGTCAGGATGACCACCCGCACCCCGGCCAGGTCGTCCTCGGCCGCGATCTGCCTAGTGGCCTCCAGGCCGTCGACCCCGGGCATCCTGATGTCCATCAGCACCACGTCGGCGCGTTCGCTGCGCGCGAGCCGGACCGCCTGGGCGCCGTCGGTGGCCTCGCCGACCACCTCGATGTCATCGGCCGCGTCCAAGATGAGCCGGAACCCGGCGCGGATGAGTGCCTGGTCATCGGCGAGCAGTGCGCGGATCATGACCGTGTCCCTTCGGTCACCGGGGCGTTACCTTCGGCGCCCGAGGAGGTCGCTCCCGTGGCCGGCGCGATCGCGGTCCGGTCGGCGGGCGGCGGCCTGCCCAGCGGGAGCCTGGCCGCGACCAGGAATCCGCCGCCCGCCCCCGGGCCGGCCTCGACACTGCCGTCGACCGACGCGGCGCGCTCGCGCATCCCGGCCAGCCCGTGCCCGCCGCCGGTGCTCTCGGTGCCGGTGCTCTCGGTGCCGGTCACGCCCCGGCCGGTGTCGGCGACCTCGATCCTCAGCTCGGTGCCGGTGTACCCGATCGACACGGTGGCCGCGGCCGGCCCGGCGTGACGGATCACGTTGGTCAGCGATTCCTGCACGATCCGGTAGGCCGCCAGGTCCACCTCCGGCGGCAGCGGCCGCCGGTTCCCGGTCACGGTCAGGGTGGTGGCCAGGCCCGCCGACCTGGCGCTGGCGATCAGGTCGTCGATCTGGGCCAGCCCGGGCGCGGGCATGGTGGAATCGGCCTCGTCGGCCTGGCGCAGCACGTTGAGTATGGCCCGCAGCTCGCGCAGGCCTTCCTTGCTGGCGCCCCGGATCGTGCGGAGCGCGTCGACGGCGGCCCCGGGACGCTCATCCGCGACGTGGATCGCCGCCCCGGCCTGGACGTTGATCGTGGCCATGGTGTGCGCGACCACGTCGTGCAGTTCGCGCGCGATCCGCAGCCGCTCATCGTCGATCCGGCGCTGGGCGGCGTCCTCGGCGCGGGCCTGAATCGAGGCGACGTAGTCCCGACGGCTGGCCAGCGCTATCCCCCCGAACAGCGCGGCCGCGACCAGCGCGGGGATGAGATAGAACCCGCCCCCGCTGATGCGCCCGAACGGATTCCTGGCGCCGGTGGCCGTCATCAGCACGGCCAGCGTCGCCACGCCCAGCGCTATCGCCCGGCGGACGCTCACCCGGGTAGCCACCGCGTACAGGGCCATGGTGGGGGCCAGCAGCACGGCGCCGTTGACGTAACCGAGCAGCGTCCAGACCGTCACCGCCGCGGTCGAGACGACCAGGACGGCGACCGGCCACCGGCGCCGCCAGGCCAGCGCCAGGCACGCCACCACGACCAGCAGGTACGCGGCCGGCGGAGGATGCGGCGCCACGTGCCCCGGGAACTGGGTCCTGTCCGTGACCTGGCCCGGGTGGGCCTCGCCGTAGGTGCCCGCCAGCAGGACGGCGGTCACCACCACGGCGAGGACTGCATCCCGCACGGGCGGGCTGCGCCACCATCGCCACCAGGTCATCAGACGGCTGCCCACTCGCACAGCGTAGGCACGCCGGGGCCTGCGGGCCATCCTTCCTGGGTTGTCGGCCGGCTACTCGCCAGGGAGTAGCCGGCGTTCCGCTGCTCCCGGGGGAGCACCCGCAACTGCCCACCGGCGGACGACGACGGAGTACGTCCTGGCCAGGCACCCTGACAGGGCTGGTGGAGAGCCCGCCGGCCGCGAGAGGCCCTGGAGGCCATGATGCACCGCCTGACCCGCTTCGTGCTCCGACACAAGGCGCTGGTGACGCTGTTCTGGCTCGCCGTCGCCGCCGCCGGCGTGCTGACGATCAGTGGCACCACCCACCGGATGACCAACAACTTCGCCATGCCGGGCCAGGCCTTCCGGGTCGACAGCCGGATCACCGCGACCTACGGCAACGGCGGGGGCCAGGCCCCTTACCTGCCGGTGCTGACCGTGCCCGCGGGCCAGCGAATCACCGATCCGGCCGTGGCCGCCGCCACCGGCCGGGCGTTCGCCGCCGTGGCCCGGGCGGTCCCGCACGTCCGGATCGCCGACTACGCCACCACCCACGACCCAGCGTTCATCACCCGCGACGGGCGCAGCACGTTCGCCCTGGTCTACACCGCGCCGGTGAACGGGTTCGGCGGGACCAACCTGGGCCCGGCCATCCAGCACGCGGTCGCCGCGGCCGCACCTCACGGGTGGCACACCGGTATCACCGGCTCCGCACTGCTCGCGAACGGCAAGCCCGCTTCGTCCAAGGGCACCGGGCTCATGACCGAGGCCATGATCGGTTCGGTCGGGGCGCTGCTCATCCTGGCCTTCGTCTTCGCCAGCTTCCTGGCCCTGCTGCCGCTGCTCATCGGCGGCGTATCCGTGCTGGCCACGTTCCTGCTCGTCGGAGGGCTGACCGAGATCACCGGCGTCAGCCAGATCGTGGAGTTCCTCATCGCGCTCATCGGGCTGGGCGTGGCGATCGACTACTCGCTGCTGGTGGTCAGCCGCTGGCGGGAGGAGCGCGCGGCCGGCCGCGACAACGCCGACGCGGTCACCGAGGCGATGAGCCACGCCGGGCGCGCGGTGGTGTTCTCGGGGCTCACCGTGGCCATCGGGCTCGTCTCGATGATCGTGCTGCCGGTGCCGATGCTGCGCAGCGTGGGTTACGGCGGTGTCCTGGTCCCGCTGGTCTCGGTGGCTGTCGCCATCACCTTGCTTCCGGTGATCCTGGCCACCGTGGGCCCCCGGCTGGACTGGCCGCGGCTGCGCACCGAGCGCTCGGCCAGCCGGGTGTTCGCTGCCTGGGCTCGCGGCGTCTACCGGCACCGCTGGCTGGCGGCGCTGGCCGGACTCGGGATCCTCACCGCGCTGATGCTGCCCGCCCTGTCGCTGCACCTGGGCGAGCCGGGCAGCACCGCCGAGGCCACCGCCGGGCCGGCGCATAACGCCCTGGCCACGCTGACCGACGGCGGCATCCCGTCCGGGGTGCTCACCCCGGCCGAGGTGCTCACGTCCTCCGCGCCCGGTGCGGTGGCCACCGAGGCCGCCCGGGTCCCCGGCGTGTACACCGCGATCGCCCCGGCCACGCCCGACTACCGGCGGGACGGTACGGCGATCGTCACGGTCCTGCCGTCCGCCGAGAGCAGCGTGCCGGCTGGCCAGGCCACCATCAGCAGGCTGGAGGGTGCCCTGCTCGGGCGCCCGCACGTGGTCGGCGTCGGCGGCGACGGCGCCTCCCTGATCGACTTCGACCGCGCCGTCTACGGCGACTTCCCGCTCATGCTCGCCCTCATCGGTATTGCCACGTTCCTCCTGCTGACCCGCGCATTCCGCTCCGTGCTCCTGGCCGCCAAGGCCGTGGTGTTCAACCTGGTCTCGCTGGCCGCGGCCTACGGGGTGCTGACCTGGGTCTGGCAGCAGGGTCACGGATCGATGGCGGTCTGGGGCATCCCGGCCACCGGCGCGATCACGATGTGGGTGCCGCTGATGGTCTTCGCGTTCCTGTTCGGCCTGTCCATGGACTACGAGGTGTTCATCCTCAGCCGCATCCGGGAGGTCTACGACGCCAGCGGCGACCCCCGGCACGCGGTCACGGAGGGCCTGGGCCGCACCGGTCGCCTGGTCACCAGCGCCGCCGCGATCCTGATGCTCAGCTTCCTGTCCATGTCCACCGGGCCGCAGACCGACCTGAAGATCCTGGCCACCGGGCTCGGCGCGGGCATCCTCATTGACGCCCTGGTCATCCGGTGCCTGCTGGTCCCGGCGATGGTCGCGCTGTTCGGCCGGGCTAACTGGTGGCTGCCGGGCTGGCTGGCCCGGCTGCTGCGGGTGCCCGCGGTCAGCGGCCAGGCCACGCGGCCAGCCCCCGTGGAGTCGGCCGCCGTGCCGCCGGACGAGCCGGGCTCCGGCGAGCCGGCCCGTCCCCTGACCACGGTGAGCTGATCCCGGCCCGCCGGGGGCCTGTCCGGGAGCCCCGCCGCTCCCGGGCAGGCCTTCGGCGTGCCGGGCGGGCCGCCGGCGCGGGAGCAGGCCGTCCGGCGGGCCTGCCCCTACAGTGCTGGTCATCCCCTACAGTGCTGGTCATGACCAGCCCGGGCTTCTCGTGGGACACCCTCGGCCAGTACAAGGCGGAGGGCCGGTTCCTGGACGGCTATCCCGACGATGAGCGAACGTTCTTCGCCCCGCGCGACAACGTGCACGGGCTACTGGTCGCCCTGCTCGGCACCGCCCAGCACTCCATCGTGGTCAACATGTTCGGCTACGACGACGACGAGCTGAACAAGATCATCCAAGCGAAGCTCGCCGACGAGCACGTCTACGTGCAGATGAGCCTGGATCGCAGCCAGGCCAGCGGTGTGCACGAGAAGCAGGTCCTGGCCAGCTGGAGAAACGACGCCTTCGGCAACAGCATCGCGGTCGGCACCAGCTCGGTGCACAACGCGATCTCGCACCTCAAGATCGTGATCGTCGACGGCGTGTACACGGTCAAGGGCTCGACCAACTGGTCGCTGTCCGGCGAGCAGCAGCAGGACAACGAGCTCACCCTCAGCCGCAACGCGGTGATCGCCGCCGAGACGCGCGCGATCCTGGACCTCAACCACGACTTCATGCTCAAGCAGATGGCCGGGACGAAGCTCAACGTCAGGCCGCTGCTCGCCCCCACCGCAGGCGGCTCGGCGCCTCCGCTCCCGCCCCGGCCGTCCAGCGCCGGCTAGCCCGCATCCGGGCGCCAGCCGACGACGCGGAGCGTTAGGCCTGCCCGGGCGCTACTAATGCTCCGCCCTGGCCGCCGCCGCCTGGGCGAGGACGGCCGAGACCGCGGCGCCGGACCGGGTCGGCCAGGGCCGCGGTCAGCTCGCCCAGCGCGTCCAGCCGGCGCGCGCTGACCACGGCATCGCAGTACGGCCAGGCGGCCGCCATGCCGCCGGCCAGCGGCTGGTATCCAGGCCGGCGCGCTCGCGGGTTGACCCAGACGATCCGGAACGCCACCCGCGACAGCCGCGCCATCTCCCGCCGCAGCACCGCCGGGTCGCCGGTGTCCCAGCCGTCCGACACGACGACGACCACCGCGCCGCGGGCCAGCCCTCGGCACCCGAACGCGTCGTTGAAGTCCTTCAGGCACGGTCCGATGCGGGTACCGCCGAGCCAGTCCGGCGCCGCCTGCCCGGCGCGCCGCAGCGCCAGCGCGGGCCGCGGCTGCGCCAGCGTCCCGGTCAGCCGGGTCAGCCGGGTGGCGAAGCTGAACACCTCGGCCCGCGCTCCGCCCGCCGCGCAGTACAGCAGCTGCAGCATGGCGCGCGCGTACGGCTCCATGGACCCGGAGATGTCGCAGAGCACCACGAGCTTGCGTGGCCGCCGGGCCGGGTTTTTCCTGATGATCCCGAACGGCTCCGCGCCGGTCCGTCGCGCGTGCCGCAGCGTGGACCGCAGGTCGGCCCGCCGCCCGCGCGGGCCCCGGCGCTGACGGCGCGACCGGCGCAGCGGCACGGCCAGCGTGAGCCGGCGCATCGCCCCGGCTAGCTGCAAGAGCTCGCCCGGCGTCAGCTCGGCGAAGTCCGTAGCCGCCAGTCGCTCCGTCGCGCTGGCCAGCACCCCCACCTCGTACTCCCCGCCCCCCGCCCCGTCTCGCGTCGCACCCGCCCGTGTCTGGCCCGCCCGTGTCTGGCCCGTCCCCGTGTGGCCTGCTCGCTCGCCGCGGCTCGCCCCGCCGGCGTGCTCCCGGGCCGCCCGCGCCGCCCGCTCCAGCGTGTCCGCTTCTTGATCGATGGAGGATTGGTGTCCCCCCGACGACGGCAATCTTCCATCGATCATGGTCACCACCCCCGCGCTGCCAAGGGTCGCGTCGAACACCCGGGCCACCGTCTCCGCCTGCTCCCGGCTGGAAGCCAGCGTGGCCACCGCGCACTCCCGCACCCCCCGCACCGTCCCCGCCCGCACGAGCATCACCCCCCGCGCGAACCGCTCACACCGCTCCGCCCCGACCGGTACGCCCGCCTCCCGCAGCGCTGCCCCGAACCGCGCGACGACCTCAGCGACATCATCGGCCACGCCGGCTCACCCCCCGAGCGTGGACGGCGCACCGTTCTTCAGTCATGCTCACCGACCACCCCCGCGAACCCGGATTCCCGGATCGCGTGCAGGTCTTCCGCGTACTTGAGCACGGCCCCCGCCGTCCGCCCGGCCGCTGCCTGATCCAGCTCGGTCACCCCGAGC
>DASXLW010000150.1:0-23567 GCA_036496025.1 Streptosporangiaceae bacterium
GGCTGGCTACCCCGAACACGTACACCCAGGACGCCACGTAGGCCGGCTGCCGGTCGGGCAGCACCTTCAGCGGCGGCAGCACGCGAAGCGCCCACCGCCGGGTCCGGCTCGTCCACATCCTGGCGTCGGCCTCCTCGCCCAGGCCCGGGTCGCGGGTGCCCCCGGCCGGGGGCGCGGGGGGCTCCAGCCGGCGCGGGCGCGGGAAGGGCAGCAGCAGGGCCGCGGCGAAGATGACCACCATCACGGCGATGACCACCAGGTTCGCCACCGAGATGTCGAAGATCGACCAGTGCAGATAAGTACCCGGCTGATTCAGATCAACGGCCCCGCCGCTGGTCAACGCCAAGGAATGCGCAGTCATATCGTGCTCCCTCAATGGCCGGACGAAGTCCGGGGATGACTCTGCTCACGCTGCTTGCGTCCGGCCGGTGCCTGTAGCGGCATTAGTCACGTCATGGCCGGGGCGAAGGTCCTGGCGATCGCGGCAACAGCGCCAGAACCGACCAGTGGTGTCGCCGGATCCGGCGGGGAAATGCTGGTCAGCTGCGGCGCCGCGGTGTTCGCCGCGCTGTACACGCAGCCGCTGGAAGCGGCGGTAACCAGGAACCTGATCAAGACCAGCGTGGCCCTGCCGGGATCGCCGCAGGTGCTGCTGCAGTTCGGCGTGGCCCGGGTCCAGTCGGGCCACGGCCCGCCGGTCCGCGGCCGAATTGCTCGAGTCCCGATCACCGCGACCTGCGACCCGGAAAGACGGAATACGTGACGCGCCGGTGAACACCGGCCGAAGCCCGGACGACGATTCCGGCGGCTGTATGCGCCAATCTGAGCCAGCGTGATCAGGGCTTTCCCGCGCCAGCGAATAGGCGCGGATTAGGCCGGGCGGCGGCAGATTTCCCGGCCCGGACGTGCGGTAATACGGAAGATGGACGATGCGGAGTGACGGTGACACGCCGTGTGACCTGGACATCTAGGACAAAAAGGCATTAAAGAGGGAGCATCAGCGCTGTGGAGACAATCCGCATAGGAAGGTCACGCTGATGCTCCCGGAGGCGACCGTACCGAAGCCGCGAGCCGCGCAACAGGCCTCTCCGTCGCCATGGGTTATGACACCATTGTTCGGCATGCCTGCCGGGAGCGATTGTGACGTAACCCGGTCACGGCCGTCGCGGCGCCGGACCGCAGCGGCGTCCCGCCGGACCGGCCGTCGCACAGCCTCGCGGCTTCCGGGCGGCCGCGCGGCCCGCGGGCTTGTCGCCGTGAAACCCGGGCCGCTTATCGATGTCGCCGTGAAAACGGTGCCGTCAAAGGACACGGTCGATCTGCTGGCCGTCACCGCTGAGCGGATGCGGCATGCGCTGTCGCGCAGTTTCCTGCGTTATAACGTCGCCGGAGACCTGGACGCCGCCGTGCACGCCGCCATGAATGTCATCGAACCGGTGCTGAAGGCCCGGGACACCGAGATCCGGCGGCTGCGCGGGCTGATAGCCGGCAAAATACCGGTCAGGTAGATCTCCGCACGGCCGGCTTACCTCGCCGACCGGGTTCACCGGCTCGCAGGCGGCGAGTTACGGATAACAATCTTGCTGACGGAAGGCATATTTACGCCAATATTTTCGATATGCCGAGTACGCGCATTGACGACCGCGAGGGTGCCATTCGCGGCCACGACGAACAGCCACCGGCTATCGGGTGACCAGGCCAGCGTCTGGGCGCTTGCCGAGCCCTGGTCCAGGGTGACATCGATCCGGTGGTCGCGCCCGTTCGTCAGGCTGAGCAGGTGCAGGGTCACCTGCCCTCTCGGGCCGGCCCGCAGCAGCGCGGCGGCCGAGCCGCCGGGCGCGATGACCCCAGGTGCCCCGATGACCGGTGGCTCGGCGGATGGACCGGGAACCCGCCCGGGCAGGACATGCCGTGCGCCGGTGGCCGAGTTCACCACCGTGTCCGAGCAGCGGCGATGGTCCTGACACTGTACGAGCAGCCAGCCGGCCGGGCCGACCGCGGCCAGTGTCCCGGTGATCCGCCGGACCCCCCGCGGGGCCACGTCATAGAGGTCGCCGGTGCGGACGCCGACGGCCAGCGCGTAGCCCCGGCCGTCCGGGAGTACCTGCCACCCGCCGCGGCCCGGAAGCCGCAGTGATGTTCCGGTCCTGGTACCGTCCATCCGGACCAGCGCAAGCGACCTGGCCTGGAAGTTGTCCTGGAACCAGGCTGTCCCCGGCCGGGGCCCCGGGATAAGCGTGCCGCCGTGGCTGAGCACGCCGGTCAGGCCGCGGGCGGGGTGCCCATCCGGCGCCAGATAGCCGGGCACCAGGTCAAGCGGGCGGATGATGACCTGGCTGGGACCGGCCACGAACGAGAGCGGGCCGTTACTCAGCAGCGGGGGAATCGCGGTTCGCACGATCCGGCCCCGGGCGAACTCGATCCGGACCAGCTGGTCAGGACCGTAGCCGAGCAGCTCCCATCCGGCCGTCACGCCGAGGAGGCGATGCCCCGCCTGGGTGATCGGTGCCGCGGGCGGGACCGCGGGCGGCGCGGGCCGGAACGTGGGCCGCGTCACCGACGCCGCGGGCGGCCTGTGCTGGTGCTGATGCCCGGAGATCGCCACGCTCACCACCGCGATCACCGCGATCACGGCCGCGCCCGCCGCGATCAGCACCCAGCCAGGCCGGCCTTGACCGGGCGGGCGCGACGAGCCGAAGCGGACCTCATCGAACCTGTCTGCGTCCGCCGAGGGTGGCAATGAACCCACGCCCCATCATCACCCGCCCAGGGCGTCGATGGCACATAGCCTCCCCTGGAACGTCGGCATCGGTACATCGATCTTGGCGAGTCCGGGCCGCCTCGGTAGCCTGACCCCGATGCGCGAGATGCTCGGGGCCAGGCGGCCGCTCGGCCGGTCGGGCCTCACCGTCCCCAGGATCGCACTGGGCTGCGGAAACTTCGGCGGGATCGGCTCGGCTCCGGAGTTGTTCGGCCAGGGGCTGAGCGAGGACCAGGCGTTCGCGCTGATGGATGTGGCCTGGGAGTCCGGCATCAGCCACTTCGACACCGCGGACGCCTACGGCGGCGGCCGCAGCGAGCTGTCGATCGGCCGCTGGATCGCCTCTCGCGGGGTCCGCCCGCAGCTGACGACCAAGACGTACAACCCCATGGCGGCCGGGGCCGATCACGGCCTGCGGCCCGAGCGGATCGCCCGCCAGCTGAGCATGAGCCTGGAACGGCTGGGGGTCGACCGGGTCGAGCTGTACCTGGCGCACGATTTCGACCCGGAGGTACCCCTGGCGGAGTCGTTCGGCGCGCTCGACCAGGCGCAGGCCGAGGGCATGATCGGCACCTACGGCGTCAGCAACTTCGGCCCGGCCCGGCTGGCCGCCGCGCTGGCCGCGGGCGCGCCGCAGGCCGTCCAGAACAGTTACTCGCTGCTGGATCGAGAGGACGGCGGGGATCTGCTCGCACTGTGCGCCGAGCGGGGCGTCGCCTACCTGGCCTTCAGCCCGCTGGCGGGCGGGTGGCTCACCGGCAAGTACCGGCGCGGCGAGCCGTTCCCGGCCGGCTCGCGGATGACCCAGCGTCCCGAGCCCTACCGGGCGTTCGTCACCGGACCGGTCTTCGACGTTCTCAGCCGGCTGCAGGCCATCGCCTCGTCCCGCGGCACCTCGATGGCCGCACTCGCGCTGGCCTGGCTGCTCGCCGACGAACGGGTGACGCAGGTCGTGACGGGCCCGGGGCGCCCTCAGCATCTCGCACCCGTGCGCGAGGCGCTGCAGCATCCGCTGACCGACGAGGACCGGGCCGCCGTGGAAGGAGCGCTGGGCTCATGCGCGTGCTGATCCTGAGTCACCGCGACGTGCTGGACGCGCTCCAGCCCGGTCCGTGCGCGGAGGCGATGGCCGCCGTGCTCGCCGGGCACGCCCGCGGCGAGACGTTCATGCCGCTGCGGTCGGTGATGGTCCCGCCGGACGCGGCCGGCTTCATGGGGCTGATGCCGGGCTGGCGCGAGGAGCACGGCGACGGCGCCGCGACGTTCGCGCTGAAGGCCGTGTGCATCATGCCCGGCAACCCGGCGCGCGGCCTGGACGCGCACCAGGGAATCGTCACGCTGTTCGACGGGCAGACCGGCGTGCCGACCGCGATCCTCGACGCCTCGGCGATCACGGAAGTCCGCACCGCGGCGGTCAGCGCGGTCGCCACCGGCGCGCTGGCCCGGCCGGACGCCGGCACGCTCGCGATCCTCGGGGCCGGGACGCAGGCCCGGGCGCACCTGCGGGCCCTCCCGCCGGTGCGCGAGTTCGAGCGGGTGCGAATTTACGCGCCCACCGAGGCGCACGCCCGCCGGCTGGCCGAGCAGGCCGGTGACCTCGGCATGCCGCTGACCGTGACCGCAAGCGCCGCAGATGCGATCCGCGGCGCCGATGTCGTGGTCACGGCGACCAGTTCGCGCGAGCCGGTGCTGCGCCGCGAGTGGCTGAAGCCAGGCGCGCACGTCAACGCGGTCGGCGCGAGCACCCCGCAGGCACGTGAGCTCGACACCGCGACCGTGGCGGCAAGCGCGTTGTTCTGCGACAGCCGCGAATCACTCCGGCACGAAGCGGGCGAGTTCCGGCTCGCGATCACCGAAGGCCTGATCGCCGGCGAGGATCACGTCCGGGCCGAACTCGGCGAGGTGCTCGCGGGCGCCGCGGCGGGACGCCGGGATGATGAAGAGCTGACCCTGTTCCGCTCGCTGGGTCTGGCCGTCGAGGATCTCGCCGCGGCCGAGCAGGCGGTCGCGGTGGCCACCGAACGTGGCCTGGGCACGGAGGTGGAGTTGTGATCGAACTGGCGGAGATCCAGGCGGCGCGGGAGCGGATTGCCGCGGCAGCGGTGCGCACGCCGCTGGTGCGCTTGCACGTCGACGAGGCCCCGGCCGAGATCTACCTCAAGCTGGAGAACCTGCAGCCGATCAACTCGTTCAAGACCCGGGGCGCTACCAACGCGATCATGATGGCGTCGGCGGGCGAGCGGGCGAAAGGCCTGGTCACTGCCAGCGCCGGGAACATGGCCCAGGGTGTCGCGTGGGCAGCGCGTGAGCTCGGGGTGCCCGCCACGATCGCGGTCCCGGAGCACGCACCCGAGGCCAAGCTCGCGGCGATCGGGCGGCTCGGCGGCCAGATCATCAAGCTGCCCTACGACGACTGGTGGAACGTGATCGTCACCAGTCACCTCGACGGGGTCGAAGGGCTGTTCGTGCACCCGGTCCAGGACCCCGGGATGATGGCCGGCAACGGCACGATCGGCCTGGAGATCCTCGAGGACCTGCCGGACCCGGACGCGGTAGTGATCCCCTACGGCGGCGGCGGGCTGACCGCCGGGATCGCCAGCGCGATCAGGGCGCTGCGCCCGCAGACCAGGATCGTCACCGCCGAGCCCGAGACCGGGGCTGCGCTGGCTGCCGCGGTCGCCGCCGGGCACCCGGTCAGCGTCGACTACCGCGCCTCGTTCGTGGACGGGGCCGGCAGCCGGCGGGTGCTGGACAGCATGTGGCCGCTGGTCGCGCCGCTCGTCGACGACGCCGTGGCCATCCCGGTCGGCGAGGCCGCCGCGGCCGTGCGCACGCTCGCGGAGCGGGCCCGGGTCATCGCCGAGGGCGCGGGCGCGCTGGCGCCCGCCGCGGCGCTGTCCGGCCGGGCCGGGACCGGAAAGGTCGTGTGCGTGGTCTCCGGCGGCAACATCAACCTGAGCAAGCTGGCCGAGATCCTGAACGGCGCCGCCGGGTAAGGACCGGTGTGGAACCCGCGCGAACCCTGGCTTCGCCCGTTGACGCGGAGCATTGAGACTGCTCCAGCGCTACTAATGTTTCGGGCTCGCGAATGGCCGCCCCGGGCAACTCGCGCGTGACCGCGGCCGTCGCGGCGGAGCCGTTCGGGATAAATGTCGTGCCGTGGACCTAGCGCCCGCGCATCGCGGCGAGGGCCTCGAGCAGCCGGTCGACTTCCTCCTCGGTGTTGTAGTGGGCGAAGCCGATCCGCACCGACTTGTCTTCGTAGCCGAGGCGCTGGTACAGGTCCAGTGAGTACCAGGAGTCGTGCGCCCAGACCCCGATCCGGGCGTCGGCCAGCCGTCGCACGACGTCGTCGGCCGCCACATCCGCCACGTTGACCAGAAACGTCGGCACCCGGCCCGCCATGCCGGGCAGCCCGTAGACGGTGATCGCGTCGCCGATGCCGTCCAGGAAGCGCTGGCCCAGCGAGCGCTCGTAGGGGACGATCGCCGCGAACCCGCCGATCGAGTCCAGGTAGTCCATCGTCGCGTTGAACCCGGCGAGCAGCTCATACGCCTGGGTGCCGGTCTCGAAGCTGCGGCCGAGCGGGCGGGCCGGCGCGGGGCGCGCCTTGTACGGCCGCCAGCGCTCGATCACCTCGGCCCGGCCGTAGGCCAGGCCGAGATGAGGCCCGCAGAACTTGTACGGCGAGCAGATCAGCACGTCGGCGCCGATCTCGCGCACGTCGACCGGCTCGTGCGCCGCGTAGTGCACGGCGTCGACCCAGGCCAGCGCGCCGGCCTCGTGCGCGAGCTTGCACACCCGGCGCGCGTCCGCGATCGTGCCGACCGCGTTGGAGGCCCAGGCGAACGCGACCACCCTGGTGCGCGACCCGAGCTTTCGCTCCAGATCCCCGAAATCGAGCGTCGTGTCGTCGTTGAGCTCGACGTGCCGGACCACCAGGTCCTTGTCGCGGGCAAGTTCCAGCCAGGGGGCGACTCCCCCGTCGTGGTCGGCCGCGGAGACCAGGATCTCGTCGCCGGGGGCGAAGCCGCGCCCGGCCGTGCGGGACAGCGTGAAGTCAAGTGAGGTCATGTTCGCGCCGAAGATCACCTCGTCCGGCTGGCAGCCGAGGAACCGGGCCGCGTTGGCCTCAGCCCGCTCGAGGATCTCCTTGACGCGCAGGCTCGTCGCGTATACCGCGCCCAGGTTCGCGCTGGCCTCCCGCAGCGCGGCCGCGATCGCATCGCCGACCTCATCGGGCACCTGGGAGCCGCCCGGCGCGTCGAGGAACGCGAAGCCCTGCCGCAGCGAGGAGAAGCGCGCTCGGATCGCCGCCACGTCGATGGTCCCGCCGGGCCTTCCAGGCATCGGCCGCTTCCTTCCCCGGTGGCGCCCGCGGGCGCCACCGCCCGATCTGGGCATAACGAGAACGACTAAGACCGTATCGGCAGCCAGCGGAGCCAGGACGGGGGCGGGGCGGATGACAGACGGCGACGGTGTGATCGTGCGCACCGTCCTGGATACCGGCGCCAGGAAGGCAGGCCCAGTGGACCAGGGGCTGCGCCGGCGGCTGGTGGACGTTTCTGCCGGCGCGCGGTTCGAGGGCAACGCCGGGCCGGGCGGTGAGCTGTGGTTCGTGCTCACCGGGACGGGCCGGATGACGCCCGGGTCCGGGCCGCAGCTGACGGTCCGGCCCGACACCGGACTGTGGCTGCCGCCCGGGACGGCTTACCGCCTGCAGGGCGGGGATCCGGGCCCGCTCAGGCTGGACAGCGTCCGGCTGCCGGCCGGACCCAGTAGCCGCAGAGCTTCCGCGGCGCGAGGGGAAGACGCAGCCCCGGTCGAAGGTGCGGCCCCGGTCGAAGGCGCGGCCCGGGTCGAAGGCGCGGCCCGGGTCGAAGGCGCAGCGCCGCGGCGCACGGAGCTGCGTGACTGCGCGGTGCAGGTCACCGGGGACCGCCGGTTCCGCGTGCTGTTCGGGCCCGGCAGCGGGTGCGACGCGGCCACCCAGTTCGTGGGCGAGATTCCGCCGGGCCGGGCGGCGGAGCACAGCCATCCCTACGACGAGGTGGTGCTGGTCCTGGAAGGGGTGGGGGTGTTGCACGCCGGAGCGGCTGACCTGCCACTGACTCCCGGCAGCTGCGCGCACCTGCCACCCGGCCAGGCGCACTGCCTGGAGAACACCGGGGCCGGGACCCTGCGAGTGCTCGGCATCTTCCATCCCGGCGGCAGCCCCGCCGCCAAGCAGACAGGCCCCATCCCCCCCGACGGGTGAGCATCGCCGGGCTCGCCGGCTTAGCCTCTGCCCTTCCCACTCGTACCGGGCCTGCTCCGCGGTCAGCGGGCGGTGCCGGAACAAGCACCCGCCGCCGGCCGGCCTATGTTCCGCGTGGCTGGTGGGGATGCTGAGCCGAGCGGTACTTTCGGCAATCTATGCGAAAACTGAGTTCGCGCAATCCGGTAGAACAGTCATCGCAAGCCTGGGCATGCTGGGTGAAGTTTGGCTCTCTGCTTCTACTCTATGGACCCTGGAGACTCCCGTGTCACTACCTCGACGATCCCGCCTTTCGCGGCTGCGACACCGGACGGCCACGGCAGCCGTAACCCTCGTGCTGGCTGGCGGCGCCCTGGCATTAGGGCTACCGGCAGCCAACGCCTCCGTCCCGGCGGCGGGCCCGAGCGCGCACAGCTCTCACCCGAAGGTCGTGTGGGCCAGGACCGTATCGGGGCGAATGGTCCGGCTGGCCAAGCCCCGGTTCGTCCCGACCCCGGTTCACCCGGAGAAGCTCACGCACCCGGGCCGGGACTTCATGGGCTCCACGGTGGCCTCGCACTTCAAGGGCGGCGGCCTGACGGCCACGACCAGCACCGTCCCGCAGATTCCCGGCATCGACGTCAGTGCCTACCAGGGCAACATCAACTGGCCCGGCATAGCCCGGTATCTCGACTTCGCCTACGCCAAGGCCACCGAGGGCGGGTATTACACCAACCCGGACTTCTACAACCAGTACGTGGGCCCCTACCAGCAGGCTCTCATCCGCGGCGCCTACCAATTCGCGATCCCGAACAACTCCAGCGGCCAGAGCCAGGCCGACTACTTCATCAAGCACGGCGGCGGCTGGTCGAATGACGGCCAGACGCTACCCGGTGCGCTCGACATTGAGTACAACCCCTACGGCTCGGAGTGCTACGGCCTGACCCAGTCGCAGATGGTGTCCTGGCTGCACAACTTCGTCAACGAGTACGCCTACCGCGAGCACAGGTACCCGGTGATCTATACGACCACCGACTGGTGGAGCACGTGCACCGGCAACAACAGCGGGTTCGGCTCGAAAGACCCGCTGTGGATCGCCAACTACTCGGCCAGCCACGGCGGCACGCTGCCCCACGGCTGGGGGTTCTACACGTTCTGGCAGTACCGGAGCTCCGGCTCGCTGCCCGGCGACCAGGACGTCTTCAACGGTAAGTATCACTATCTGGATGTCCTGGCGGAGGGCAGCTGAGCCCTGGCCTGGATGTCCTGGCGGAGGGCAGCTGAGCCTGGCCTGCTGAGCGGGCGGCGGCGTGATCCACGCTTCCGCCCGCTCGGTTCTGTCCGGGTTGTCGCAACTGTTCGCACTTAACTGTCAGGCGTTCCGGAACTACGATCCGATCATCTGCTGTTCCGTTATTCCCGCACCCTCACCTGGAGGGCAGATGAGCAAAGCGTCCGCGGCGGGCACGAAGACCAGTGCCAAGCATGCCGTGCATCAGCAGCCGGCCAAAATGCCCAGGAAAGCCTACGAGAAGGAGCTGTACCGGCTGCAGGGGGAGCTGGTGAAGCTCCAGGAATGGGTACGGGCCGAGGGCACGCGGCTGGTCCTCGTGTTCGAGGGCAGGGACGCGGCCGGCAAGGGCGGCGCGATCAAGCGCGTCACCGAGTTCCTCAACCCCCGCGTGGCCGGGATCACGGCCCTGCCGAAGCCCACCGAGCGCGAGCAGTCGTACTGGTACTTCCAGCGCTACATCGAGCACCTGCCCGCGGCGGGCGAGATCGTGCTGTTCGACCGCAGCTGGTACAACCGGGCCGGGGTCGAGCACGTGATGGGCTTCTGCACCAACGAGGAGTACCGCCGGTTCCTGCACCAGTGCCCGATCTTCGAGCGGCTGCTGGTGGAGGACGGGATCCTGCTCCGCAAGTACTGGTTCTCGGTCAGCGACGAGGAGCAGGAGCGCAGGTTCCGCGGCAGGCTCGACGACCCGATGCGACGGTGGAAGCTGTCGCCCATGGACCTGCAGTCGATCACCCGCTGGGAAGACTATTCGCGCGCCAAGGACGAGATGTTCGTCCAGACCGACATCCCCGAGGCGCCGTGGTACGTGGTGGACAGCGCAGACAAGCGGAGCGCCCGGATCAACATGATCGCCCACCTGCTGACCACGGTGGACTACCACGAGGTGCAGCAGCCGCCGCTGAAACTGCCAAACCGGCCGAAGTCCCAGGGCTACGTGCGAGCGCCCATCGAGTGGCAGACCTTCGTCCCCGACCACGCCGCCGACGTGGTAAACGGCCAGCGTCCTTAGCCCGCCACGGCACCCCTTGCGGGGGACGGGAGCTAGCCGGTGAACGTATCTGGATCGGGTCCGGTGCGCTCGCCGCGGTCCAGCGCGCTGATCCTCTCGACGTCCTCACCGGAAAGCTCGAAGTCGAAGATGTCGATGTTCTCCTTGATCCGGGCGGGAGTGACCGACTTGGGGAAGATGATGTCGCCGCGCTCAATGTGCCAGCGCAGGACCACCTGGGCCGGGGTCTTGCCCACCCGGCCGGCGATCGAGACGATCTCCGGGTCGTCGAGCACCAGGCCCTGCGCCAGAGGCGACCACGCTTCGACCGCGATCTCATGCTCGGCGCAGAACGCGCGCAGGCCCGGCTGGGTCAGGAACGGGTGCACCTCGATCTGGTTTATGGCGGGGCGGGTCTCGGACTCCTCGTGCAGCCGCCGCAGGTGATGCGGCTGGAAGTTGGAGACGCCGATCGAGCGGGCCCGTCCGTCCCGGTAGAACTCCACCATCGTCTTCCACGTCGACACGTAGTCGCCGCCGTACCGCGTGGGCAACGGCCAGTGGATCAGGAACAGGTCAACGTAGTCGAAGCCGAGCGCGCTCAGTGACTCGCTGAAGGCCCGGCGGGCGTCGTCCGGGAGATGCGCGTCGTTGCCCAGCTTCGTGGTGACGAACACGTCGGCGCGGTCCAGCCCAGAGCGGGCGATGGCCTCGCCGACCTGCTTCTCGTTGCCGTACATCTGGGCGGTGTCGATGTGGCGGTAGCCGGCCTGCAGCGCCGCGGCGACCGCCGCGGCGGTGTCCTCCGGCCTGATCTGGAAGACACCGAAACCGAACTCAGGGATCGTCCGGCCGTTGTTCAGCATGACGTCAGGTACTGCGGTCACGACGGATTCTCTCCTCCGGCGCAGGGCGCGGGGCGCAGGACGCGCTGACTGAAGGCACCTTACCCCGGCCACCGCGATGAAACCCCCGGCCTGCGCGGCGCGAGCACCGCACGCCGGAGGCCTGGCGACGAACGCCAACGCGGAACCTACGATGGGGGGATGCGCAGGCATCTGACCGGGCCGGCCACACGCGCGCGGGCGTGGTGGCGATGACAACGCCCGAACCCCGGCCGCGGCCGGCCATCGTGACCGTGGACGACGACCCGGGCGTCTCCCGCGCGATAGCCAGGGACCTACGGCGGCGCTACGGGGACCGCTACCGCATCGTGCGCGCCGAATCCGGGCAGGCGGCCCTGGAGGCGCTGCGCGAGATGAAGCTGCGCGGCGAACTGGTGGCGGTGCTGCTCGCCGATTACCGGATGCCGCAGATGAACGGGATCGAGTTCCTCGAGCTGGCCATGGACGTGTACCCGGGCGCCCGGCGGGCGCTGCTGACCGCTTACGCGGACACCGGCGCCGCGATCGATGCGATCAACGTCGTGGACCTCGACTACTACATGCTCAAGCCCTGGGATCCGCCCGAGGAGAAGCTCTACCCGGTGCTGGATGATCTGCTGGCGGCCTGGCTGTCGTCGGATCACCGGCCGGTGCCGGAAACCAAGGTGGTCGGGCATCGCTGGTCGGCGCGCTCGTCCGAGGTGCGCGAGTTCCTGGCCCGCAACCAGGTGCCGTACCGCTGGTATTCGACGGACGAGGAGGAGGGACGGCGGCTGCTCGAGGCGGCGTCGGCCGACGGGGAAACGCTGCCGGTGGTGATCACGCCGGACGGTGAGCCGCTGGTGGCGCCCTCCGACCGGGAGCTAGCGGACAAGGTCGGCCTGGCCACGACGCCATCGAACGACTTCTACGATCTGGTGGTCGTCGGCGGCGGGCCCGCGGGGCTCGGCGCAGCCCTGTACGGCGCGTCCGAAGGGCTGCGAACCGTGCTGGTCGAGCGGACCGCGACCGGCGGCCAGGCGGGCCAAAGCTCTCGGATCGAGAACTACCTCGGCTTTCCCGACGGGGTCTCCGGTGCACAGCTCACCGACCGGGCCCGCCGGCAGGCGGCCAAGTTCGGGGCCGAGGTGCTGACCGCGCGCGAGGTGGCCAGCCTGGAGGTCAACGGATCGGCCCGGACCGTCCGGTTCGCCGACGGCGGCGCGGTTGACGCGCACGCGGTCATCCTGGCCACCGGGGTGGCCTACCTGCGGCTGAACGCACCCGGACTGGCCGAGCTCACCGGCTGCGGGATCTACTACGGCTCGGCGCTGACCGAGGCGCCCGGCTGCGCCGGCCAGGATGTCTACATCGTCGGCGGGGCCAACTCGGCAGGCCAGGCGGCGGTGTATCTGTCCACGCAGGCCAAGTCGGTCACGATCCTGGTCCGGGCCCCTTCGCTGGAGAGGTCGATGTCGCATTACCTGATCCAGCAGATCGGCGGCATCCCGTCCATCACGGTGCGTACCTGCACCGAGGTCATCGCGGCGCGCGGCGACGGTCATCTGGAGCAGCTGACCCTACGGGAGAGCAATACCGGGGGGAGCGACATCGTCGATGCGCAGCGGCTGTTCGTGTTCATCGGCGCGGCCCCGCTCACCGGGTGGCTGGACGGCGTGCTGATGCGCGACGAGCACGGCTTCGTGCTGACCGGCCCCGACCTCAGCCCGGCCGGGCAGCGGCCGCCGGGCTGGCCGCTGGAGCGGGCGCCTTATCATTTGGAGACCAGCGTGCCAGGAGTCTTCGTGGCCGGCGACGTGCGGGCCGAATCAGCCAAGCGGGTCGCCTCCGCGGTCGGCGAGGGCGCGATGGCCGTCATGCTCGTGCACCGCTACCTGGAGCGACTGTGAACCCCGAACCGGCCGCCCGGCCGACCCTGTGCAGCGCAGAGGAGCTACGCGGCCTGTTCCTGTTCGACAAGCTCACCGACGAGCAGCTGGACTGGCTGTGCCGCGAGGGCCGGGTGGAGGTGATTGAGCCGGGCCCGGTTTATACCGAGGGCGACCCCGCGGCCTGCTTCTACGTGCTGCTGGGCGGCACCGTGGTGCTGTCGCGCCGGGTCGGCGGGGACGAGGTCGAGGTGGGCCGGACGTCCCAGCCGGGCGTGTACGCCGGAGCGTTCACCGCCTACCTGGGCGACCGGGTGCCGCAGGTCTATAACAACTCGGTGCGGGTCACCGAGCCGTCGCGGTTCTTCGTGCTCGACGCGGTCAAGTTCGCCCGGCTCATGAACGACTGGTTCCCGATGGCGGTACACCTGCTTGAGGGGCTTGTCTTCGGCCAGAAGAACACCCAGGAGGCGATCGGCCAGCGGGAACGGCTGCTGGCGCTCGGGTCGCTGTCGGCCGGGCTGACCCACGAGCTGAACAACCCCGCATCGGCCGCCGTCCGCGCCACCGCGGCGCTGCACGAACGGGTGGCCGGCATGCGGCGCAAGCTCGGCCTGATCGCGGCGGGCCACCACACCCCGGCGGCTCTTCCGGCGCTGGTGGAGTTGCAGGAAGAGGCGGCCGCCCAAGTGGCGAAGGCGCCCGCATTGAGCCCGATGGAGGTGTCCGACCGCGAGGACGTCATCGCCGACTGGCTCGACGCGCATGGCGTGCAGTCCGGGTGGGAGCTGGCGGCGATCTTCACCCAGGCCGGCCTGGACGAGAGCTGGCTCGACCGGGTCGCGGCGACGCTGGCCGAGTCCGCGGCCGAGTCCGCGGCCGAGACTGAAGTGGACGGCGCGCTGCGCTGGCTGGCCTACACGATCGAGTCCGAGCTGCTGATGAACGAGATCGCCGACTCGGTCACCCGTATCTCGTCCCTGGTCGACGCGGCTAGGCAGTACTCGCAGCTGGACCGGGCGCCGTACCAGGTGGTGGACGTGCACGAGCTGCTGGACAGCACGCTGATGATGCTCGGCGCCAAGATCGGGCCCGGCATCACCGTGGTGAAGGACTACGGCACCGGCCTGCCTCGCATCCCGGCCTACCCGGGCGAGCTCAACCAGGTGTGGACGAACCTGATCGACAATGCGGTCGCGGCGATGGACGGGACCGGCAGGCTGACCGTGCGCACCGCGCTGGACCGCGATCAGCTGCTGGTCGAGTTCGCCGACACCGGCACGGGCGTCCCGCCGGATATCCAGGACAGGATCTTCGAGCCGTTCTTCACCACCAAGCCAGTGGGTCAGGGCACCGGGCTCGGGCTCGATATCTCCTGGCGGATCGTGGTCGGCAGGCATCACGGCGATCTGCGGGTCGAATCGGTTCCCGGTGACACGCGCTTCCAGGTGCGGCTCCCGCTGACCGAGCCGGAGGGACAAGCAGAGGAGGGCACGTGACGACAGTGCCGGGCGTTGACCCGTCGGTCCCGCCCAGCGGGACGGGATGCGTCGAGTGCGACGCCACCGGCGGCTGGTGGGTTCACCTGCGCCGCTGCACGCAGTGCGGGCATATCGGCTGCTGCGACAGCTCGCCCTCGCAGCACGCTCGCGCGCACGCGGCCGCGACCGGGCACCCGCTGGTCAGGAGCTTCGAGCCCGGCGAGTCCTGGTTCTGGAATTTCGAGACCGATGAGATGTACACCGGCGGCCCGGCGCTGGCACCGCCAGAGCACCATCCGCTCGATCAGCCGGTACCTGGCCCGGCCGGCCGGGTTCCGGCCGACTGGCGCGCCCACGTCCACTGAGGCAGGGCCACCCGGAGCGCTTGCTATGATCGCAGCGCGTGATTACTGAAAGCCGGGCATCCTGCCCGCTTCGGCCTCATCGAATGATGTACGAGGTAGTCCGATGGCATCCCCACCTCAGGATTCAGGTCCCAGCGGGTACACGCCCATGCCGCCTTACCACGGTGGATACGGCGCTCCGCAGCCCCAGCAGCCGTCCAAGACACCGCTGATACTTTCGATCATCGGCATCGTCTGCTGGTTCGTCTTCTCGCCCGCCGCGATCGTGCTCGGCCTGGTTGCCCAGAATCAGTACCGGAAGGGGGGCCAGCGCGACACGCTCGCGAAGGTCGCCTGGATCGGCGGGATCGTCGTTCTCGCCCTGGGCATCATCCTCGTCGTCACGCACCACTCCCCCGCACACAGCGGCTGACGCTCCTCCGTCCGAGACGGCTACGCCCCGCTGGTGATTGCGCCGTGCGAGGCCGGTCCGACCTGTCGCGCGTACTTGCGCAGCACCCGAGACCGCACGCCCGGCCCGGGCGGGGCGGGGGTGCGGTCGGTCAGGTCCACCCCCGCTACCTCGAGCCGGCGCGCGTCCACGTCGATGACCACCGTGTCGCCGTCGCGGAGCAGCGACAGCGGGCCACCGACGGCAGCCTCCGGGCAGGCGTGGCCCACCATCAGCCCGCGGGTAGCGCCGCTGAACCGCCCGTCGGTGACCAGCGCGACCGACTGGCCGAGTCCCTCACCGATGAGCGCGGCCGTGACCAGCAGCATCTCCCGCATGCCGGGGCCGCCACGCGGGCCTTCGTTCCTGATCACGACGGTGGCGCCGGGCTCGACCCGGCGGCCGAGAACCGCCTCGCTGGCGTCCTCCTCGCAGTCGAAGACCTGAGCGGGCCCCCGGTGGAACCGCGGCGTCTTGGGCGACACCTTCACCACCGCGCCCTCCGGGGCCAGGTTGCCGGTCAGGATGCACAGGCTTCCGCCCTCCATCAGCGGCGCGCCGGCCGGCCTGATCACCTGCTGGCCCGGAACCGGGCGGGCCGCGGCGGCCTCCTCGCCCAGCGTCCGGCCCGTGATCGTCATGGCGTCCGGATCGACGTAACCACCCTCAAGCAGCTCCCGGACCAGCGCGGGCACCCCGCCGGCGGCATGCAGCTCGGTGGCGGAGAACGAGCCGCCCGGCTTGAGGTCGCACAGCAGCGGCGTGCGCCTGGCCACGGCCTCGAAGTCGGCCATGCCGAAATCGACCCCGGCCTCGCGGGCCAGCGCGAGCAGGTGCAGCACCACGTTGGTGGAGCCACCCGAGGCCACCGCGGCCGCGGCCGCGTTGCCGAACGCGCGGCGGCTGAGGATGGCGCCGGGCCGCAGGCCGGCACCGAGCGCGGCCATGACGAGCTCCCCGGCCTGCTGCGCGACCCGCGGCTTGGCCTCGTCCGCCGCGGGCACGCTGTTGTACCCCAGCGGTGACAGCCCCAGCACCTCCATGGTCATCGACATGGTGTTGGCGGTGTACTGACCGCCGCAGGCACCCGGCCCCGGGCAGGCCACCAGCTCCAGCTCGGCCAGGTCGGCCCGGCTCATCCGCCCGGCCGCCACCGCTCCGATCGCCTCGAACACGTCCCCGACCGCCACCGACTGGCCGCGGAAGTGGCCGGGAGCGATCGTCCCGCTGTACAGGATGACGGCGGGCACATCGAGCCGGGCCAGGGCCATCGCCGCGCCCGGGGTGGTCTTGTCACAGCCCACGACGCAGACCATGGCGTCGAACATGTGCGAGTCGGCCACCAGCTCGATCGAGTCCGCGATCACTTCCCGGCTGACCAGGGAACCCTTCATGCCCTGCGTGCCCATCGTGATGCCGTCGGAGATGGCGATCGTGCTGAACTCCATCGGCGTGCCGCCGCCGGCCCGGACGCCCCTCTTGGCCGCCTCGGCCAGGTCCCGGTGGTTGAAGTTGCACGGCATGGTGTCGGTCCAGCAGTGACTGACCCCGATGATGGGCCGGTCGAGATCTTCGCGGGTGTAGCCCAGCGGGTACAGGAAGGACCGGGCGGCGGCCCGCTGATCCCCGGCGAAGATCGTCCTGCTGCGAAGCGGGGGCATGGTCATGGTCGCTCACCTTCCTGGCAGCGCTCGAGGATGGCCGCCGCGAACGCCGACGGCGCCTCGAGCGGCATGAAGTGCCCGGCGCCGTCGACCGCGCGCAGCTCGGCGCGGCTGAAGAATTCGGCCAGGCGGTCTGACCAGCTGCGCGGGAACAGCGGGTCGTGTTCGGGCCACAGCACCGTGGCCGGGACGGCGAGCCGGTCCGCGGAGGCGGGTGCCTGCTCGGCGGCCGACGTCGCGACGGTCCCGGAGCCCGCCCGGTACCAGCCGATGGACGCGGTGAACGCACCCGGGGAGCCGTACCCGCTGGCCAGCTGATCGAGATCGGTCTCGGCCGGGACAAACGACGGGCCGGACCAGTGTGACCAGAAGTGGCGCAGGTAGGCGCGCACCGCATCCGGGCGCCCGTCGATGAGCTGCACGGCCAGGTCGAGATGGTGGAAGGCCTGATACCAGAACTCCTGCTGGGCCTCGGCGCCGAACACGCGGCTCCCCGCGCCGGGCACCGGCGGAGCGATCACGAGCGCCCGCGTCCGTTCGGGAAAAATACGGGCGACGGCCTGAGCGATACGGCTGCCGATGTCATAGCCGGCCAGTACCGGGCGGCCCAGGCCGAGCTCGTCGATCAGGCCCGCGACGCTGCGCGCCTGCGCGGCGGCCGAGTAGGCATCGGCGGGCGGCCGGTCATGCTTGTCCGACTCGCCGAAGCCGCGCAGATCCGGGACGACCACCTCGGCCGAGGCGGCCAGCCGGGGGACGACGTGGCGGAAGTCGGTGCGGTCGCCCGGCCAGCCGTGCAGCAGAACGACCGGCGGGCCTGAGCCGGTCCGGTCGTAGGCCAGCCGGAACCCGTCAACCTCAGCGCTGCGGGGCACCGGCCCAGCCTACGACGCGCGCGATCAGGCGGTCTGGCGCACGGTCCGCCGCCGCTGTCGGGGCGGCCAACGGCGGGTAACGCGCCACGCCAATCGGTTTGAATCTTTCAGCCACGGGAAGTCGATGCCCGCCAGAAACCGCGATCCCGATGTACCAAGTAAGACCCCTTCGGAGGCAGCAGATGCGCATCGGATCCATACTCCTTGCGATATGGCTAATCATTGGCGCCATCGCCGGCGCCCAGCGCCACTACTACAACAGCGCGCCGGGGAACTGCGCCAAAGCCAGCACGATCGTGGTCACGATCCTGGCCGGCCCGCTGAACTACCTCGGCGTGAACCCGAAAGTCACGTGCCCGAAGCCCAGCAAGTAACCCTCCATTCCGCGGCCATTCGACTTTGCACACGTTCCGACCAAAATCTGGGGCGGTTTGTCCCGATTCTGTGGTCGGAACGTGTGCAAAGTGAGCGGTAATGGCCGCGCGAGGCGGGTGCAGGGCGGGGATGGGGCGGGGATGCGGCGTGGCCGGGCATGGCGCTTCGGGGTGATGATGTGAGCATCATCAATCGCCGAGGGAGGCGCCGACGTGACCAGCATCCCGGACGCGCGGCGGCATGCGCCGGCGCCGGTCAGCGACGGCCGTCCCGGCGTGCTCCGCGCGATCGAGCAGCGGGTGCTGTGGCTGTCCACCGCGATCGTTGACCACGCCAACCGGGTCCGGCCGAACCCGTCCGGCCTTAAGGTGGGCGGGCACCAGGCATCCAGCGCATCGATGGTGTCGATCATGACCGCGCTCTGGTTTGGCCAGCTGCAGCGGGACGACCGGGTCTCGGTCAAGCCGCACGCATCCCCGGTGCTGCACGCGATCAAGTACCTGCTCGGCGAGCTGGACGAGTCCTACCTGACGCAGCTGCGCTCCTTCGGCGGCCTGCAGAGCTACCCCAGCCGGTCCAAGGATCCCGACCCGGCGGACTACTCGACCGGGTCGGTGGGGATCGGGGCGACCGCCCCCATCTGGGGGGCCCTGGCCCGCCGGTACGTCAGCGCCCAGTTCGGCGGGGCCGGGACCGGACGGCAGTACTCCCTGGTCGGCGACGCCGAGCTGGACGAGGGCGCGGTGTGGGAAGCCGCCATCGATCCCATGATCACCGAGCTGGGCGAGGTCGTCTGGATCGTGGACCTGAACCGGCAGTCGCTGGACCGGGTGGTGCCCGTCATCGGCACGCCGCGGCTGCAGGGCATGTTCGCGGCGGCCGGCTGGCAGGTGCTGACGGTGAAATACGGCCGCCTGCTGACCGATCTCATGGCCCGGCCCGGCGGCGGCGCGCTGCGCACCCGGATCGACACGATGACCAACCCGGAATACCAGCGGCTGCTGCGCTGTCCCCCCAGCCAGCTCCGCGACCGGGTGCCCGGCGACGGGCCGGACGCGGACGCGATCAGGCAGCTGCTCGCCGACGTCACCGGCGAGCAGCTGTACGCGGCCGTCCGCAACCTGGGCGGGCACGACCTCACCGCGCTCGGGCAGGCGTTCGAGGCGATCGACGACACCCGCCCGACGATCATCTTCGCCTACACGGTCAAGGGGTACGGCCTGGCCATGGAGGGCCACCCGCAGAACCACTCCGCGCTGCTGTCGGTGGCCGAGCTCACCGAGCTGGCCCGCCGGTCCGGCGTCGATCCCGGGCAGCCCTGGCAGAAGTTCCCGAACGGCTCCGCCGAACACGAGCTGTGTACCGCCACCGCCGCGCGACTGCGCCGCGAACCGCCGGCCCCGGTGCCGAGCCCCGGCCTGCCTGCCGACCTGGGCCGTACCCCGTCCGGGGTGGCCAGCACGCAAGCCGCGCTGGGCCGGGCCCTGCTCGACCTGAGCCGGGCGGCGCCCGAGGCGGGACGACGGATCGTCACCGTGAGCCCGGACGTCGCCTCCAGCACCAATCTCGGCGGGTGGGTCAACAAGGTCGGCGTCTGGTCGCAGAGCGAGCGGTCCGACTGGTTCGCTGACGACACCGCGACGATCCTGCACTGGCGGGAGAAGCCGTCCGGGCAGCACATCGAGCTAGGCATCGCCGAGACGAACCTGGTTGGCCTCATCGGCGAGCTGGGCGCGACCTGGAGTCGCTGGGGCCAGCCGCTGCTCCCGGTCGGCGTGCTGTATGACCCGTTCGTGGAGCGCGCGCTGGAACCCTGGTCGTTCGGCATCTACGCCGGCGGCCAGTCCATCCTGGTCGGCACGCCGTCCGGCGTGACGCTCGCCCCCGAGGGCGGTGCCCACCAGTCCATCAAGACGCCGTCCATCGGCCTGGAGCAGCCGGGGTGCGTGAGCTACGAGCCCGCGTTCGTGCTCGACACCGAGTGGACGCTGCTGGCCTGCCTGGCCCGGCTGGGCCGCCCCGGCGGCAGTTCCGCGTACCTGCGGCTGTCCACCCGCCCGGTGCCCCAGACGCTGGCTGCCGTGCCGGACGATCCGGCCGGCCGGGAAGACCGCCGCCGGTGCGTGGTGGCGGGCGGCTACCCGCTGCGCCGGTCCGCGCGCCCGGTCGTCACGATCTGCGCCATGGGGGCGCTGATGCCCGAGGCGCTGGACGCCGCCGGCCGGCTGGAGGCGCTGGGATTCGGCGCCGACGTGATCTGCGTAACCAGCCCGGATCTGCTCTTCCGCGCGGTGCGGGCGCGCCGCGGCTACGGCCAGGCCGATACCTGGATCCTGGATCTGCTGCTGCCCGCCGACCGGGCCCGGCCGATGGTCACGGTCCTGGACGGCCACCCGCACACGCTGACGTTCCTGGCCGGCGTCAACGAGGTGTCCGCGACCCACCTGGGAGTGACCGGGTTCGGCCAGTCCGGCGACCTCGGCGACGTCTACCGGTACCACGGCCTGGACGCCGACAGCATCGTCTGCGCCGCCCTCGATCTCGTCGACTGACCTTGGGCCCTGACCTGGCCGGTCAGGGCGCGGCGGACACGGCGGCCGCGGCCTCTTCGGCGCCGCGGACGGCCAGCTGGTCGGCGCGCTCGTTCTCCGGATGCCCGGCATGGCCCTTGACCCAGAACCACTGCACGTCGTGGACCTGGGCCGCGGCGTCGAGCCTGGTCCACAGGTCAACGTTCTTGACCGGCTTCTTGTCCTTGGTCTTCCAGCCGTTGCGCTTCCACACGAGCACCCACTCGGTGATGCCCCGGCGCAGGTACACGCTGTCGGTGTACAGATGCACGGTCGACGGCCGGGTCAGGCTCTCCAGGGCCTGGATGGCGGCCATGAGTTCCATCCGGTTGTTCGTGGACACCGGCTCGCCGCCGTGGATCTCCCTTTCGTGGCGGCCGAAGCGCAGGATGGCGCCCCACCCGCCCGGGCCGGGATTGCTCAGGCACGCGCCGTCGGTGAATATCTCGACGACCTGGCCGTCCTGACCTGATGGCATGGTCCGGCCCTCGCTAGTTACCCTCTGAGTCATAGCGGAATCCGTCCAGGAAGCGGCGGAACACGCCGCCCTCGCGGCGCAGCGCCGGCTGCGGCGGAGGAGCCATGGAACGTTCCGTGGCCTCGGGCTCGTCGTAATCGGCTCGCGCGATCGCATCCACGACCTGGGCCTCATCGAAGCTCTCCGAGCCGGGGACCTCGGCCACGAAGCCGACCAGATCTCCGTCGAGCAGTACCTCGGCCTCCAGGCTCGCGGTGCCCTCCCGGCCCCAGATCGCCTGGCGTCCGTCGCCTATCGACACCCGCACCGCGTACATGTCGACGCCCCCCTTGTCCAGGTGCGCATCAATGCCGCGGTCTCTCAGCGCATCGGCCACCCGCCGTGCCCGGTTCTCATCCATGCGCCAAACCTACCTGCCGGAAACTCCGCGTCCGCTCAGGATTTCCTGTGAGCCGGCCAAGCGCACAACAATGAGCATGGCCGGGCAGATTTCTCACCGCCGCACCGATGAGTCGGCCGGACGGACACCGTTCTACCTCCGTAGGACGACTTACTGCCGAGGAGGCTTGCCATGGATTTCAAGCTTGAGCTCGTCCTGATCCCGGTCACGGACGTCGACCGCGCCAGGGACTTCTACCTGCGGGCCGGCTTCGCCTTGGACGTCGACACGCAGGTCAACGACCAGATGCGGGTCGTTCAGGTGACGCCGCCCGGCTCGGCCTGCTCGATCGGCTTCGGCACGGGGATCACCAAGGCGGCGCCGGGGTCGGCTCAGGGCCTGCATCTGGTGGTATCCGACATCGTGGCCGCCCGGGACGAGCTCGCCGGGCACGAGGTCGAGGTGAGCGAGGTGCGCCACCTCGAGTCGGGGCAGTGGGTGCGCGGGCCGCATCCGAAGCGCGCGAACTACGAGTCCTTCGCCGAGTTCTCCGACCCGGACGGCAACGTGTGGGTGCTGCAGGAGGTCAACCGGACATGACCGACCCGGCTTTCGCGGCGCAGGCCGAGCGCCACCGGCGTGAGCTGCACGTCCACTGCTACCGCATGCTCGCGTCCTTCGACGACGCCGAGGACGCGGTCCAGGAGACGTACCTGCGCGCCTGGCGGGGCCGCGAGGGCTTCGAGGGCGGCCCGATGCTGCGAGCCTGGCTGTATCGCATCGCGACGAACGTCTGCCTCGACATGCTGCGCCGCAGCCGGCGGCAGTCGACGGCGATGAACTCCTTCGCCGAGGTGCCGTGGCTGCAGCCGTATCCGGACCGGCTGCTGGACCAGGCCGCGCCGGGCGACGAGCAGCCGGATGCGGTCGCCGTCGAGCGGGAAACGATCGAGCTGGTGTTCCTGGCCGCGCTGCAGGTGCTGCCGCCGCGGCAGCGGGCCGCGCTGATCGCCCGCGACGTGCTCGGGTGGTCGGCCCGGGAGACCGCGGCGGCGCTGGACACCAGCGTTGCCGCGGCGAACAGCGCGGTGCAGCGAGCGCGCGCCCGGATGCAGGAGCACCTGCCGACCCGGCGGGCGGACTGGTCAGCCGGGCAGCCCAGCGCCGAGGAACGAACGCTGCTGGATGGGTTCATCGACGCGCACGAGCGCTGCGACGCCGACGCGGCCGTCGCGATCGCGGCCCGGGACATCCGGATCACGATGCCGCCGTACCCGTACCTGTTCGAAGGGCTCGACGCGATCGCGCCGCTGCTGCGGCGGGGCCTCGGGACGGACCGCGACGGCGACTGGCGGCTGGTGCCGACGCGGGCGAACCGCATGCCGACCGCGGCTAGCTACCTGCGGCGGTGGGGTGACAGCGAGTTCCGCGCGTTCAAGTTCGACGTGCTGCGCGTCCGCGACGGCGCGATCGCGGAGATCACGACGTTCGGCCCCGAGTTGTTCCCCGTATTCGGCCTGCGGCCGACGCTGTCAGACGCCCAGGCCAGCCGACCGTGACCGCGGGCTACCGGGCCGGCTGACCGCCACCGAGGCCCCGGCCATCGGGCCGCGGGGTGCCCGCTGCCATCCCGTCGACCGCGACCGCGGCCATCCGCCCCGCCGCGACCGCAGCCATCCCGTCGACCGCGACCCAGACCACGGCCATCCGCCCCGCCGCGACCACAGCCAGCCATCCCGTCGACCATGACCGCGGCCATCGGGCCGACGGGTGCCCGCTAGTCTTCGGGGTATGGCCAGCCGGGCGGACCGGGCGATGTCGTTCGGCGCGATCGCGGACGACTACGACCGGTTGCGGCCGCGGCCACCGACCGAAGCGGTGGACTGGCTCCTGCCTGACGACTGCCAGTCCGC
>DASXLW010000151.1:0-2360 GCA_036496025.1 Streptosporangiaceae bacterium
ACGGTCAGGCTCCCTTGCCGTCGAAGTGCCAACGGTACAGGTCGCGCAGCAGCGCGATTTCGGCGCCGTGGTGCAGCATCTCCCGGTTGATGTGCAGCACGAGCTCGGCCATGGGACGGTCGGCCCACGGGCCCTCGGCCGAACCGATCGCCCGGGCCATCTCGCTGGGCGCGAGCCCGCGCACGCCGCCGATCCACCCGGCGTAGGCCGCGTCGAGCTGGGCCAGCGCGGTTGCGGCGTCGCCGGGGTAGCGATGCGTGGCGTAGTCGTCCGGCGGGCCGCCGAAGTGCGAGGCCACTCGCATGCCGAGGACCCCGACGACGATGTGCCCGAGCCGCCAGGCGATCGTGGTCACCGGCGGCGGGTCGGGCTCCGGCATCGCATAGTCCATAGTGAATTCGCCGCCACCCGCCGCGACCGGCGCCGTCCCCGTTCCGCGCGGCCGAACGTTCCACCCGCCGGGCACGGGCTCCCAGCGGTACTCCTCGTCGGTCAGCCCGTTCAGCCGCGGCCGCAGCTGCTCGCGCCAGTGCCAGTCCAGCTGCTGTACCAGCTGGAAGTTCCAGTCAACGTCGGTCATATGCCCACCCTAGAAAGGATCCAGGACAGAATCGGTCCGCAAAGGCACGGCATGATGGGCAGGTGACCGATACCGCCGGGCGGCTCCTCCGCCTGCTGCCGCTGCTGACGGCCAGGCCGAGCTGGCGCGGTGACGAGCTGGCCGCCCGGCTGGGCGTCACCACGCGTACCATCCGGCGCGACATCGACCGGCTCAGGGAACTGGGCTACCCGGTGCACGCCATCCCCGGCCGCCGGGGCGGCTACGCGCTCGGCCCGGGCGGCACCCGTCTGCCGCCTCTGCTGCTGGACGAGGATTCCGCGGTCGCGGTCGCGCTCGGCCTGCGGGCGGCCGCGGCCGACCCGGGGCTGCGCGGCAGCCAGGAGGCGGCCGCCCGCGCCGCGGCCGCCATCGACCAGGTCCTGCCGCCGCGGCTGCGCCGGCGGGTGGAGGCCCTCACCGTCGCGACCGTGCCCCTGATCCCGGCTGAGCCATCGATAGAACCGAACGACCTCGCGCTCGTCGCCCTGACGTGCCAGCAGTCCGAGCGGCTGCGTTTCCGCTACCGGAACGGCTCCGGGCAGGACAGCCGCCGTCACGTCGAGCCGTACCGCCTGGTCTACACCGGCCGGCGCTGGTACCTGGTGGCGCACGACCTGGACAAGGGCGAGTGGCGCAGCTTCCGGCTGGACCGGATGGAGGACATCCGGCCGACCGGCGCCCGATCCCATCCGGCCGACCCGCCCGATGCGGCCAGGTTCGTCAGCGAGGGCCTCTCCTCCGGCCCGTACCGCTGGCGGGCCCGGGTCCTGCTGGACGCGCCGGCCGACGTAGTCGCGGCCATGGTGCCGTCCACGGTGGCGGTGGTCGAGGCGATCGGCGAAGGGCAGTGCCTGCTCACCACGGGCTCGGACTCCCTCGACATGATCGCCCTGCACCTGGCCCGGCTGGACATCCCGTTCACCCCGCTGGAGCCCGCCGGGCTCCGCGACCGCTGCGCCGTGCTCGCCGAACGCCTGAGTCAGGCCGCCCGTCGCTACCCAGCCGAGGAGCCAGCCCATGATTGACCTGGAGATCACCGACGGCGTCGCGTTCATCACCCTGAACGCCCCCGCGACCAGGAACGCCCTGAACAACGAGCTGGCCGGGCAGTTCGTCGCGGCCTGCGACGAGGCCGACCGCGACCAGCAGGTCGGCGCCGCCGTCATCAAGGGCGCCGGCGGCACCTTCTGCTCCGGGGCCGAGCGTGGCCACCTGGATGAGGTCGGCCGGGACCCGGCGGAGGAGAACCGGTACGCCGCCCTGGGCGGCATCTACCGTGCCTTCACCAGGGTCGGCCAGCTGGAGATGCCGACCATTGCCGCGGTCCGCGGCGCCGCGGTCGGGGCCGGGATCAACCTGATGCTCGCCACCGACCTGCGCATCGTGGCCGAGGACGCCCGGCTGATCAGCGGCTTCCTGCGAATCGGGCTGCATCCCGGCGGCGGGCACTTCGGGCTGCTGGCCGGGCGTGCGGGCCCGGAGGCCGCGGCCGCGGCCGGGATCTTCGGCGAGGAGATCTCCGGCCTGCGGGCCGCGCAGCTCGGCCTGGCCTGGGAGGCCCTGCCGTCGGAGCAGGTCGAGGAGCGGGCCGCCGAACTCGCCCGGCGGGCGGCTCGCGACCCGCAGCTGGCCAGGAAGGCCACGGCCAGCCTGCGCACCGAGCTGGGCCCGCCGCGGCTGCCGTGGGCGGCCGCCCTCGAGGTGGAGCGGGGCGCTCAGCTCTGGTCGCTGCGCCGCCGGGTCTCCCAATAGCCAATCC
>DASXLW010000152.1:0-3621 GCA_036496025.1 Streptosporangiaceae bacterium
AAACCTCTGGATGCTGGACAGCAGCGTCGGTGACACCACCGCGCCGTTTCCGAGGTCGGTGTCGCTGCTCAGCCCGGACTGGCCGAAGTCCGGCAGCACGACCGTGCCGGTGACGCGCAGCAAGTGCTGGGTGGCCGGGCCAGGGTGTCCGGTCGCCCAGTCGACCGTGGCCCGCACGGTCTGCCCGATCCGCACGCCAAGCGCGCGCATCGTCTGCGCGCCGAGCGCGATCTCGGCGGCGTTCGCCGGCGGCCGGCCGGCCAGCATCGTCAGGTAGCCATCGCCGTGCACCTGGTTCACGCCGACCGCGGCCACCCGCGTCCCGGCGATGTCGAGCTGGCCGATGTCGCCGAGCGCGTATCCGGTGACGCTGGGCGTGGCGGCGGCGAACTGTGCGGCGTAGGAGGCGGGGACGGCCGCGAAGCCCAAGCTGAGCTGCTGGTTCCAGTTCTGCCCATACTGCTGCGGGCTGCTGACCAGCCCGACGAGGCTGGTGCCGAAGACGGCGGCGGCGACCACTGCGGCGACCGCGATCGCGGTGCCGGCCAGCGCGCTGCGCACCGGCACCGCGGTCCGGCCGTGCCCGGGCTCGAACGCCATCCGGGCGCCGATGCCACCGGTGACCGTGCCCGCCCGGGTGAGCGCGCCCGCCAGCCAGGACGGCCGCGCGGTGGGCCGGGTGGCTGGCGGTGTTGCCGTGGCGGCGGAGCCGCGCGCCTGGCGCACCGCGCGGACAGCCGGCGCCGCGAGCACCACGAGCGGCAGCAGGACGACGGCGGCGAAGCCGATTCCGAGGACGGCCGGGTCGAGACCGATTCCCGGCTGCGGTTCGGCCAGCCGGGCGGCCCCGATCGGCAACAGCGGCGACGCCGCGATCGCGATGCCGACGGCGATGACCCCGCCGGCCACGGTGACCAGCCCGAGCCGGGCGGCCGCGAGCGCGAGCAGGGCGCCGCGGGTCATGCCAAGCGCGCTCAGCACCCCGTACCCGGCCGTGTCCAGCGTCATCTGGCGGGCGAGCAGCTGGCCGATCACCGCGAGCGCGATGAGCCCGGCCAGCGCGCCGAACAGTGCGAGCGCGACCGCGAGCGGCCTGATCGCCCGCTGGGTCCCTGCGACCTGGGGGGAGCTGTCGGTGAAGACGAGACCACCGTTGACCCGGACGCCCGGATACCGACTGGATAGTGCCTGGGCGGCGGCGCTGAACGCGGCCGGGTCCGTGCCTGGCTTCAGCCGCACATACGCCTGCGCCAGGTAGTCGATCGAGCCCTTGGTGCCGTACCCGCGGGTGGCCAGGGCGGTACGGCTGAACCCGGGGCTGAGCAGGATCCGTGGTTCGCTGCTGTTACTGGTGGTAGGCACCACCTGGTCGTCGAAGAGCCCGACGGCCGCCACCCGGAAGGTCAGCGGTACCCGGAGCTTGGCCGGGTTCAGGTCCTGGCTCGCGTCGTAATACGGGACCGCGGTCAGGTGCAGCGTGTCACCGGGCGCCAGGTGCAGCCTGGCGGCGGTCCCCGGGTCGATCACGGCCTCGCTTGCCGCGCCGGAGCCGAACATCTGTCCCTGCAGCACCTTCACCCGGTCGACGGTCGTGCCCAGGCTCCCGTCGGAGCTCGCGAGCACCTCCACCTGGTTGTCCGGCAGACCGCCGGAAACGGGTAGCGCGATGTTGTACTGCATGGCGGTCGCCACCGCCGCCACCTGCGGCAGCCGGTGCAGCGCGGCGAAATAGGCCGGGTCAAGCCCGCCGAGCAGGGCGGTCACCTGGCTGGCGCTGGCCCAGGTCAGCAGCCGCGGATAGGCGGTATCGGTGCGCCGCGCGCCCGCCGCCGCGGTGAGCACAACCCCGCCGGCCAGCCCGAGCAGCAGCGCGAGGCTGACCAGCGCCCGCCACCTGCGCCGCATCCCGGCGCGCAGCGCGAACCAGACCGGTGCCATGATCAGCATTCCACCGGCCGGCCCGTTCGCGGGCAATGGGGGAGGTATCCCGCGGTGGGTGGTGCTGCCCGCACCGTTGGCGATCTGAGGAAGGCAAGCTGCCTCCCTCCCCGGGCGGCTGTCGGCCGGGGGATACTGCGGGGCATGCGGGGTGCGGACGTCTTCGGAGTCGCGTGGTACCGGTTCCGGTGCACGTGGGGTGAGCGCTGGCCCGGCTACCTCGCGCTCGTGCTGCTGCTCGGGCTGCTCGGCGGCCTGGCCATGGGCTCGATCGCCGCCGCCCGCCGCACCCAGGCCGCCTTCCCCGCCTACCTGGCGAGCACCAACCCGTCGGACCTGACCGTGCTGACCGGCCTCTACGGGGTGGCGGGTAGCAAGGGCTACGACCCGGCCACCATCGCGAAGATCGCCGCGCTGCCCGGCGTCCGGCACGTGTCGAGCTACGAGGGGCTGAACGTGGCCGTGCTCGGCTCCGGGCAGAACCAGCAGGAGGAGGCGGGCAGTCAGGGCCTGGCCGGCAGCCTGGACGGCGAGTACTTCACGACCGACAGGGTGACCGTCGTCCAGGGCCGGATGCCTGACCCCGGCACGACCGACGAGGCGGTGATCGACGCCAAGGGGACCACCGGGCCGGTCCACGTCGGTACGGTCGGGCCGCTCGGCTTCTTCACGAACGCTCAGGTGACGGCGCCGGGGTTCGGCAGCCGCCCGGTCAAGCCGCACCTGACCGTCACCATGAAGATCGTTGGCAGCGTGGTCTACAGCTCGGAAGAGACCCAGGACGACGCCGACGTCCAGCGCGACGGCGGTGCGCTGTTCACCCCGGCGCTGACCCGGCTGCTCGCCCAGTGCTGCGCCAACTTCACCGAGACCTCCGTGCAGCTCGCCCCGGGAACCAGCGTGGCCGCCGCCGAAGCAAGCATCCAGCAGGTGCTGCCGAAGGGGTTCCCCATCGAGTTCTACCTCACGTCGCTCACCGCGGCGAAGGCGCAGCGGGCCATCGAGCCGACGTCGATCGCGCTGGCGGTCTTCGGCGGCATCGCGGCGGTGGCCGCGCTGCTCATCGCGGGCCAGGTGATCGGCAGGCAGCTCCGCCTCGGCGCGGGCGACCTCGGCACGCTGCGCGCGCTCGGCGCGGGCCCGGCCGAGACGACCGGCGACGGGCTGCCCGGGGTCGTCGGCGCCATCGTGGTCGGCGCGCTGCTGGCCGTCGCCGTCGCCGTCGGCTTGTCGCCACTCGCGCCACTCGGCTCGATACGTGCCGTCTACCCCTACCCGGGCATCGCGTTCGACTGGACCGTCGTCGGCGCCGGCTTCGCCCTGTTCACCGCCCTGCTGGCCGCGACCGCCGTGGTGGTCGCCTTTCGGCGGGCGCCGCACCGCGCGCTCGCCCGCGGCGTGCCGTCCCGTGCCACCGGGTCGGCCGTGGTGCGCGCCGCCTGGGCGGCCGGCCTGCCAGCGCCGGCGGCTGAGGGCGTCCGGCTGGCTCTCGACCCGCGCGCGGAACGCGGGCGGGCGCCGGTCAGGTCGGCCATCCTCGGCACCGTCCTGGCCACCGTGGTGCTGCTGGCGACGGTGACGTTCGGCGCGAGCCTGACCACGCTCGTCTCGCACCCGGCGCTGTACGGCTGGAACTGGACCTACGCGCTGAGCTCAGGGGTCATTACCGTCAACCACAGCCAG
>DASXLW010000153.1:0-45915 GCA_036496025.1 Streptosporangiaceae bacterium
GTCAAACTCGCCCGTTACCGAATACACCTCGCTGACCTGCGGGATCTGCACGAGTTCCTGCGCGATCTCGGGGATGCGCTGGACCTCGGTCTTGATCAGGACGATCGCGGTGACCACCGGCCGCCTCCTTCGGTCATCATCTGAGGCCGAGCGTACTAGTACCGCGAGCAGCCAGGCCTGCCGGCGGCCCAGCCGCTTGGCTCGAAGTTGTCGATGGCACCTTGCCGCCCCTATTGCGCCGGCAACCGTACATCGATCTTGGTAGCCGAGGCGGGATCGGCTGAAATCCTGTCGCTCAGACGGATATCTCGGCCAGCGTGCGCACGCCGGACGCGGCCAGCCGGCCGATCAGGCCGTGCAGCACCGCGGCGGTAGCCCGCGCGTCGGCCAGGGCGCGATGACTCGGCACCGTCGGCGTCTGAAAGAAGCTGGCCAGCGTGGACAGCTTGCAGTCGGGTACCTCGGTCTCGCCGAGCACCTGCCGCGCCAGCGTGACCGTGTCCAGCACCGCCAGATCCGGCCAGGGCAGGCCGCAGTCCCCGCATGCTGCGATGAGGAAGCTGACGTCGAACGGGGCGTTGTGCGCGGTGAGCACGGCACCGCCGGTGAAGGCCAGGAAATCGGGCAGGACCGCCCCGATGACCGGGGCGCGCGCCACCATCGCGTCGCTGATCCCGGTGAGCGCCGCGATGTCGGCGGGGATCGCCTGACCCGGGTTGATCAGTGTGCAGAACTCCCCGGTGACCCGCCCGCCGGTGAACCGGACCGCGCCGATCTCCGTGATCCGCGCGGTGTCCGGCGACCAGCCGGTGGTCTCCAGGTCGACGACGACGAAATCGGTGTCGGCGATCCGGTGCGTGCCGCAGGCCAGCAGCGCGCTGAAGGCCTGTGAGCCGTCGGCGCTGGCGACCGGCCACCGGAGCGCGGGGCCGGCCTCAGCGGCCGGCCTGCGCGACATCCGGCCCCGCCATCGCGACATCCGGCCCCGCCGTCGCGACGTCCGGCCCCGCCACCGCGATGCCTGGCTCGGCCATCGCGACGCCCGGGTGCGCTGGCGCGAAGCCCCGCCGAGCCGGGTGGTCAGCCTGCGCCAGATATTCACGGTGCCCACGGTAGGGCTGGGTACCGACACTCTCCGCCAGGCGCGCCGGAATGTCAGTGCCCCTTCCTAGCCTGGTAGCAGCAGGAAACCACGCCTCCGGAGGGAAGGGTCATGCAGGACGACGGCGACCGGCGCGAGATGGGCGGGACCGCGGGCCCGGATTGCGTGATCGCGATCCTGCCCGACGGCCAGACGATCGGGGCGGCCGAGCGCCGGGCACTGCGGGCGCTCGCGGAAGCCGGACTCATCCCCGAAGCCGGCCTGATTCCTGTGGCCGCCTGATCCCGGAAGCCGGCCTGATCCCGGAAGCCGGCCTGATCCCAGTGCCAGCCTGGTGCCGGAATCCGGTCATATCGCTCACACGGGCTGTTCGGCCATCAGGATCCACTTACGCAGAGTCAAAGGCGCGCCCGGAGTAGTGGAATCGGTTGAACCGGCCCTCTCGCTTCACTAATGTCACACCTCGAGCCGCATCGTTCCGCAATCGCCACACCGGCGATAACGATCGGCCGACGCCGAGTCCTTGCGGCCGACGTTCTGTGTTGGCCGCGGAGCCGGGTCATCGGCAGGCGCCACGCTGGCACCGGCCGAAGGGCGAGTTCTTCCACCGCCCCGCGCCCCTAGCTCACCCGGTAGGCGAGAGTGGAAGAAGGAGCGTGTCCCGCACGTGAATACGCGGCCATCAGCCAGGCTTTCCCTGGTTAGCCGCTGTATCACCGGAGCCGCCGCGGTGGCCCTGATCGGGGGCCTGGCCACTTACTCGGTTTCTGTGAGTGCTTCGCCGAAGCCGACGATCACTCAGGTGACAGCGCAGGTCAAGACCCTGTCGAGCCAGGCCGACAAGGCCATTGCGCAGTACGACCAGATGAAGCAGCAGCTGGCCGAGGCCGGCCAGCGGCTGAAGCTGATCAACAACGAGGTCGCCAAAGACCAGGCGCAGTTCAACATCGCGCGCCGCGGCGTGGCCGCGGCCGCCGCCACCGCCTACGAGGACGGCAACCTGACGTCGATGGCGGCCCTGATCACCTCGGCCAGCCCGCAGACCGTGCTCAGCCGGGCCAGCATGCTCGTCCAGCTCTCCTCGACCAGGTCCGCGCAGATGCACCAGTTCATCACCGCAGCCCGGCAGCTGTCCGGAGCCCAGCAGACCGCCAGGCACACCAAGGCGGCGATCACCACGCTGCGCAACCAGGCTCACGCGAGGGTCGCCTCCGCAAAGGCGTCGCTGAGCCAGAAGCAGTCACTGCTCGCGACGCTCACCGCGCAGCAGCAGCGGACGGTCGCCGCCGCGGCCAGCCCGGCGGGCGGCCAGACGTCGTCCACCCCCGCGACTAAGAAGGCTCCGCCCCCGGCCCCCGCCAGCGGCAGCGCGGGCAAGGCCGTCGCGTTCGCCTACGCTCAGCTTGGCTGCCCCTACGTGTACGGCGGCACCGGACCGTGCTCGAGCGGCTACGACTGCTCCGGGCTGGCCCAGGCCGCATGGGCGTACGCCGGGGTGTCCATCCCGCGCGACACCTACGAGCAGTGGGCCGCGCTGCCGCACATTCCGCTGTCCCAGCTCCAGCCGGGCGACCTGATCTATTTCAGCGGCGAGAGCCACGTGGCCATTTACGTGGGCGGCAACATGATCATCGACGCCCCGACACCGGGCCAGAACGTGGAGAAGGTCTCTCTATCCGGCTGGTACGCGTCGACCGAGGACGGTGCCGTCCGGCCCTAGCCTTACCCTGAGCCATGGGCAAGACGCTCGTGGTCACCAACGACTTCCCGCCTCGGCGCGGCGGGATCCAGTCGTTCGTGCACGCGCTGGCCTGCGGGCTGCCGGCGGGCTCGGTGGTCGTGTACGCGCCCTCCTGGGAGGGCGCCGCCGAGTTCGACGCCCGCCAGCCGATGCCGGTCATCCGGCACCCGACGTCGCTCATGCTGCCGGTGCCGTCGGTGACCCGCCGGGCCGTAGCCGCGCTGCGGGAGCATGACTGCGACCGGGTTGTGTTCGGTGCCGCCGCTCCGCTCGGCCTGCTGGCTCCCGCGCTGCGCCGCGCGGGGGCGGAGCGGATTGTCGCGATCACCCACGGGCACGAGGCGGGCTGGGCCGCGTTGCCCGGTGCACGCGGTCTGCTGCACCGGATCGGCGACGCCGTGGACGTGGTGACCTACCTGGGGGAGTACTTCAGGGTGCGGCTGGCCCGGGCCCTGTCCGCCGACGCGGCAGCCCGCATGGTCCGGCTGGCCCCCGGCGTCGACGTCACGGCTTTCCATCCGGGCGCGGGCGGCGCCGCGGTCCGGCGCCGGCTCGGCCTAGACGGCCGGCCGGTGGTGCTGTGCGTGTCCCGGCTCGTGCCGCGCAAGGGCCAGGACACGCTGCTGCGGGCCTGGCCCGCGGTTCTTTCGGCCGCGCCGGATGCCAGGCTGCTGCTGGTCGGCAGCGGGCCGTTCGGTAAAAAACTGCGCCAGCTGGCCGAACGGCTCCGGGTAACGGACTCGGTCCATTTTGCCGGCGCCATCCCGGGGCGGGATCTGCCCGCTTACTACGACGCCGCCGACGTGTTCGCCATGCCCTGCCGGACCCGCAGAGGCGGGCTCGACGTGGAAGGGCTGGGCATCGTCTACCTGGAGGCCTCCGCCACCGGGCTGCCGGTGATCGGCGGCGACTCCGGCGGCGCGCCCGACGCCATCCGCGACGGCGAGTCAGGCTACGTGGTCCCCGGCCGCAGCGTGACCGCCGTGGCGGACCGGATCATCGGCCTGCTCACCGATCCGGACCGGGCCCGCGCCATGGGCGAGAAGGGCCTGGCCTGGGTGCAGCAGGAGTGGCGCTGGGACCTGGTGGCCGGGCGGCTTGAGCAGATCCTCGGCGGATAGGTCAGGAGTACAGCGCCTCGATGTCGGCGGCGCACTCCTTGACCACCAGGCTGCGGCGCAGCTTGAGCGACGGGGTGAGCTGACCACCGGCCTCGGTGAAGTCGATGTCGAGGATCCGGAACCGGCGGATCGTCTCCGCCCGGGACACCGCCTGGTTGGCGTCGTCCACCGCCTGCTGAATGTCGGCGAGAAACTCCGGGTCGTCCTTCAGCTCGGCCAGCGTCGCGTCAGACGCCTTGCCGTGCTGCTTCTTCCAGTGCGGCAGCGCCTCCTCATCGATGGTGACCAGGACCGCCACGTAGGGCCGGCCGTCGCCTACCACCATGCACTGGCTGACCAGCGGGTGGCTGCGCAGCCTGTCCTCGAGCACGGCAGGCGACACGTTCTTCCCGCCGGCGGTGATGATCAGCTCCTTCTTGCGGCCGGTGATCCGCAGGAAGCCTTCGTCGTCGAGCGAGCCGATGTCGCCGGTGTGGATCCAACCCTCGCGATCCAGCACGTCGGCGGTGGCGGCGTCGTTGTGCCAGTAGCCGGAGAAGACGATCGGCCCCTTGATGAGTACCTCGCCATCGTCGGCGATCCTGATGCCGGCGCCGGGTATCGCCAGCCCGACCGTTCCGATCTTGTTGCGGCTCGGCCGGTTGACGGTCGCCGCCGCGGTGAGCTCGGTCATCCCGTAGCCCTCGAGGATCGTGATCCCGGTGCCGCGGAAGAAGTGGCCGAGCCGCTCCCCGAGCGCCGCGCCGCCTGAGACCGCGAACCGCACCTGGCCGCCGACCGCGTCGCGCAGCTTGCCGTAGACCAGCCGGTCGAAGAGGCGGTGCCGGAGCACGAGGGCGGCGCCCGGCCCGCGGCCGCCGCGGGCCGTGGAGTCGAGCGCCTGGCTGTGCGCGATGGCGGTATCGGCCGCGGCCGCGAAGATCCGGCGCTTGACCGGGCTTTCCGAAGCCTGCTGCTGGGCGGTGTTGTAGACCTTCTCGAACACCCGGGGCACCGCGAGCAGGAACGTCGGCCGGAACGAGGCCAGGTCGGACACCAGGTCCGAGATCGACGGGGTATGCCCGAGCACGATGCCGGACTCGAGGCAGGCCACCTGGATGATGCGGGCGAACGCGTGGGCTAGCGGCAGGAACAGCAGCGTCGAACCGGAGAAGTCAAACAGCTCGGTGAGCGCGCCCGCGGTCGCGTTGCGCGTGTCAGCGAGCAGGTTCGCGTGCGTGATCGAGCAGCCCTTCGGGCGGCCGGTGGTGCCCGAGGTGTAGATGATGGTGGCCAGGTCGCCCGCCGTGATCGCGTTGCGGCGCGCCTCGGCCTGCTCGTCGTCGATGACCCCGCTCCGTGCGGCCAGCTCCCGCAGCGACTGGCCGACACCCGCGTCGCCCTCGATCCGCCACGCCATCTCCAGGCCGGGCGACTGGGCGCGCAGCGAGCCGATCGTCGCCTCGTGCGCGGCGGTCTCCACGAACACCGCCCGGGCCTGCGAGTCGCTCAGGATCCACTGCACCTGCTCGGCCGAGGACGTCTCGTAGATGGGCACGGTGACCGCGCCCGCGGCCCAGATCGCGTAGTCGATCAGGGTCCACTCGTACCGGGTCCGCGACAGCAGCGCGACCCGGTCCCCGGGCTGAATGCCGGCCGCGATGAGCCCCTTGGCCAGGGGCAGCACCTCGTCCCGGAACGCGCGCGCGGTTACGTCCTGCCAGCCCCCGTCCTCGCCGGCCCCGTCGGCATTGGGGGGCGCCTTCCGCCGCATGATGACGGCATCCGGCTCCTCAGCCGCGCGGCGGAACACCACGTCGGCGAGGCTGGCCGACGCGGGGACATCCACCAGGGCCGGGGTGCTGTACTCGCGCACGGCGCCTCCTCAATCCGACTGTGCTTGTCTGGAGGCTACCGCTTGCCCGGGCGCCGCCGTCACTTGCTACCGATGGGTAGCAAGGGTCCTGAACTCTAGTCTGAGTGGCATGCGGGTTCACGTGGTCAGCGACGTGCATGGCCGGGCCGATGCGCTGGCCCGGGCGGGCGAGGGCGCGAACGCCGTCATCTGCCTCGGCGATCTGCTCCAGTTCCTGGACTACGCCGACAGCCGGCACGGGATCTTCGCCGAGCTGTTCGGCGCCAGCCAGGCCGGCAAGCTGATCGAGCTGCGGACCGCGCAGCGATTCGACCAGGCGCGGACGTTCTCCCGGCAGCTGCTGGCGGGGCTGCCCGGGGATCCCGGCGAGCATTTCCGGGCCGCCGCGGCCCGGCAGTACGACACGCTGTTCGCGGCGCTGCCCGAGCCGGCCTTCCTGACCTACGGCAACGTCGATCTGCCCGGCTTGTGGGCGGCGCGGCTGAAGCCGGGTCATCGTGTGCTCGACGGCGAGCGGGCCGAGCTCGGCGGCCGGACGTTCGGCTTCGTCGGCGGCGGCCTTCGCTCCCGGTACCGGACCCCGCATGAGCTCGACGATGACGCCTACGCGGCGAAGATCGACGCGGTCGGCAAGGTGGACGTGCTCTGCACCCATATCCCGCCCGCCGTGCCCGAGCTGCTGTACGACACGGTGGCGCGCAGGCTGGAGCGGGGTAGCGAGGCGCTGCTCGAGGCGATCAGGAGGACCCAGCCCCGGCTGGCCCTGTTCGGCCACGTGCACCAGCCGCTCACCGCCCGGGTGCGGGTCGGCCGCACCGAGTGCGTCAACGTCGGTCACTTCGCCGCGACCGGGATTCCCTTCCCCCTGGAGTGGTAGGGCCTAACCGAGTAATGTCGCGTTGGCGGTACGCTCTGAGCATGGCTGACAAGACCGCGTCGAGTGTCACCGTGGCGGCGCCAAAGTCCGACGTCATGGCGGTGATCGAGGACTTCGCCGACTACCCGAGCTGGGCGGCCGCGCTGCGGTCGGCCGACGTGCTCGAGGCCGGGCCGGATGGCCGGGCCAGGGCGGTGCGGTTCACCCTCGACGCGGGCGTGCTGCGGGATACCTACGTGCTCGCCTATACCTGGGACGGCGACGAGCAGGTCAGCTGGCAGCTCGCCGAGCCGGGGACGGTCATCGCGGAGATGACCGGCGCGTATCACCTCACCGACCGCGGGACGGGTGCCGAGGTCAGCTACGAGCTGACGGTGGATGTCCGGATACCGATGCCGGGACTGCTCAAGCGCAAGGCGGAAAAAATGATCATCGACACCGCCCTGAAGGGCCTCAAGGCGCGAGCCGAGAGCCTGGCCGACGGCGGAAGCACGGGAGGCACCAGGTGACCAACGACGCCAGGTCGTCGGGCAGTGACCCGATCGGCGATTTCCAGCGCTGGCTCATGCGGTCAAGCGCGCGGAGCCTGAGCCGGGAGCTGAAGGGCCAGGCCCGCCGGACCTTCGGCGGCGGTTCGGGCCGCGGCGACGTCTGGGAGACTGCCACCGCGGAGCCCATCCCCGATGAAGCGCCCGAATGCGCGTGGTGCCCGGTGTGCCGGGCCGCGCGCAGGGTCAGGCAGTCCGGGCCCGGGCTGGCCTCGCACGTGGCCGGGGCCGGAGACGCCCTGCTCACCGTGGCCCAGGACACGCTGTCCGCCTTCGAGGCCACGCTGTCGGCCCGCCCGCCCGAGGGCGGGTACGAGTCGCGGACCGGGCCGGCGCGGCATGCGGAGTCGGCGGTAGGGACCGGCTGGCCCGACGAGGCCGCCCCGCGCCCGGGCCGCACCTCGACGGAGACGACAGCGGGGGCTGCGGAGGCCGGAGAGGCCCAGAGTGCGGAGCCCGATGGGCCTGACCGTCGGTCTTGACGTCGGAGGAACCAAGGTCGCCGCGGGCGTGGTGGACCGCCGGGGCACGATCGTTGAGAAGCTCAGGCGATCCACGCCCGCGGCCGAGCCCTCGCGCACCGCTCAGGTGATCGCCTCGGTGGTGACCGAACTGCGCGGCCGCCACCCGGTGCAGGCGGTGGGCCTGGGTGCGGCCGGATTCGTGAACTCCGCCCGTGCGGCCGTGATGTTCGCCCCCAACCTCGCCTGGCGGGACGAGCCGCTCAAGCAGCGGGTCGAGGATCTGGTCGGCCTGCCGGTCGTCATGGACAACGACGCCAACGCCAGCGCCTGGGCCGAAGTCAGGTTCGGCGCCGGCCGGGGCTATGAGAATATCGTTTTCCTCTCGATCGGCACCGGCATCGGCGGCGGTCTCGTGCTCGGCCGCGAGCTGTACCGCGGCGGCTGGGGGATGGCCGGGGAGCCCGGGCACTGCCGGGCCGTGCCCGAGGGCCGGCTGTGCGGCTGCGGCAACCGCGGCTGCTGGGAGCAGTACGCCAGCGGGAGCGCGCTGGTCGCGGAGGCACGCGAGTTCGCCAGGCGGACGCCGGAGGGAGCCATCAGGCTGCTCCAGCTGGGCGGCGGGCATCCGGAGGGGATCGGCGGACCGGAGGTCACTCAGGCCGCACGGGAAGGCGACCCGGGGGCGCTGCGCTGCTTCCAGATCGTGGGCGGGTGGCTCGGGCAGGGCATGGCGGACCTGGCCGCGATCCTCGATCCGGACTGCTTCGTCATCGGCGGGGGGGTGTCGGAGGCGGGCGACCTGCTGCTCGCCCCGGCCCGGGCGGCGTTCGAGAAGGCCCTGACGGGCCGCGGCTACCGGGTCTACGCCGACATCATGATTGCCGAGCTGGGTGCCGACGCCGGGCTGGTGGGCGCGGCCGACCTGGCCAGGGTCGCGCTGCTCAGACGACCGCGCCGTCGTCTGGATCCGAGTCCCGGTCGCGATCGTCTCCGACGTGCAGGACCAGCACGATGAAGCCGGCGATGAACGCCGCGACCGCGCCGAACCCCAGCCAGCCGGGAATCGTCCAGCCCGCCATCGTCGCGGCGAGCAGGTAGCCGGGACCGCCGAACAGCGCCACCCAGGCGCCCTTGGTGACCGGCGAGAGCCGGGGCAGCGGCGGGGGCGGAGGCGGCACGTAGTGCTCCTCCTCCGCCGGCGGATCCGGGGGCGCCGGAACCACTCCGCGGGATGCGGACCCGGCTCCGGATGCAGGCCCGGCCCCGGTTGCGGGTCCGGTCGGCCCGGTCCCCGCTCCCGACCGCGGCTCGGCCCAGGGCAGGGGCCCGGGCCGCCCGGCCCCAGGCGGGGGTCCGGTGGGCCAAACCCCGGGCGGGGGGTTGCCGGGCTCAGTCCCGGGGCGGGGTCTGGTGGGCCGAGCCGCGGGCGGGGGCGCGGTGGGCCCGGCCCCGGACGCGATTCCGCCCGGCGCGGGGGCGGGCGGAGCAGGCAGGTTCTCGCTCTCCGGCCAGGGCACGGGCGCGTCGCCGGTGGTGACCGGAGCATCGAAGCGGCCGACCAGATCCAGCCACGCGGCCTCTTCCTCGCTGCCGCCGTGGGCTACTTCTTCGCTGTTGCCGTCGGTCACGTCTGGCGCCCTCACCCCTCGTCAGTGTCAAGCCCGCCGGGCCCGGCCTCATTCCTTCGCGGCGGCCCTCTCTTCGGGGCGCCTACTCTTTCAGGGCGGCGCTGTGCGCCCGCACGAACTCCAGGCTGCCCGAGAAGATGGTCGCCGCGTCGTTATCCAGGGTGGCCACGTGATAGCTGTTCTGGCAATCCCGGACCGTCAGCTGGCTGGCCGGGAGCGCGTCAGTCAGCAGCCGCATGCTGAGCGGGCCGACCACATGATCCTCGGTGCTGCGGTAGGCGAGCACCGGCTGGCTGAGCTGGTCCAGGCCGTCCCGGGTGGCGCGCCACAGTCGCGGCAGCGTCGCGGCCGCCTTCACCGGCACCCGGTTGTAGCCGAGCTCTTGCGCATCCTGCTTCTTAATGTCGCTGGCGATCCCCTTCAGCGAAGGTACGAACAGCTTCATCACCGGCGCGAACCAGAACAGCTTGGTGTCCGCGGTGATCGAGGGGTTGACCACCACCAGCCCGCGGACCGCCGCGCCGCGTAGCTCGGCGATCCGCAGCGCGATGCAGCCGCCGAGCGACAGGCCCATCAAGAAGATCTCGTCGGTCTTCCCGCGCAGCTCCTCGAAGCTCCGCTCGGCCTCCGCGAACCAGTCTTCCGAGCGGGTGCGGTTCATCTCCTGCCAGGTCGTGCCGTGCCCGGGCAGCCTCGGCACGGACACGGTCAGGCCGGCGTCGCAGAGGTATTCCGCCCATGGCCGCAGCGACTGCGGCGTCCCGGTGAACCCGTGGCACAGCAGGACGCCCACGGGCCCGCCGTCACGGGTGAACGCCTCCGCCCCTGGGATCACCGACATCCGGTCCGTCCCTCCAGCCGTCGCTGGCGCCAATGTCTGACCGCCAATGCCCTGGCCATACTCGCACGACCGGAAGACGCGTGCGAACATATGGGCGTGTTCTACTGGGTGGTGAAGGCGATCCTCTACCCGTTCCTCAGGCTGGTGTTCCGCCCCTGGGCCGAGGGAACCGACAACGTTCCGCGCGAGGGGCCGGCCATCATCGCGAGCAACCACCTGTCGTTCTCCGACCACTTCTTCGGGCCGCTGCTGCTTCCGCGCAAGGTCGTCTACCTGGCCAAGGCGGAGTACTTCACCGGCCGTGGCATCAAGGGCCTGGTCAGCAAGGCGTTCTTCCACGGTATGGGGCAGATCCCGGTCGACCGTTCGGGCGGCGAGGCCGGCGAGCGGGCGCTGCACACCGGACTGCGCGTCCTGGCCGAGGGCCACCTGCTGGGCATCTACCCCGAGGGCACCCGCACTCCCGACGGTCGGCTCTACCGTGGCAAGACCGGCGTCGCCCGCCTGGCCCTGGAGGGCCGCGCCCCGGTGATCCCGTGCGCCATGCTCGGCACCTACGACCTGCAGCCGCCCGGTACGGTGATGCCCAGGCTGCGATTCCGCCCGGGCGCCCGGTTCGGGAAGCCGCTGGACTTCTCCCGCTATTACGGCATGGAGTCCAACCGGCTAGTGCTCCGCGCGGTCACCGACGAGATCATGTACGCGCTGATGGACCTGTCCGGCCAGGAGTACGTGGACATCTATGCCGCCAGCGCCAAGGCCGCCAACTCCGCCCAGCGCCGGCTTCACCTGCACCGCTGAAGCCTTCCCGGCCAGCCCGCGGCCGCGGCTTACCTGGCCCAGCCCTTGGCGCGGGTGACCGCGGTGCGCCATCGGGCGTAGGCGGCGTCGTCGCGCGAGGCGGCGGGGGAGAAGCGCTTGCCGAGCCGCCAGATCTGCGAGAGCTCGGCCGTCGATGACCAGACCCCGGTGGCCAGGCCGGCCAGGAACCCGGCGCCCAGCGCGGTCGTCTCCGCGATCACCGGGCGTTCCACGGCCAGCCCGAGCTGGTCGGCCTGCAGCTGCATCAGCAGGTCGTTCGCGCTCGCGCCGCCGTCCGCCTTGAGCGCGCGCGGCCGGGCCGACGACGCCTCGGCCATGGCGCCGCACACGTCCCGCACCTCGAACGCGATGGCTTCCAGCGTGGCGCGGACCAGGTGCGCCCGGCTCGTCCCCCGGGTGATCCCGAAGATCGCGCCGCGGGCGTCGGGATCCCAGTCCGGCGCGCCGAGCCCGGTCAGCGCGGGCACGAACACGACGCCGCCGCTGTCTGGTACCGACCGGGCCAGCGCCTCGCTCTGGGCGGCGTTGTCCAGCAGGCCGAGCCCGTCGCGCAGCCACTGCACGGCCGCGCCGGTGACGAACACCGACCCTTCCAGTGCGTAGCTCAGCGCGCCTTCGGGGTCCATCCAGGCCACCGTGGCCAGCAGCGAAACGCCCGGGTCCGGCCGCACCGAACCGGTGTTGACCAGGACGAACGATCCGGTTCCGTAGGTGCACTTGGTGTCGCCCGCGGCGAAGCAGGCCTGGCCGAACAGGGCGGCCTGCTGGTCGCCGGCGATGCCCGCGACCGGCACCGACAGGCCGAGGAAGGCCATCGGGTCGGTGTGCCCCTCGGCGCCCCAGGACGGCACCACCTCGGGCAGCGCGTGCGGCGGCACCCGCAACAGCTCGCACAGCTCGGCCGACCACTGGCCCGCCGAGATGTCGAACAGCAGGGTCCGCGACGCGTTGGAGGCGTCGGTCACGTGCCGCCGGCCGCCGCTCATCCGGGCGATCAGGTAGGAATCCACCGTGCCCACGGCGAGCGACCCGTCCTCGACCCCGGACCACAGTTCGGCGTCATTCTCGGCCAGCCAGGTGAGCTTGGTCCCGGTGAAGTAGGGATCGAGCCGCAGCCCGGTCAGCTCGGTGATCCGGGGTTCGTGCCCGGCGTCGCGCAGCCGCTGGCACAACTCCGCGCTCCGGCGGTCCTGCCAGACGATCGCGCGCCGCGGCGCGGTGAGCGTGGCGCGGTCCCAGATCACCGCGGTTTCCCGCTGGTTGGTGATGCCGATGCAGGTCACCGCGTCGGCGTTGGCGGGGCCGGCGGCACCGGCCCCGGCCCGTTCGGTAGCCATGGCACAGGCGGCCAGCGTGGCCTGCCAGATCCCTTCGGGTAGATGCTCGACCCAGCCCGGCTGCGGGTAGTACTGGCGGAACTCCTGGTAACCCCGGCCCGCCACGGTGCCGTCGGGGCGTATCACCAGGGCGGTCACGCCAGTTGTTCCTGCGTCGATCGCGAGAACGCTCATGGCCCACCAGTCTGCTCCAGCGCACCCGGCGGCGGGACCGGGCGCACTAGTCTGGCCCGTATGCGAGTCGGAGTGCTCACTGGCGGCGGAGACTGCCCCGGGCTGAACGCAGTGATCCGGGCCGTGGTCCGCAAGGGAGTGGCGGAGTACGGGTTCGAGTTCGTCGGATTCCGCGACGGGTGGCGCGGGCCGCTCGAGGGCGACACCGTCCCGCTGGACGTCCAGGCGGTCCGCGGCATCCTGCCCCGCGGCGGCACCATCCTGGGCTCGTCGCGGACCAACCCGCTGCGGGCCGAAGCGGTCGGCGGCGCGGGCTCCGGCGTGGACCGGATCAAGGACAACCTGGCCGGCCTGGGCGTGGACGCGCTGGTGGTGATCGGCGGGGAGGACACCCTCGGCGTGGCCTCCCGGCTGTGCGACGAGGGCGTCAGCGCGGTGGGCGTGCCCAAGACCATCGACAACGACCTCAGCGCGACCGACTACACGTTCGGCTTCGACACCGCGGTCAACATCGCGATGGAGGCCATCGACCGGCTGCACACCACGGCCGAGAGCCACCACCGCGCGCTGATCGTGGAGGTGATGGGGCGCAGCGCCGGCTGGATCGCGCTGCACGCGGGCATCGCCGGCGGCGCGAACGTCATCCTGATCCCGGAGAAGCCCTTCTCTATCGAGAGGGTCTGCGCCTACGTGCAGCACCGGTTCCAGACCAGGTACGCGCCGATCGTGGTGGTCGCGGAGGGCGCGCACCCGGCCGATGGGGAAGGCGAGATCGGCCGCGAGCAGCTCGACGCGTTCGGTCATATCCGGCTGGGCGGTGTGGGCCAGATGCTGGCCGAGGAGATCGAGAAGCGGACCGGCAAGGAGGCCCGCTGCACGGTGCTCGGCCACATCCAGCGCGGCGGCACGCCGACCGCTTTCGACCGGGTGCTGGCCACCCGGTACGGCGTGCACGCGATCAGCGCGGTCCGCGACGGCGCGTTCGGGATGATGGTGGCGCTGCGCGGTACCGACATCATCCGCGTGCCGCTGGCCGAAGCGACCAGTGACGTCAAGCTGGTGCCCGGGGAGCGGTACGCCGAAGCCGAGGTGTTCTTCGGCTGACCGGCTGCCGGGCTACGCGATCCATGGTTGCCACGCCATGACGACAGGGCGGCTGGAGGCGTTCAGCGACGGCGTGTTCGCGATCGCCGCGACCCTGCTCATCCTGGGGGTGCACGAATCCGCCGGCCCGCTCGGCCGGTCCCTACTGCACATCTGGCCCAGCTACGTGGCGTACGCCGTCACGTTCGTGACGATCGGCATCATCTGGGTCAACCATCACACCGTGTTCGGGCAGGTGGCCCGCGTCGACCGGCGGTTCCTGCTGATCAACGTCGGGTTCTTGATGCTGGTCGCCTTCATCCCGTTCCCCACCGGACTGGTGGCCGCGCACTTCCGCGGCAGTGAGCTGGAACCGGCCGCGCTGGCCTACGGGGCGACGCTGACGGTCACCGCGGTGCTGTTCAACACGCTGTGGTTCTACGCGGCGGCGGGGGACCGGCTGCTCAAGGCGGACGCGGACCGCCGCGTGGTCACCGGCATCTCCCGCAGCTACCTGCCCGGGCCGTTCATCTACCTGACCGCCACGCTGGTGGCACTGGCCAGCCCGATCGCCAGCGTGATTCTGTACGCCGCGATCACGGTCTTCTACGTGCTGGAGAGCTCCATCTTCGGCCGCTCGTAACGCCGCCGCTCAGCCGCCCGGCGACTCGCCGGCCAGCTCGACAGGCTGGCCGGCCGGGGTGACGGGCTGGCCGGCCGGCGTGACGGGCTCGCCCGCCAGCGTGAGGGGCTCCCCGGCCAGCGTGATGGGCTCGCGAGCCAGCCCGGCGGGCTTCCCGGCCCGGCGGTGCCTGCGCGCCTCGAGGATGACGTGCCGGTGGTGCAGCGAGGCCGGCCACCAGTTCCACCGCCCGAGCAGGACGACCACCGAGGGCACGATGAGCGTTCGCACCACGAACGTATCCAGCGCCACCCCGATCGTGAGGCCGAGGCCGATCTCCCGGATCTGCGCCCCCTCCGAGCCGGTCGCCCCGGCGATGGCGAAGACCAGGAAGGTCCCGCCGAGCACCATCCCCGCCGAGGTGACCGTGGTGCCGGTGACCTCGATCGCCCGCACCACCGCGTCACGCAGCGGCAGGTCATGCGCCTCCTCGCGGATCCGCGACATGACCAGGATGTTGTAGTCCTCGCCCAGGGCGAGCAGGAAGATGAACATGAGGAACGGCAGGATGAAGCTCAGCCCGTAGCTGCCGCCGAGCATCTGGAACACGATCACCGAGACGCCGAGCGAGGCGAGGTAGGACAGGGCGACGCTCACCACCAGGTAGAGCGGGGCGATCGCACTGCGCAGCAGCAGCGCGAGGAGCAGCCCGATGACCAGCACGGCCACCGGCACCAGGTGCATGAGATCGCCCTGCGAGGCCGAGCGCACGTCGTACAGCGAGGCTGAGTCGCCGGCCACTCCCGCGGCTGCGGCGTGGGCCCGGGCGGCCGCCACGGCGAGCGCACCCCGGATCGCGGGCACCGCGGAGATGGCGGCGTTCGAGTCCGGGCTGCCGGCCCGCAGGCTCGCGAGGAACTGCACGGTCCGCCCGTCGGGCGCGATCACCTGGGTCGTCGCCCGGTAAGCCTGGTAGAGGGCGGGCGGCAGGGCAGCCGCCGGGCCGTGTTCGGACTGGGCGGCAGGCACCCGGCCCGGCGGTCCGAGGATGCGGTGCAGCCTGGTGAGCTCGGCCGGGGTGATCGGCGTCCCGTTCGGGTCCAGCGGCGCGATCACGCTCGAGAATTCCGAACGGCGCTGCAGATAGGCACCGGCCAGCGCGAGCGGAGCCGGGTCGGACCACAGCGGCCGGCTGAATCTCAGCACCAGATTGATCGGGTTGCTGCTGGCCAGCGAGAAGTGCTCGACCAGCATGGCCTGGCCCCGGGCCGAGTCGGTCCCGGGCGGAGCCGAGATCCCCCCGCCGAAGTTGGTGGCCCGGTCGGCCATCGAGAAACCGGCCAGCACCGAGAGCCCGACCACGCCGATGAGCAGCGCGGCCAGCGGGCGGCGGACCACCCGGCCGGCCATCCGTCCCCAGGTGCCGCTGGTCCGCTGGCCAGCGGCCGGCTGGGCCGGCCAGAACAGCGCCCGGCCGAAGATGGCCAGCACGGCCGGCACCAGCGTCACCCCGGCCAGGACCATCAGCCCGATACCGATGGCGAGCGGGATGGCCAGGCCGTGATACACGCCGAAGGTCGCGAGCAGCAGGCTGAGCAGGGCGGCGATTACCGTCGCGGCGGAGAACACGATCGACTCGCCCACCCGCTCGACGCTGCGCTCGATGGCCTCGTGGTGGCCGAGACCGCGCCGGCGTTCCTCGCGCACCCGGAAGACCAGGAACAGCCCGTAGTCGGTCCCCGCCCCCAGCACGAGCACGATGAGCAGCAGCTGCGTAATGCTCGAGACCCCGATCCCCAGTCTCGCCACCTCGGCCACCACGGACTCGGCGGTGAGCAGCACGAGCACCGCAGGCAGCAGCGTCGCGACCGTGGCCAGCGGCGAGCGGAACACCGCGAGCAGGACCACGACGATGAGCAGGATCGACAGGTACTCGGTTCGCGAACCGAGGCCGCTCGCCTGGCCGGCCTGGTCGGCGGTCACCGCGAGGTTGCCCGCGGTATGCAGCACCAGCCCGGGCGGCGCGCCGACCGCACCGAACAGGGCCCGCAGCGAATGGACGAAGGCGACGTCCGGCGAGTTCGTCCGCTGCGAGAGCGAGGCTCGGATCTCGATCAGGGCGGCCTGGCCGTCGCCGGAGAACTCGGCGATCCGCGCGGTCCGGGTCCGCGGGAGCCGGTCGGCCATGGCCGTCAGGCGGGCGATGGCCGCATCGTCGGCCCGGCTCAGCCGCTGATGGTCGCGGGTGGCCGCCACCACGAAGGCGTCGTCGTTGTTGGACGCGCCGTAGAAGGGCGCGGCCAGCCGGGCGGCAGCGTTGCTCGGCGCGCTGGCGGGCAGGAACTGCGTGTTGTTGTTGTTCACCGCGGCGGCCAGCGACGGCAGGAACAGCACCGCGGCCACGGCGCCGCCGGTCCAGGCGGCGACGACGAGCCAGCGGTAACGGATGGACAGGCGCCCGAGCACGGCGAACAGCGATCTCATCAATCCAGCTCTCCGGGGTTGACAGGACATCTCGGCGGGCGGACTGACATGAGCGTCAGCCGTGGCGCTAGAGCAGTCAACCACAGACCCGCACTGCCGTTGCCCAAAACCGGACCATCACCGTGGAAACACGCAAACCGGCAGGTATCGCGCCCGAAGTCCGGCCGCCGTCCGGCCGCCCTGGCCGCGATCAGCGCGGTCCGGCCGCCGTGGCCGGCTTCCCGGCGGTGCGCCTGCCGCCCGCGGTACGCCGGCCGGCCGCCGTGCTCCCGGCGTCCGCGGTGCGCCGGCCGTCTGTGGTGCTCCCGATGTCTGCCGTGCTCCCGGCGTCCGCTGTGGGCCGGCCGTCTGCCGTGCTCCCGGCGTCCACTGTGGGCCGGCCATCTGCGTTTCCGGCGTCCGCGGTGCGGTCGCCGGCTGCCTTGCTGCCATCCGCGACGAGCTTGCTGACGGCATGCCCGCCGACGGCGCGCGGGCCGAGCTGACGCAGCTCCGGCAGCGACGCGAGCGCGAACGGGAGCGGGAGCCAGAGGCTGAGGATCCGGTAGACGAAGATCCCGGAGATGGCGATCGCCAGCGGGGCCCCGCTGACCCACAGCGTGACCGGCAGCACGAGGGCGAGGATGCCCGCGCCTGCCAGTGGCGCCGCGCGGCGAGTGAAAATCATTCCGGTGGCGACGCCCACGATGAACCCGGCCACGCTCATCCTCAGGTCGAAGGCGGCCAGGGCGCACCACGCGGCGAAGAAGTCAGCGGCCCAGAACAGCGCCATCCCCGGTACGGCGCCGGCGTGCCGCCGGCCCGGATCCAGGAACAGCCTGCGCACCAGGTGAATCGAGTCCAGGAAGATCCCGAGTTTGCCGGGCGCGCCGGACCTGTGGCACAGCCGCCCCCGGTAGCGCTCGGCCAGCCAGAAGGCCAGGAGGAAACCCGGCACCGGGATGACCGCCCAGGGCAGGGTGAAGTTGAGCGGCGGGACGTTGCGCCCAGCGACCAGCAAGACGATGGCCGCGATGCAGGCGGCCAGGCTGAGCACTCCCTGCTCCAGGCCGGACAGGCCCCACACCCGCACCGAGGCTTCCCTCTTCTGGCACCCGGCCGACGTCAGGGCGTGCGCGTCCAGGCCGGCGCCGCCGTGGGAAAGGAATCCGCCGAAGCCGGCCGTGACGACCACGCGCATCTGGCGCGCGGTCAACCGCGGGCCGTGCTCTAGGTTGAATATCCCGTCGTAGGCGAAGTAGTACCCGACGAACGACACGACCAGGCTGCCGGCCAGGCCGAGCAGCCACGGCCAGTGTTCCAGCAGGCCGCCCAGGACATGCTGCACGGCGGCGAAGCCGGCCACGTAGGCCAGGCCGATCCCCGCGGCCAGCTCGAGCACGGCCGACAGGCCGATCAGGAAGCCGATCTCTCTACGCCGTCGGTCAAGCAGGTGGCCGGAACGCCAGAGCTCGCCGAACCGCATGCATCCCATCCATCTGCCGTTACCGGGCACCGGCGCAGCGGTGCCTAAGAGCCAGCGCTACCCGCTCCGCCGTCTGGCAAACCGTAGCCGGCCGCGCGCGGCCCGCGTCGTGGTTACCTGAAGCGATGGACAGGCTACCCGAGGAGCCGGGGTGCTCGGAGGCAGATGTCCGGATCGCGGACGATCTGCCGCTCTTGCTCGCGCCCGGGCGGCGGCGCCGCCGGGTCCGGTTCAGCTGCGCCGGGACGTCGTCGCCGGGCCACATGGCGGAGGCGCTGCTGCGGCCGCTCAGCGCCAGGGCTCGACGACCGGCTTGATGGTTCCCTCCCTGGTCACCGCCCGCAGCGCCTGCTCGGCCTGCGCCAGCGGGAAGCGGTCGGTGACCAGCTCATCGAGGCTGACCGCGCCGGAGGCGGCGAGCGCGATCGCGGCGGGCCAGGTGTGGGCGTACCGGAAGGTCCCGGTCACGCTGATCTCCCGGCGCTGGATGAAACCGAACGGCAGGACCAGCTCGTCCGGGCCCATCCCGACCAGCACGGCCCGCCCGGCCGGGCCCAGCGCCCGGATGCCGGCCGCGATCGCGCCCGGGGCGCCGGAGCAGTCGATGAACGCGTCGAAGTCCCGGCAGGCGTCCGGCACGTCTGAGGCGGGCAGCGCGGCGGTGGCTCCGCTCCGCTCGGCGGCCGGGAGGCGGTGCGCGGCGATGTCGCTGACCACGATCGTGGTCGCGCCGCGGGCCCTGGCCACCTGAGCCGTGACCAGGCCGATCGGTCCGGCTCCGGCGATGAGGACCGAGCCGCCGGGGGCGATCCCAGCCTTGCCGTTGGCCCAGATCCCGACCGACAGCGGTTCGAGCAGCGCGGCGGCGTTGTCACTGACCCCGTCCGGCAGGTCGAAGGCCAGGTCGGCGCGCACCAGCACGTACTCGCCGAACGCGCCGTCCACCGGCGGGGTGGCGAAGAACCGCATGTCCGGGCACAGGTTATACCGGCCGGCCCGGCACTGCGGGCAGCGCCCGCAGCCGGCTCCGGGCTCGACCGCGACCCGGCGGCCCACCCGGCCGGGGTCGACGCCCGGGCCAGCCGCGACGACGCGGCCCGACACCTCGTGCCCGAGCACCAGCGGATCGCGCAGCACGAAGTCGCCGATCCGCCCGTGCTGGAAGTAGTGCACGTCCGAGCCGCAGACCCCCACGCTGCGCACCGCGACGAGCACGTGCCCGGCGGCGGGCTCGGGCACCGGCCGTTCCTGCAGCTCCAGCTGGCCGGGACGGTTGAGCACCGCGACCCGCATCCGGGCGGGAACCTCGCCCGAGCCGGCCATCGCTAGCTGAGCCTGAAGCGGCGGCGCAGCTCGGCAATCCACCTGCTCTGCGGGAAGAACGTGATGCCGTACCGGGAGGAGAGCTCGTCGAACCCGGCCTCGTCATCGTCGTCGAGCGCGGCGATCTCCTCGAACCACCGCTCCGTGCCGCCCGGCGTCAGCACCTCGATAATGCGCGCCGGCCGCTCGGCCGGGTTCCACATCGCGTGCTGCACGTCCCGGGGCTTGAGCGCCCAGTCGCCCTGGCGAGCGGTCCTGACCTCCTCGCCGACCAGCACTCCGACCTCGCCGGACAGCACATACACCCAGACGTCGTTCAGGTGCACGTGCGGCGGGATGAAGGCCTTCGGCTGGAGTGTCTGTTCGATCGCGGCCATAACGCCGTTTGTCTGCTCGGATCGCACGCGCACCGTGACGGCGAAGTCGCCCGGCAGCGCGGCTCCGGCCTCCGGCACGATGATGGGTTCGCCCATGTACCGATCGAAACCGATGCCCCGTTCTCCGCGCAAGTCAGAATGACCGGCCGCCCGCTCCGCGTCCCCGCGCCGGACTGCGGGCAGGCGATGCCGGGGTTGCGGGCAGGGATGAGGCGCCCCGGAGAGCAGGTCGCGGCGGTCAGCCGTGGCGGGAGCGGAACGCGGCCGTCTTGACCCGGTTCTGGCACGTCGTCGAGCAGAACCTCCGGGTGCCGTTGCGTGAGGTGTCCACGTACACCCGGTCGCAGCGCGGCGCGGTGCAGACTCCGAGCCTGCCGCGGTCTTCGGTGCCCAGCACAATGGCCAGCCCGGTGGCGCAGCCGGCCGCCCAGCCGCTGGCCAGCCCGTCGCGCGCGCCGTGGAAATGCAGGTGCCATCCTTCCCCGTCGTGCCGGTCCAGTGCGGGACGCGCCCCCGTCGAGGCGAGCAGCCGGTTCACCTGCCAGGCGGCCGCGTCCACGTCGTCGCGGGCGACCGCCTCGAACACCGCGCGGAACTCGGCCGCCGCGGCGCGCCACTCACCGGCCTCGCCGGCCGGCACCTGCCCGTAGCGGGGGCTGACCGAGCGCAGCACCGCGGTGACCGTGGCGGGCAGGTCGTCGTCGGCGGGCGGCAGGTAGCCGCGGCCGTAGGCCTGGCCCGGCGTGAGCGCGTTGACCAGGCGAACCGCGACCGTCACGATCGTGTCCAGGTGACTGCTGAATCTCACTTGACCGGTTACATCCTCGGGTCTAACTTGTAACTGCCGAAATGATACTAGCCAGTGATAAAAGGAGATACGGGATGCCGCAGCTCGACCGCGACGCCGCCCGGGAGTGGATCCGCCGCTGGGATCTCCAGCAGGAGGAGCACCTGCCGGACCGGGAGGAACGGTTCACCGCGCTGATCGACGCGGTGGAAGAGGGGACCGGCCGGCCCGACCCGGTGGTGATCGATCTGGGCTGCGGCCCGGGCTCGCTCTCGATCCGGTTGCTGGACCGGATCCCCGCCGCCACCGTCGTGGCCGTGGACGCCGATCCGGTGATGCTCGCGCTGGCACGGGCGGCCCACGAGGACCGGGCCGGCGTCCGGTTCGTCTCCGCCGACCTGCGCCATCCCGGCTGGTCCGGCGGGCTGCACCTGGACCGGCCGGCCGACGCCGCGGTGAGCACCACCGCGCTGCACTGGCTGAACCCGCAGGCCCTGTCCACGATGTACGCCGAGCTGGCCGGGGTGCTGCGCCCGGGCGGCCTGCTGCTCAACGGCGACCATCTGCACGTCGACGAGTCGGCTTCCCCCGTTCTGGCCCGGCTGGACGAGGCGCTGCTGCGACTTGAGGACCAACGGCGATTCCCGAACGGCCACACCGAAAGCTGGTCCGGCTGGTGGGACGCGATCGCCGCCGAGCCCGCGCTGGCCGGAGCCGTCGCCGAGCGCGATGCGTGGCGCGACCACGCCGATCATCACGGCTGGGCTACCCGGCTGCTGGCCACCCACCTCGACGCGCTGCACGCGGCCGGGTTCGCCGAGGCCGGGACGCTCTGGCAGCGGGGTGAGAACCGCCTGCTCTGCGGGGTCCGCGGGGCCTGACGCCTGCCCCGCGCCCGCCCGCCAGGGTGGTCGATGGCACATTGCCGACGCTGGGGGTTGGTAACGGTACATCGATCTTGGCGGGCTGGGGTCAGGGTTGCGATGATCTTGGCGGGCCGGGGGCCGGGGGCTACGATCCGGTCGCGTCGGCCGGGGGGTCTGCCTCGCCGCTACCTTCAGGATCGGGCTCAATGCCGTGCCTGCGCAGCTGCGCCTGCAGGTTGTCGATGACCCGGCGCAGCCGGTCCAGCTCGGCGCCGTCGGTCTCGGCCGGCCGCTCCCCGGCCGCGGCCATCCGCCGGCTGTTCTCGTCGTCCCGCTGCCGCAGCAGTTCCCGCTCTTCGTCGCGCAGCGTCACGGCCCGCTCGAAGTCCTGGGCATCGATCGCCGCCTGCTTCTCCCGGCCGATCCGGGCGATCCGTTCGTCGAGCTGACGCAGGGCTGCCGGCCGCGGCGCCGGCGTGGTCGACGCCGCCTCCCCGCCGATGCCGAGCCTGCTCACGATCGCGGCCAGCTGGCCGGCGATCGTGTCCAGGCGGTCCCGGATCGCGTCCAGCCCGCCCGGGCCGCCGGGCCGGCGCAGCGGCCGGCTGTACTCCGCGGCGGTCTGCGCGCCCTGGGGTCCATGCAACAGCTGGATCACCTGCTGGCGGGTCCGGTTCAGATCCGCGCCCAGCCGGGTCAGCACCTGCGCGGCCACGCCCTCGCCCTCGCGGATCAGGCCAAGCAGGATGTGCTCGGTACCGATGTAGTTGTGGCCGAGCTGGATGGCCTCGCGCAGCGAGAGCTCCAGCACCTTCTTGGCCCGCGGGGTGAACGGGATGTGCCCGGATACCTGATGCGAACCGCGGCCGACGATCTCCTCGACCTGCTCCCGCGCGGCCTCCAGGCTCACCCCGAGCGATGCCAGCGCCTGGACGGCCACGCTCTCGCCGGCGCCGAGGATGCCCAGCAGGATGTGCTCGGTACCGATGTAGTCGTGACCGAGCTTCCTCGACTCTTCCTGGGCCACCACGACCACTCGGCGAGCCTGGTCGGTAAACCTCTCGAACATCGCGCGCTCCTGCCCGGATGGCGAGGCCGTTCCCTAAAGTTTGGCAGACTGGGGAAGTGACCGTTACCCCCTCCGTCGACGCCCCCGCGACCCAGCCCGCGGCAGGCCGCCCGGCCCGTCGGCGCGAAGCGTGCGTGCTGCTCAAGCTCGGCGAGATCGTGCTGAAGGGACGCAACCGGCAGCAGTTCGAGCGGCTTCTGCACACGAACATCCGCCGGGCCGTCCGGGATCTGGAGTTCGCCGTCCAGCTCTGGCAGCGGGAAGGCGTGATCCTGCTGCGGGTCGAGGGCGCGGCCCGCCCGGAGGCGGCGGCCGACGCGGTGGCCGCGCGGATGCAGGACGTTCCCGGCGTCGTCCGGGTGTGCCGTGTGCTGCGGGTGGCCAAGACCCCCGAGGCCGCCGCGGAGGCGGCGGTGGAGCTGACCGCGGACCGGCCGGGCTCGTTCGCCGTGCGTGCCCGGCGGCGGGACAAGCGGTTCGGCATGCGGTCGTCCGAGCTGGCCGCCTACATCGGCACCCGCGTCCAGCAGGCGTACGACTACCCCGTCAACCTGAGCCACCCCGACACGACGGTGTTCGTCGAGGTGGACCAGCACGAGGTGTTCGTGTTCACCGAGGGCCTGCCCGGCCAGGGCGGGCTGCCGGTGGGGATGAGCGGTCGCGCGCTCGTGCTGATGTCCGGGGGCATCGACTCGCCGGTGGCGGCCTACCGGATGATCCGGCGCGGCCTGCGCTGCGACTTCCTGCACTTCTCCGGCATGCCGCTGACCGGCCCGGAGTCGGTGTACAAGGCCTATGCGCTGGTACGCGGCCTGGACAGGTTCCAGAGCCGGTCCCGGCTGTACGTGGTGGCGTTCGGCAAAGCGCAGCAGCGGCTCGCCTCGTCCGGGGCAAGCAGGCTGCAGGTGGTCGCGCAGCGCCGCCTCATGCTGGCCACAGGGGAGATCCTGGCCAAGCGGCTGCACGCCTCGGCCCTCGTCACCGGCGATTCGCTCGGCCAGGTGAGCAGCCAGACGCTGACCAACATCACCGCGCTGGACGACGCGACCGGGCTGCCGATCCTGCGCCCGCTCATCGGGTGGGACAAGACCGAGATCATGGCCGAGGCGCGACGCATCGCGACCCTGACGATCTCCGAGCTGCCCGACCAGGACTGCTGCACGCTGCTCACCCCGCGCCGGGTGGAAACCCGGGCCAGGATCGACGACCTGCGCCGGATCGAGAACCGGCTGGACGCCGCCGACCTGGCCGAGGAGCTCGCCGCGGCCGCCCAGGAGTACCGGCCGGCCAGCTGACCGGGCTAGCCGACCGGTGCGGGCGACTGCGCCGGTATCGCCGGTGCCGGGGTCAGCGTGCGCCCGACCAGCGGCGGGAGGTTCACCGCGACGCTGGCCAGCTCGCGCATGTCCGCGCTGATCAGTGCCTGCGCGCCATCGCACAGCGCGGTCTCCGGCTGCGGATGCACGTCGATGATGATGCCGTCGGCGCCGACCGCGATCGCGGCCCGCGACAGCGGCAGCACCAGGTCCCGGCGCCCGCCCGAATGTGACGGATCCACGATGACCGGCAGGTGCGACAGCCGCTGGGCGACCGGGATCGCGCTGATGTCCAGCGTGTTGCGGGTGGCCGTCTCGAACGTGCGGATGCCGCGCTCACACAGCACGATGTCGAGGTTGCCGCGCTGCGCGATGTACTCCGCCGCCATCAGCCACTCCTCGATGGTCGCATTCATCCCGCGCTTCAGCATCACCGGCTTGCCCGCCGCGCCCACGGCCTGAAGCAGCGGGAAGTTCTGCATGTTCCTGGTGCCGACCTGCAGCATGTCCGCATAGCTGCCGACCAGGTCGACGTCGCCGGGGTCGGTCACCTCGGTCACGATCGGCAGGCCCGTCTCCGACCGCACGTCAGCCAGGATCTTCAGCCCGGTCTCGCCCAGGCCCTGGAAGGCATACGGCGAGGTCCGCGGCTTGAATGCGCCGCCGCGCAGCAGCGACGCGCCGCCGGCCCGGGCCATCCGCGCCGCCTCGAGGGTCTGCTCAGGGGTCTCGACCGCGCACGGCCCGGCGATCACCGTCAGCGTGTCCGGGCCGATCGGCACGCCGCGCACGGATATCACCGAGCGATCGCGGTGATGCTCCCGGCTGACCAGCTTGTACGGCACCGAGATCCGCACGACGTCGTAAACCCCGGGCATCCCCTGCAGGTTCAGCGTGCCGAACTGATCGACGTCACCGACCAGGCCGACGATCGTCCGGGATACGCCGCGGCTCACGAACGCCTCGCCGCCCGCCGTGCGCACCAGGTCGACGACCGAGTCGACGTCGGCCTGACTCGCATCCGGGCTCATCACCACGACCATGCTGTCCTCCTGTAGTCCCTCAGCAATGCAAAAGCCCCGGCGCCGTTCCCGGCCCGGGGCTCTGCTCAAGTCGCTTCGTCAGTGCAACACCTGGCGGGCGACCGGCCGAGCCTCGGGCCGGTAGCCATACCAGAAGTAAAACTTCCTGAGCACGGGAGAAGCATAGCGTACGACCGCACGACGGCGTCCTAGCCGCCCCCGCCCAGGTTGGGCAAGCCGTAGTAGATCGTGATCGTGCTGCCCTTGGGGGCCTGGCCGGACGGACTGTAGTTGAACACGGTCTTCCCGAACGGCGCGGCCTGCTGCGTGGTGACCTGGAAGCCCAGCGCCCGGAGCCGGTGGTAGGCCTGCAGCACGCCCTGCCCGTCGACGTTCGGTATCGCCACGTTCGGCGGGCCCGGGGAGACGTAGATGGTGATCACTTCGCCCTTGGATACGGGGGTGTTCGGCGCCGGGGACTGCCGGGTGATGGTGCCCTGCGGCTGGTTGTTCTTGGCGTCCGGCTGCACGTTGAGCGAGACACCGTTCGCCCCCGTCCACTGCTGGGCGGCGGACTGGTTCTGGCCGACGAAGTTCGGCAGCGGCGGCCCGGCGCTGACCGTGACCTTGACCGGGTCCGGCTGCGGCTGCGACGCACCCGCGGCCGGGCTCGTGCTGATCACGATGCCCGCCGGGATCGTGGCTGACACCTGGCTGGCGACCTGGCCCGGGGTCAGCCCGGCGCGCCGGAGCGTGGCCTGCGCGTCAGGCAACGGCTGGCCGGTCACCTGCGGAACGCCGATCATCCGCGGTCCCGCGGACGGGATGAGCCGCACGGTGCTGCCCCGGTGCACCCGGGCGCCCGCGGCGGGCTGGGTGGCGATCACCTCGCCCTGGGCCAGCCGGTTGTCGAGCCGCGGCGCGCCGGTCTTGACGGTGAAGCCCATGCCGCGCAGTTCGGCCCGGGCCGAGGTGACGGTGAGCCGGGTGACCTGCGGCACGGTCTCGTACCGCCCGGCCAGCTGCCACCAGGTCACGAAGCCGACCAGGCCGGCCGCGATGACCGCGAGCACGAGATAGGCGAGCCTGCGGCTGAACAGCCAGCGCTGTAGCCAGGGCTCGCGCGGCGCCTGATGGCTGCCGCCGTCCCGGGGCACGATGAGCGTCTGGTGCGCCGGGCCGGGTTCGGCTGCACCGGACGGCATGGGTCCCGGCGGCATGGGGCCCGGCAGCATGGCTCCCGGCATGGGTCCCGGCGGCATGGGTCCCGGCGGCCTGAATCCGGACGGCATGCCCCCCGCGGGAGCCGGCCGCAGCGCGCCCGGGGCAAACGGTCGCGTGCCGCCTGGCGGCTGGATGACCGGCGGCCATGGGATGGGCTGGCCCCGGCGGACCCCCCTGACCGCGCCCAGGAACTGGCCGGCGTCGGCGGGCCGCAGCCCGGGGTCCCGGCTGGTGGCCAGCGCGACCAGCGCGTCCAGGGCGTGCGGCAGCCCGGGCTGCGCGCTGGAGGGAGGCGGGACGGTCTCGTTCACGTGCTTGTAGGCCACGGCGAGCGCGGATTCGCCGGTGTGCGGCTGCTGCCCGGCGAGCAGCTCGAACAGCATGACACCGGCCGCGTAGACATCGCAGCGGGCATCGCTCACGTTGCCGGTGACCTGCTCGGGAGCCAGGTACGCGACGGTGCCCATGAGCACGCCCGTCTTGGTGTGGTTCGTGCCCGACAGGCTCCGGGCCAGGCCGAAGTCGGCGACCTTGACCCTGCCGTCCTCCGCCAGCAGCACATTCTCCGGCTTGACGTCCCGGTGCACGATCCCGGCCTGGTGCGCCGCGGCCAGGCCGGCCAGCACGCTCTCGATGATGTCGAGCGACTCCCCGGGGGTCAGCTTCCCGCGCTGGTTGAGCAGCTGCCGGAGCGTGCGGCCGGGCACGTACTCCATCGCGAGATACAGGTGCCCACTGTCCGACCCCTGGTCGTAGACGGCCACCACGTTCGGGTGTGACAGCTGGGCCACCGACCGGGCCTCGCGGACGAACCGGGCCACGAAGTCCTCGTCGGCGGCCAGCTCGGCATGCATGATCTTGATCGCGACCGTGCGGTCGAGCCTGGTGTCGACGCCCAGGTACACGGTGGCCATGCCGCCATGCGCGATACTCGACGTCACGCGGTAGCGGCCGTCGAGTAGCTGGCCCGCCGGCTGCCCGGCGAGAGTCGTGTCCATTGGGCACGAGTGTATGAGGATTCGTCCGCTGTTGGCCTAAGTTACGGCTGGTCTCATAGCCGCCCGAAGGTGCGTGATCGTGAGTATCGAGCGGGTCGTCGTCGTGGGAGCCGGCCTCGCGGGCCTGCGGGCCATCGAGGAGCTTCGCGCCCGCGGCTACCCGGGGCAGGTGACGCTGCTCGGCGCCGAAGACCGCCCGCCGTATGACCGCCCGCCGCTGTCGAAGAAGCTGATGACCGGCGAACTGGACGACACGTCGCTGCGCGCGGACTTCGCCGGGCTGCGGGTGGAATTCCGCCCCGGCGAGAGCGCCACCGCGCTGGAGCTCGGCCCCGGCCAGGGCGGCCTGGTGCGCACCGCCCGGAGCGAGTATCGCTACGACCGGCTGATCCTGGCCACCGGGGCCGAGCCCGTGACCCTGCCCGGCCCGGGGCGGCAGCGAGTGCTCCGCTCCCTCGACCAGGCGCTCGAGCTGCGCGGCCTGCTCCGTCCCGGGCTGAAGCTGGTCGTGGCCGGGGCCGGCTGGATCGGCGCCGAGCTGGCGACCGCGGCCGCCGCGCGGGGGGTCGCGGTCACCGTGCTGGACGCGGCGCAGGCGCCGGTGGCGGCGGCCGTGGGCGCCGAAGTGGGATCGCGGACCGCTGCCTGGTACGCCGAGGCCGGGGTGGACCTGCGGCTGGGCCAGGCCGTCGAGTCCGTGCAACCGGGCGGCCTGGCTCTGGCCGGCGGCGGCTGGCTGCCTGCCGACGAGGTCGTCACCGCGGTCGGCGTCCGGCCCGCGGTCGGCTGGCTGGCCGGCTCGGGGATCCGGCTGGAGGCGGGGGTGGCGGCCGACGAAGGCCTGCGCGCCTCCGTCCCCGGCGTGTTCGCTGCGGGTGACTGCGCGTCGTTCGTCTCCCGGCGGTACGGCAGGCGACTGCGCTTCGAGCACTGGGACGTCGCGCTGCACGCGCCTGAAGTCGCTGCGGCCAACCTGCTCGGCGGCAGCGAGGCCTATGACCCGGTGCCGTACTTCTGGTCCGAGCAGTTCGGCCGGGTGCTGCAGTACGCCGGCTATCACGGCGGCGCCGACCGGCTGGTCTGGCGCGGCGATCCGGCGCTGGACCAGTGGGCGGCCTGCTGGCTGGCCGGCCCGAGGCTGGTCGCTCTGCTCACCGTAGACCGGCACCGCGACCTGACCCAGGGCCGCCGGGTCATCGCGTCGGGGGCGCCGGTGGACGTCGCCCGGCTGGCAGATCCCGAGATCGCGATCCGGGACGCGGTCGCCGGGTAGGCGCATCGCGGGGCGCCGGTCGCCGGGCGGGACCGCGCCGGGCCGCGGCGAAGGGCAGGCCCGGCGGGTTTGAGCCGGGCCGCCGCGTGGGACATTCGGAAACGTGGCAGAGATTGATGCCCAGGCCGACTCGCTCGTCGGCGAATGGCTGTTGCTCCCCGATGTCGCCACCCAGCTCGGGATTCCGATGGGCCGGGTCAGGCAGATGCTCCGCGATCGCAAGCTCCTCTCGGTCCGCCGTCCGGACGGGACCCAGGCCGTGCCGGCCGCGTTCCTCGACGGCGGGCACGTGGTCAAGGGCCTGCACGGCACGCTGACGCTGCTCTGCGACTGCGGCTTTGATGACGCCGAGGCGCTCCGCTGGCTGTTCACCGACGACGAATCGCTCCCGGGCACGCCGATCGACGCGATTTGCCAGCATCGGCGCTCCGAGGTCAACCGCCGGGCTCAGGCGCTGGCGATCTGACCGGCAGGCGTCGCGGCGTGCCGCGACGGTGGGGATTACCCGGTTCGGCCGGGCAGTGACATCTAGGTGCCGGGCTGCCCGCGGTCAGCCGCGGAACAGGATCGCCCAGACCGCCTTGCCGTGCTCGGGGAGCATGGTCCAGCCCCAGTGGTCGCTGAGCGCGTGCACCACGTGCAGTCCCCGCCCGCACTCGCCGGTGTCGCCGGGCTGCTTCAGCGCGGGGACCAGATCGCTGGGGTCGGTGACCACGCACATGATTCCGTCCGCTTGCCGCAGCAGCCACAGGACCGGCGCGGTGGTCCCGGCCTGCGGCTCACGGCCGGGCCGGCCCGCCCCGGCGTGCCGGATGGCGTTGGCAAGAAGCTCGCTCACGATCACCTGGGCGTCGTCGGTCAGCTCCGCCAGGTCCCAGCAGGCGAGTGCCTGCCTGGTGAACGACCTGGCCCTGCTGGCCGCGTCGGGGGAGGCGCTGAGCGAGCAGCCGGTGAAGGCCGCTGTCTCCGTCGGGAGGGGCACCAGCGGCGGGGCAGACGTCATCGCCAGCAATTATGTCCGGCTGCTTGTTCCGATGCAATCTCATCTGCACGTTCGTTTGCATCGTGCGTCCAGTTTCAGCCGGTGCCGGACGAGGCCATAGAATGACGCCCGGTGCGTGCGGATTTGTTCGGGGGACACCGTCCGAGCCCTTTACCTACCTGCATGACCGCTCTCGTGCCGCACGGTTATCCCTACGCATGGCGAGGCTGCCCCGGAGGGAACAGGGACGAGACGCATGACGCCAGGCTGGGCGCCGACCTGCTCCACGCCGACTGGCGCAAGAGCGCGCGCAGCAACCCGAGCGGGAACTGCGTGGAGCTGGCGCGGCTGCCGGCCGGCCAGGTGGCAGTCCGTAACTCCCGCGACCCGCGCGGCGCCGTGCTCGTCTGTGCGCCCGACGAGATCGCGGCGTTCATTCAGGGGGCCAAGGACGGTCAATTCGACCACCTGATCCGATAGGCCGCGCCGGGTGCTTTCGTACCGGTTGCCCCGATGGCACACTGATGTGATCGCACGAGACCGGGAGCATGAATGACCACTTCGGCGCGGGGAGCGCCACCCGACCCGGCTGGCGAGTCCTTCGGCAGGCTCCTTTCCTTCCACCGGGCCGGCCCGACGGTCCTGCGCATGGTGGTCGGCGCCCAGCTGAGGCGGCTGCGGGAGGCGAAGGGCATCAGCGCCGTCGATGCCGCCTACGCGATCCGCGCCACCCACTCCAAGATCAGCCGCATGGAGCTGGGGCGGGTCAGCTTCCGGCCTCGCGACATCGCCGACCTGCTGAGCATGTACGGCGTACACGACGAACGGGAGCGCTCGGCCTTCCTCGCACTGGCCACCGAGGCCAACGTCCCGGGCTGGTGGCACGACTCCGCCGACCTTCTGCCCAGCTGGTTCGAGCCTTACCTCGGGCTCGAGGAAGCCGCCTCGATCATCCGCAACTACGAGGTGCAGTTCGTCCCCGGCCAGCTGCAGACGGCCGGCTACGCGCGAGCCGTCATCCGGCTGGGCTACCCCGACGCCGCCGAGGAGGAGATCGATCGGCGGACCGCGCTGCGGGTGAGCCGCCAGCAGGTGCTCACCCGTCCAGACGGGCCGCGATTCTGGGCGGTGCTGGACGAGGCGGTGCTGCGCCGCCCGCTCGGCGGTCCCGAGGCGATGCGCGATCAGGTCGATCATCTGATCCAGGCCGCGGCCTGGCCCAATGTGACGGTCCAGATCGTCCCGTTCCAGGCGGGCGGCCACTCGGCCGCGGGCGGCCCCTTCAGCCTGCTCCGGTTCCCCGAGCCCGACCTGCCCGATGTCGTGTACCTCGAGCAGCTCACCAGTGCGCTGTACCTGGACCGGCGTGCCGACGTGGACTCCTACCACGCGATCATGGAGCGGCTGTGCCTGCAGGCCGCACCCGCCACCGACACCGTGATGATCCTCAAGGAGATCCGCGCGAAACTCTGAGCGGCCGTCGCCTGCGCACCGCCGTGTCGGATTCCCCTGCCCGCCGTTCGTCGTATGGATGCAACCAGTCCAACAGGAGGGATCAGACATGAAGTACCTGCTGATGTTCGTCAGCACCGACGAGACCGCCCAGCGCTCCGAGGCCGAGCGCGCCGCCATCTCGGAGAAGATCGGGACCTGGTGGACCGAGCATTCGCAGGCCGGCCGGATCCTGAACGGGGAGCAGCTGCAAGGGGCCGATACGGCCACTACGGTCCGGCACGACCACGGCAACGTGTCCATCGTCGACGGGCCGTTCATCGAGGCCAAGGAGGAGATCGGCGGCTATGGCCTGATCGACGTGCCCAATCTCGACGCGGCGATCGACATGGCCAGGTCCTGGCCGTGGGGCGGCGTGGTCGAGATCCGGCCGGTGTTCGAGATGGGCCAGGAAAGCCAGGCGTGACCTGCGCCCGGACCTGGCCGGCGGCCGATCGCTATGGCTGACAGCGCGCGGCTGCGGATCGACGCCACGTTCCGGCACGAAGCGGGCCGCCTGGTCGGCGCGCTGACCCGCCTCCTCGGCGATTTCGACATCGCCGAGGAGGCGGTCCAGGACGCCCTGGCCGAGGCCGTAGCCCGCTGGCCTGCCGAGGGCGTACCCGAACGTCCCGCGGCCTGGCTGCAGACCACCGCGCGGAACCGGGCGATCGACCGGCTGCGGCGCGAGGCCAGGGGCCGGGAGAAGCTGGCCCTGATCGCCGCCGACCCGCTACGCGACCTCGGTGCCGTGCCGCAGGCCGAGCCGGACGAGCGGCTGCGACTGCTGTTCCTGTGCTGTCATCCCGCGCTGAGCGCCGACGCGCAGGTCGCCCTCACGCTGCGGGCCGTGGCCGGCCTGACCACGGCCGAGATCGCCAGCGCCTTTCTGACCAGCGAGTCCACCATCTCGCAGCGGATCTTGCGCGCCAAGCGGAAGGTGGCCGCCGCCCGCATTCCATACCGCATGCCCGACGAGCAGCTCGGCGAGCGGCTGCCGGCGGTACTGGCCGTGCTCTACCTGATGTTCAACGAGGGCTACCTGACCAGTCATGCCGGCGAGCCGCAGCGGCGCTGGCTGCAGGAGGAAGCGGAGCAGCTGGCCGAGCTGCTCACCCGGCTGATGCCGCGCGAGCCCGAGCCGCTGGGGCTGCTCGCGCTGATGCGCCTGCACCTGGCCCGCTCGCGGGCCAGGTTCGACCCCGCCGGGGGGATCGTGCGGCTCCGCGATCAGGATCGCAGCCGGTGGGACACGGCCGCGATCACCCGGGCCATCCGGCTGCTGCGGCGCGCGGCCAGCCTGGGCCGGCCCGGGCCCTACCAGATCCAGGCGGCGATCCTCGCCGTGCACGCCGAGGCGCCGTGCTGGGAAGCGACCGACTGGCCGCAGATCGTGGCCCTCTACGACCTGCTGTTGCGGCACGACGACACCCCCGTAGTGCGGCTGAACCGCCTCATCGCGGTCGCGGCCACCGCGGGCCCGCGGGCGGCCCTGGCCGAGGCCGAGCCGCTGCACGACGCGCTGGCCGGCTATCACCTGTACCACGCCACCCGGGCCGAGCTGCTGCGCGCCCTGGGCCGCGGACCGGCCGCCGACGCCGCCGACCGGCAGGCGCTGCGGCTGGCCGGCAACCCCGCCGAGCGGGCGCTCATCACCTCCCGCCTGGCCGGCGGCTAGCGGCCGCCCGCGAGGCGGCGGCCAGTGGCCGCCCGCCGGGCCCCGCCCGTGGGGCCGCCCGTGGGCGGCCCGCAGGCCGGGGCTTGCCGCCAGCGGCCCGGCGGGCCTCTCGCGCGTCCGGTATGCGAGACGGCGCTGGGCTCCGTCCGTTAAGGCGAAGCATTCGCATCGCTCCAGCGCGACTATTGCTCCGCGCTACCGGATGGCCCTTCCACCCCAGCCCGCTCAGGGCGGGGAAATCCGCGGGGCTTTACCCGCGCCGAACGCCCACCCCTGGACGGTACCGGGGGCGGGGTGGTAGCTGCCGGCTCCGGTGGTGCTGTAAACCCACTTGCCGTGCGGCTTGGCGTGCCAGTACGACCAGTAGGCCTTCGTCGGCGCGCCGTTGCAGGGGTTGGGCTTCTTGTCGATCGTGCACACGAAACCCGGCTGGCGCGGAACGAACGTGTAGGTGAAGCCGGCACCGGTCAGGGCGGCGAGCCCGGTGGCCGGGTTGCCGGCATCGCAGGACGTCTTGACCTTGCCGCCGAGCTTGGTGAAGTCGACGACGACCGTGACGCCCTTCTGGCCACTGCAGGCCGCGGCGTAGGCGGGGGCCGCGGCCGCGCCGCCTGTCGCGACCAGGCCGGCCGCGAGCACCGACAGCGTGGCCAGCGCGACGAGCGGGCGCCTGGCCCGGGCACCCTGGGGGGACGGTGGCGTGCGCATAGGTCTCCTTCCGTGGCGTAACGGAATGGGCGCGGTCAGCTCGAACAGGCCAGGTGCGGATCGCCCGGCTGCGACCCGCGGGCGCTCAGCCGGGCCAGGCCGATGTCGGCCAGACCCAGGATGCCCTGGGCTGTGGCCCGGGTCGCGGTGGCGGCCCGGAAGCCCTGGTCGGTGAAGGCCAGCGCGCCCCGCCGTGCGGGCTTCCCGGCGCAGCCGACCTGCACCCGGATCAGGAACGCGCGGGCCCGAGCCGCGTTCCGGGACCATCCGCCGACGGCGAGGGCCTCTCCGGCCAGGCCGGTGCTGTTGGCGTTGGACAGCGTGCTCGGCGGGCTCGCGAACCCGCCGTCGCTGCGTTGCACGCTGGCCAGCCAGCTCAGCCCCCGCCGGGCCGGCCCGGGGCGGCCGGCGGCCAGCAGGGCCTGCACGTCGAGCGCGGTGGCGTCGGGGTCACTGGTGCAAGTCTTGCGGCCGAAGTCGAGCGGGAAGCCGCCGTCGGAGCATTCGGTGCCCGCCAGGAAGCTCACCGCCGAGGGCGCCGCGCCGCCCAGCCGGCTGGTCGCAATGACCGCCAGCGCCTGGCTGAACGCGTTGCTGAAGTCGCCGAACTTGGAGTGGTCGGAGTATCGGCCCGAGGCGGTCAGCAGGGCGGCCAGCCGGGCGCGCAGGTTCACGCCGCCGAACGTCGCCGGGTCCACGCCGCGGACCTCGGTGGCCAGCAGCAGCTTGGCCGTCGATCCGGCGAACGACGAGGTGGTGCCGTTGCCGATGTAGCCCTTCAGGATGGACGGTCTGGCCAGCCAGGCAGCCGCCCGCGCGGCGTGGTGGCCGGCTGTCCTGGCCGCCGCGAACGCGAAGATCGCGTCGATCGTCAGGCCCTGGTCGGGGAAGCTGGTCCCGTTGACGACGTCCACGAAGTGGTTGCCGTCGGTCATCTGCCGGGCCAGCCATCCGGCGGCGGCCCGGGCGGGGCGGTGAGTGGGCCGGGAACCGGCCATCGCGGGCGGCCCCGCGGCGGCGAGGATCGCCATGACCAAGAGGGCGAAGACGGCCAGAAACGCCGCGATGCGTGCCCGCAAGACAGTCATCGTGATAGTGCCTTTCCGATCCGGCTGAGGCCGGACCGGTCCGCGCGGGCCGGACTCCGGCCCGCGGACCACGACGGGTAGGGGAGCAGTGACGCGAAGACGCGGGTACTCGGGCTCACCGGGGCCGCGGCCACCGGAATACCGTTGCGGGTCAGCGCCGGGATCGCACCGGACTTCCCCCGCCGTCTCGCCTATTCAGTTGGCCAGCACTGGTGCTCCCGCACACTCTGCTGCCCGGGACCGGAACGTGTCAATACGCCAGGACGCCAGGCGACTGTGCGTTAGATTGACGGAAACTGATGGTCTGTGCTCAGCTGAGCGCGATCCAGCGCGCCAGGGGAAGCCGGTCGGAATCCGGCACTGACCCGCAACCGTGGGCCCGCATCACGTGCGGGCGAGTCGGAACACCTGGCTGGGTCGCACCCACCGTCCGAGCGTCGTCGAGGTCTGCGGCGTGGAACAACGGGTTCTCCCGAGCGTCCGGGTGGCTCTGGGTTTCGCGCCTCGCGCCGTGACCCAGGGAGATCGCATGCCGCCGCCCGCCCGCCGTGTGCGAGCCTGCCTCGTCCCTGCCATCGGTGCCGCGGTCCTGATCGCCGTGCCCGGCCCCGCGGCCCTGCTAGCCGCGCCGCCCGCCACCGCGTCCGAGGCCACCGCGAGTGCGGCAGGCCCGGATCTGGCTCGGGGCAGCGTTTACCTGGTCCAGCCGGCCAACCTGATCGACGGGCACTACGCCGAGTCGTTCCCCGGATACGCCGACTACGGGCTGACCCTGGACACCGCCTTCGCGCTGGCCGCCACCGGAGACCAGGACTCGACGCTGGAGGGCATCGTCACGTTCCTCGACCACAACGGCCAGGACCCGTCCGGCAGCACGGTGAGCGACTGGACCGGCGTCGGTACCAAGTACGCCAGCGGCGGGTCCATCGGCAAGGAGGCCCTGCTGGCCGAGATCGTCGGTGACAACCCCCGGGACTTCAGCGGCCACGACCTGATCGCCGCGCTCAACGCCTCGGTGTGCGCCCGGCCCTCGGCCGGAAGCGGCGCCCGATGTGCCGCGCCCGGCAGCTACGCCTACGCCAGCTCGGTTTTCGACCAGGCGCTCGGCATCATGGCCCAGCTGCGCGCAGGCCAGGCGAGCCAGGCGGTCGCGCCGGTCGCCTACCTGGAAAGCCTGCAGAACTCCGATGGCGCCTTCCCCAGCCTCATACCGAGCAGCGGCGACCAGGACGTGGACAGCACCGCCATGGCCGCCATGGCCCTCGCGCGGGTCCCTGGCGCCGCCGCGGCGGCGGACGTCAGCTCCGCGGTGGCCTGGATCGCCGGCCGCCAGGAGAAGGCCGGCGGGTTCCCCGGAGTGGGCGGTGACTCGATCAACTCGGCCGGGCTGGCCATCCAGGCCATGTCCCTGCAAGCCGCGCGCTACCGGGCCCAGATCGGCGCGGCGGAGACCTTCCTGGCCGGCGAGCAGAACGCCGACGGCGGGTTCAACGCCGACGCCGGCGGCCGGCCGGACTCTGACATCCGCGCCACGGCCCAGGCGGTCAGCGGTGCCGTCGGCATCTCCTTTGCCGAGCTGCACCGCAACCTGAGCGGAACCTCGCCGCCTCCGCCGCACCGGACCACGCCCCCGCATCCCGATCCGAAGCGGTCCGTCCGCCGGCGGCCCCCCGCACCCGCGGCGGCCACCGCGCCGGCCGCAGCCGCCCCGTCCGGCCCGGCCCCGTCCGACCTCGCCGCATCCGGCCCGGCCACGACCGGCCCGGCCACGACCGCGCCGAGCCATACCCCGTCCGCACCGCCCGCGACCAGCCCGTCCCCCGGCTCGTCCCCGTCTGCGCCCGTGCACCGCGCGTTCGCCGACGTCAGTCACGACAGCAGCGTCGCAGCCGACCTCTGGCGCGCGGTCATCGCGGTGGCGGGCGTCGCGGCCGTGGTCATCGCCCTGCTGCTGATACGGCGCCGACGGCTCTATCCCTCCTCCGGAGGCGGCCGGTGATCCGCGCGCCCCGGCCGGGCCAGTCCACCGCCCGTAGCCGGCCCCGGGCGGCCGCCGCGCTGGCCGCGCCCGTGCTGAACATGACCGTGCTGAACATGGCCGTGCTGGCCATGGCCGTGCTGGCCATGACCGTGCTAGCCGCGGTGGGCGGTGCCGCGGCCGCGCCGCGCGCCTGGGCCGCACCGGAGCCGATGAGCCACTGCAGCACCAGCACCGGGGTGGTCATGGCGGTGAGCTTCGCACACTGGGGCGGGCCGGTGCTGCGCTCCTGCGCCAGCACCCCGACGACCGCCTACGGCATGCTCAACCAGGGCGGCTGGCACACCACCGGCACCGAGCACGACGGCCCGGGGTTCATCTGCCGGGTCGGTTACAGCGGCTACCAGGGCGGCACGCAGTACCCGACCCCCGCCCAGGAGCCATGCGTGCTGACCCCGCCGTCCAGCGCCTACTGGACGTTCTGGCACGCGGGACCGGGGCAGAACTCCTGGAGCTACAGCCAGGCCGGGGCCACGGGCTACGCGCCTGCGCCGGGCAGCGTGGAACTGTGGGTGTTCGGCGGCACTAACCTCGGCGGTACCAGCGGCTCCGCGGTGCCCACGGTCAGCCCCGCAAGCCTGCGCGCGAACAACAAGGCTCCGGGCAGCGCCGTTAAGGCGAAGCATCAGACTCACCCGGGCGCGCATCCGGCTCACCCGGCCGCGCGGTCGACCCACCCGGGCGCCGCTCCGGCGCGCGGCAACAGCCCAGGCGGCACCGCGACGGCGTCCGCACCGGTGAGCCGGTCCGCGCGAGCCGACGCCTCCTCCTCGCCGTCGCCGGTGATCAGCAACGCCCCGCCCGTCGCCGCCGGCGACAGCCAGTCTCCCAGCCACGGCTCGGCCGTGCCGGCGGTCATCGCGCTGGTCATCGTGGTGCTGCTGGCCGCCGGCGCGATCACCGCGGTGCTCCGGCGGCCCCGGCGGGCGCGGTGAGCCCGCCGGCCGGGCGGCCGGGCCCGCTCCGCGCCCTGGGCGGCCGCAGGCTGCCGCGCGCCCTGCACCCGGTGGCGTGGTGGCTGTGGGCCATCGCGCTGGCCACCGCGGCCAGCCGGACCAGCAATCCGCTGCTGCTGCTGATGATCTTCGCCGTACTCGGCTTCGTGGTAGCCATGCGCCGGACCGAGGCGCCGTGGGCCCGCGGCTACCGGTTCTACCTGCTCATGGCGCTCACCGTTATCGTCATCCGGGTCGCGTTCCGAGTGGTGTTCGAGACCGGGGTGAACCCGGGCGACCACGTCCTGTTCGCGCTGCCCCGCCTGCCCACCCCCGGCTGGTACTCCGGCGTGCAGATCGGCGGCCCGGTATCACTGGAGGCGGTGCTGTCGGCCGTGCTGGACGGAGCCCGGCTGGCCTGCCTGCTGTGCTGCATCGGCGCCGCCAATACGCTGGCCAACCCCAAGCGCGCGCTGCGGGTGCTGCCCGGCGCGCTCTACGAGCTGGGAACCGCGGTCACGGTCGCGCTGTCGGTGGCCCCGCAGCTGGTGGAGAGCGTCCAGCGGGTGCGCCGCGCCCGGCGGCTGCGCGGCGGGGGCGGGCGCGGCCCGCGGGCGCTGCGGGCCATCGCGGTCCCGGTGCTGCATGACGCGCTGGAGCGGTCGCTACGGCTGGCCGCGGCGATGGACGCGCGCGGTTACGGGCGCACCGGTCCGGCCACCCGGGCGAGCCGGCGGCTGACCGGGCTGCTCATGCTGGGCGGCCTGGCCGGGCTGTGCCTCGGCGCCTACGGGCTGCTCGGCGCCGGCGTGCCAGCCGGCGTGGGCCTCGGCGGGTTCGCCGCCGGGGCGGCCCTGTGCCTGGGCGCGCTGGTTCTGGGCGGACGGCGGGTGTCGCGCAGCCGGTACCGGCCCGACCCCTGGCGCTGGCCGGAGTGGGCGGTGGTCGGCAGCGGGGCGGTCAGCGCGATCGTGCTGTCCCTGGGCGCCGGCTACGACCCCGCCGCGCTGAACCCGAGCCTGTACCCGCTGAGCTGGCCCGCTCTGCCGGTGCTGCCTGCGCTGGCCATCCTGGTCGCGGCGCTCGCCGCGGTCGCCGCGCCGCCTCCGCCTGCCGGCCCCGGCCGACCAGGGCCGGAGGAGGCGCCCGTACCGGCTCCCCAGGCCGCCGTGGCGGCCCTGCCCGGAGCGACCCGGTGATCCGGTTCGACCGGGTCAGCGTGACCTACGACGGCGCGGCCTCCCCGGTACTGCGGGACGTGAACCTGGATATCGACGAGGGGGAGCTGTGCCTGGTCATAGGGCACACCGGCAGCGGGAAGTCCACGCTGCTCGGCGCGGTCAATGGCCTGGTGCCGCACTTTACCGGCGGCACCCTGGCCGGCCGGGTGACGGTGGGCGGTCGCGATACCGCTCGCTTCCGGCCCCGCGAGCTCGCCGACGTGGCCGGCGGGGTCGGGCAGGATCCGCAGGCCGGGTTCGTCACCGACACCGTTGAGGAAGAGCTCGCCTTCACGATGGAACAGCTCGCGGTGGATCCGGCTGCGATGCGCACCCGGCTGGAGGAGACTCTCGACCTGTTCGGCTTGGCCGGCCTGCGGCAACGGGCACTGTCCGCCCTGTCCGGCGGGCAGCAGCAGCGGGTCGCGATCGGTGCCGCGCTGACCGCCCACCCGCGCGTCCTGGTCCTCGACGAGCCCACCTCTGCCCTCGACCCGGCCAGCGCCGAGGACGTGCTGGCCGCCATCACCCGATTGGTGCACGATCTCGGCGTCACCGTGATGCTGGCCGAGCACCGGCTGGAGCGCGTGCTGCCGTACGCCGACCGGGCCGTCTATCTGCCCGGCGACGGCACCGTCACGGCTGGCGACCCGGCCGCCGTGCTGGCCCGCGCCCGGCCCGGGCCGCCGGTAGCCGAGCTGGGGCGCCTGGCCGGCTGGGAACCGCTCCCGCTGTCGGTACGGGATGCCCGCCGCCGGGCGCCCGCGCTGCGCGCCCGCCTTCCCGACCCGCCACCGGTCGTGCACCACGTATCCCGTAACCGCCCGGGCGCATCGCCTGCTGTGGACGCTCGCGGCATCGTGGTCAGGTACGGCTCGCTGGTCGCGGTGCGCGGTGCCAGCCTGGCGCTGTACCCAGGTGAAGTCACCGCCTTGATGGGCCGGAACGGCTCAGGCAAATCCTCGCTGCTGTGGGCGATCCAGGGTGCCGGCCAGCGGGCCGCAGGCACGGTGCGGGCCGGGGGCGCGCCAGCTGGGGGCGCGGGGACCGGGGGAGCGCGGGCCGACCCGGCCGCGCTCGCGCCCGCCGCCGCCCGCCGCCTGGTCGGCCTGGTTCCGCAGACGCCTGCCGACTTGCTCTACCTGGATACCGTCGACGCCGAGCTCAGCCAGGCCGACAAAGACGCCCGCCCCGGCGCCGGGCCCAACGGCGCGGCCGGCGCGAGAGCGGACGGCGAGCCCGGCGCCGAAGCCGACGGCGCGGTCGGCGCTGCGGCCCACGCCAGGGTCGGCGGCGTGCCCGGCGGGGCGGCGGACGGCGTGCCCGGCGGGTCGCGGCCGTCCCGCGAGATCCTGGACGAGATCGCCCCGGGCATCCCGCCGGACGCGCATCCACGGGACCTGTCGGCCGGCCAGCAGCTCGCCCTGGTGCTCGCGATCCAGCTCACCGCGGCGCCCGCGGCGATCCTGCTCGACGAGCCGACCCGGGGGCTGGATTACCAGGCCAAGGCGGGACTGACCGCCGCGCTGGACCGGCTCGCCGGCCGCGGGCACGCGATCGTGGTCGCCACCCATGACGTCGAGTTCGCCGCGCGCAGCTGCGACCGGGTCGTGGTCATGGCCGAAGGAGAGATCATCACCGACGGTCCGGCGGCCGCCGTCCTGACCGCTTCACCGACGTTCGCGCCGCAGGTGGCCAAGATACTCGCCCCGCTGCCCTACCTGACCGTGCCGCAGGTCGCCGCGGCCCTCGGGCAGGTGGCCGCGCGATGAGCGAGCACCCGGTGACACCGCGCCCGCCGGCCCCGCCAACAGCCGCCATCCGGACCGCGATCCGGGTGCGGCCGCGGTCGACCGTGGCCATCGTGATGGCGTCGTTCCTCGGGCTGGTCGCGTTCGCGTGGCCGTTCGCGGTAGCGCCCGGTGCGTTCTCCTCGGCCGAGACGCCGCCGCTGATGTTCGGGGCGCTGCTCGCGCTGGTTCTGCTGGTGCTATTCGCGGAGATCGCGGACGGCGGCATCGACGCCAAGGCCCTGGCCATGCTGGGCGTGCTGTCCGCCATCGACGCCGCGCTGCGTCCGCTGGGCGCGGGCACGGCGGGGATCGAGACCGTGTTCTTCATCCTGGTCCTGGCCGGGCGGGTCTTCGGCGCGGGCTTCGGCTTCGCGCTCGGCTGCACCTCGCTGTTTGCCTCCGCCCTGCTCACCGGGGGAGTCGGCCCCTGGATGCCGTACCAGATGTTCGGCTGTGCCTGGGTGGGCATGTTCGCCGGGCTGCTCCCGCCGCTGCGCGGCAAGGCCGAGATCGCGATGCTGGCCGTTTACGGTGCAGTGGCGGGCTACTTCTTCGGCTTCATGGTCAACCTGTCGTTCTGGCCCTTCTCGCTCGACCCTTCGAGTTCCATCGCCTACCATCCCGGCCTGTCGTTCGCCGCCCAATGGCACCGCTACCTGCTCTTCGACGCCAGCACCTCGCTCGGCTGGGACACCGGCCGGGCCGTTACCGACATCCTCGCCATCCTGATCGTCGGCCCGGCGGTCCTGGCCGCCTTCCGCCGAGCCGCCCGCCGGGCCAACTTCCGCCCCCCGGTCACCTTCACGGCCGCGCCCGGTGAGTCCGAACGGCCCGGCGCACCCGCACCGCCCGGTTAGCGGGTACGGGCGGTGGCGGTGATCGCGAGCTCGGCGAGGGCGGCCTTCGCCGCCGCGGTCATCGGGGCCTCGTCCAGCGCGGCGAGCGCCTCCGTCACGTACCTGTCGATCATCGCCTCGCACTCGGCCAGCGCGCCCGTCTCGGCCAGCAGCTGACGGAATGCCGCCACCCCCGCCGCGTCGATCGACCGGTCACCGAGCATCCGGCCCAGCTCCGCGGCCTGCTGCCTGGTGGCCTTCTCGCGGGCGATGGCCACGAGCACGGTGCGCTTGCCCTCGCGGATGTCATCGCCGGCCGGCTTGCCGGTCTCGGCCGGGTCGCCGAACACGCCGAGCACGTCGTCGCGAAGCTGGAAGGCCACGCCCAGCGGCAGCCCGTAACCGGTATAGGCGCCGCCCAGGCCGGGATGGGCCTCCTGCGGCCCGGCCAGCGTGGCGCCGAGGTGCAGCGGCCGCTCGATCGTGTACTTCGCGGTCTTGTAGGTCACGACGCGCAGCGCGTCGGCCACGCTGCCCGGCCCCGCGGCCTGCTCCAGCAGGTCCAGGTACTGGCCGGCCATCAGCTCGGTGCGCATCAGGTCGAGGACGGCCCGGCCGCGGCGCAGCGCCGTGTCCGGCAGGCCGCTGCCGTGGAAGAGCTCGTCGGTCCAGGTCAGCAGCAGATCGCCGAGCAGGACGGCAATTCCTTGACCGAACGGCGCTGCGGCACCCCGCCAGCCCGCCGCCTCATGCTGTGCGGCGAAGCGCCGGTGGATGGTCGGCCTGCCCCGGCGGGTGTCGCTGTCGTCCAGCACGTCGTCGTGCACAAGCGCGCCCGCGTGCAGCAGCTCGAGCGCGGCCGCGGCCGCGAAAATGGCCGGGTCGTCGCCCCCGCCGGCCCCGCGCCAGCCCCAGTAGCAGAACGCGGCCCGCAGCCGTTTGCCCCCGGCCAGCACGTCCGCCGTGGCGTCGATGGCCGCCCGCAGCTCGCCGGCCACTTCGGTCGCCAGCGTCCGCTGCCGGCCGACGAACTCGCCGAGTACCTGGCCGACCTGATCGCGAACGTGGTCGAGCGCGGCACCCGGTTCGGTCATGGTCGCGAGGATAGCCGTGCGGCCGCCGGCCCGCGCCCCGCTAACCTGGGGGCATGCCGCGATACCGTGTCCCACACGCTCCGGTCATCCGCGACCTGCTCGCGGCCGGCGGCGAGTCCTTCTCCTTCGAGTTCATGCCGCCCAAGTCCGAGGAGGACGAACGCAAGCTCTGGCTGGCCATCCGCCAGCTGGAGCCGCTCGCGCCGACGTTCGTGTCCGTCACCTACGGCGCGGGCGGATCCACCCGGGACCGTACCGTGCGGGTGACCGGCCGGATAGCCGCCGAGACCACCCTTACCCCGGTCGGCCATCTCACTGCGGTCAACCACTCGGTGGCCGAGCTGAGGCAGGTCATCGGGTCCTATGCCGCCGTCGGGGTGCGCAACGTGCTCGCGCTGCGCGGCGACCCGCCCGGCGACCCGAAAGGCGACTGGATCCCGCATGCCCGTGGATTCAGCTACGCCGAGGAGCTTGTCCGCCTGGTCCGGACGGCGGGGGACTTCTGCGTGGGCGTCGCCGCCTTCCCGGAGAAACACCCGCGGTCGCCGGACGCCGAAACCGACGCCGCGTATTTCGTCCGCAAGTGCCGGGCGGGCGCGGACTTCGCGATCACCCAGATGTTCTTCTACCCCGAGGACTACCTGAGGTTCCGCGACCTGGTGACCGCGCGCGGCTGCCAAGTGCCGATCATCCCGGGCATCATGCCGGTCACCAGCACGCAGATGATCGAGCGGATCATCATGCTGTCGGAGGCCCGGTTCCCGCCCGAGCTCGGCTCGCGGATCCGCGAGCATGACGGCGACCGGGCCGCGATGCGGCAGATGGGAGTGGAGCACGCGGCGTGGATGTGCGAGCGGCTGCTCGCGGAGGGCGTGCCGGGGCTGCACTTCTACACCCTCAACGGATCGCGGGCCACGCGGGATGTGTACCAGCATCTCGGCCTTCAGGACCGGGTCGTCAGCAGCGGCAGCGCGGCTCCCATCACCGCGTAGGGCACCGGCGCTCCGGAGAACCGGTAGCCGGTCAGCAGGTCGGTGAAGCCCAGGCTGCGGTACAGCCGCCGGGCGGGGGAGTTGGTGTCCATGGTGGACAGCACGGCCGTGCGCTCGGCCCGGTCGCCGGTCAGCCGGTACAGCAGCCGCCTCCCGATGCCGTGCCGCTGATAGTCCGGGTGCACGTGCACCTCGGCGACTTCGAAGGAGTCGTCCAGCCACTCGGTCGCGGCACGGCGTCCCGACCTGGAGATGAGCGCCGACCGGACGAGATCATGCCACCACTGGCCGCTGCCGCCGTGGAACCCGTAGGCGAACGCGACCACGGAGCAGGGGGCCGGCCCCGCAGACCCGGGGAGCGGCGCCGGGGTCGGTCCGGGTGCAAACGTCGCCGCGGCGGACGGGGCCGTGACCGCGAATCCCCGAAAGCCCGGATTGACCGCGTGCGCCTCCATGATCGCGCGCCGCCCCGGGAGCTGGATGGCGGCCACGCCCATCGCCGCCTGGTACACGCGCATGAGCGCGTCGAGGTCGGAGCCGAAGGCGGCCGGGTCGAGTTCTCTCAGCCCGGGCCACGGCTCACTGCGGCCCGCGTTAGTTCGCACCCCGGTCAGCCTAGGCCAGGCCGGATGCCGTCGGTGTACCCAGGGCCGGGAATTCTGTCGGACCCACCGGCTAGTTTCGAAAGCACGTACAAAACCGGCTAGACTCTCAAGCGAATCTGTGTTCGAATAGGACTCAGGCGAAGCTGCCGGGCCCGCCGAGGACCCCCCGACCGGTCGGGCCCGGTGTCAAGCCAGGCGAGGTGAGGGGAAGCGCCTCGCCTGGACCACAGCTCCGCAGACCGAAGGAGGAGGTGGCAATGGACCCGGTAGTGCCAGCACCTGCGCGCCGGCCGCAATGCCGGGTCGCGCCCTCGGCCCTCGCGCTCCTGGAGTCCGCGCGGCACGGTCTCGCGGATGCCGAAGTGGCGCCGGACCCGGCCGGGAAGTACGTCGCGGCCCATCTGGCCGCGCTGCGGGCGGCCGCCGCGGTCGTCACGGCCAGGGCCGAGCCCGGCCGGGGCCGGCGGCGCAGCACGCCGCGCAGCGTCTGGGAACTGCTGCCGCGGGTCGAACCCGCGCTCTGCGAGTGGGCGGCGTTCTTCGCCGCCGGTGCGGGAAAGCGGGCGGCCGCCGAGGCCGGACTGTCCCGATCGGTCAACGCGGGCGAGGCCGAGGATCTGCTGCGGGACGCGGAGACCTTCTTGTCCCTGGCCGAGTCGGTGCTAGGGGTGCCGTCGAGCCCGCTGCTGCCACTGCGCACGGCCGGGTAGAGACTGGCAGTGGCGCAGACCCTGCCCATACCGTCCTGACCTGACGAACGCTCGTGAGAGCGGCGATTCAGGCACGCGCTGCGCATGGTGACGTGACGGACGGGTGTCGAGACGGACAGTGTCGGTGCGGATGAGGTCCTCCCCGTTATCGTTGCCTCGAGCGGCGATCGATCGCAGCGACGATGATCGCGGCGAAAACTACGGCCAGGACGAATCCCACCAGCAGTGAGTACCGGTTGTACAGGCCGAGGGCATACCGGGCGATCAGCCCGCCCAGGAACGACCCGGCCAGGCCCGCCAGTGCGGTCCGGACCAGGCCGATCGGGTTCGGCCCGGGTACGAGGAGACGGCCCAGCCCGCCGATGATCAGCCCGCCTATCGCCAGCCAGATCAGCCAAATGAGCATGCCTTGATTCTACCGGTCCCGCGCCGGGCCCGGCAGCCCGCGCGGCCTCCTGGAAGCCGGGCCGCCGGCCCGAACCGCGCCCGGCGGGCATAACGAGCGGCGGTCAGCAGTTTGCGCTGTCGGCCACGTCGTCGAAGCAGGAGGCACCGGGGATGAAAGCGGTACGGTTTGAGGGATACGGCCCGGTTGGCGTCCTGAACGTGGCGGACGTGCCGCAGCCGGTGCCGGGACCGGCACAGGTCCTGGTCCGGGTGAAGGCAGCCGGGATCAACCCCGGTGAGGCGAAGATCCGCGAGGGCGCGGGGGCCTCCCGCTGGCCCGCGACGTTCCCCTCCGGAGAAGGCTCCGACCTAGCCGGGATCGTTGAGCAGGCCGGCCCGGACGTGACCACAGTCGCGGTCGGCGACGAGGTGATCGGCTGGGTCGACACGCGGTCCAGCCACGCGCAGTACGCCGTGGTGGAGGCGTCACACGTGACGCCCAAGCCGGCTGCGGTGCCGTGGGAGGTGGCAGGCGCGCTGCCGGTCGCCGGGTTCACCGCGTGGGCGGCGGTCCGGGCGGTGGCGCTGAGCGCGGGCGACACGCTGGTCGTGTCAGGAGCAGCCGGCGGGGTCGGGTCTATCACGGTGCAGCTGGCCAGGCGGGCCGGGGCCACCGTCATAGGCCTGGCCAGCGAGCAGAACCACGGCTGGCTGTCCGCGCACGGTGTCGTCCCGGTGGCCTACGGGGACGGCGCGGTCGGCCGGATCCGCAAGATCGCGCCCAAGGCTGACGCGTTCATCGACACCTACGGCGGGGACTACGTCGAACTGGCCCTCGGCGAGCTCGGGGTGCCGCCAGAGCGGGTCGACACCATCGTCCGGTTTGAGGCGGTCGAGAAGTACGGCGTCAAGTCCGAGGGGAACGCCGCCGGGGCCAGC
>DASXLW010000154.1:0-32653 GCA_036496025.1 Streptosporangiaceae bacterium
GCCAGGGTGCGCGACGCGGTCGCGCCCGACTGGCTGGTCGACATCGTGCGGCCGAAGCCGGTCACGGTGCCCTGGCCGCTGATGATCCGGGCCGCCCTGGCGGTCTGCGTGCCCATGGCCGCCGGGCTGCTAGCGCACGACCTGGTACCGGGCCTGCTGGCAGCCATCGGCGGTCTGATCACGGTGATCGTGGACGTCGGCGGTCCGTACCTGGCCCGGGTCAAGCGGGTGGGATCGGCCACCGTGTTCGGCGGAGCGGTCGGCCTGACCATCGGTGCGGCGATCCACGGCCGCGGCTGGATCGCCGTGGTGGTGCTCGTCCTGGTGGCCGGCGTTTCCGTCGTGGTCAGCGAGATGGGCAGCACGGGCTCGGTGGTCGGCCTGCAACTGCTGGTGTTCACCTCGTTCGGCCTCGGGCCGCTGGGCGGGCTGCGGCCGTGGTGGACCGGGCCGCTGGAATTCCTCATCGGCGTGGCCTGGGCCATGATCTTGATCATCCCGGGCTGGGTCCTGTATCCCCGGCTGGCCGAACAGCGGAGCGTGGCAGAGGTATACCGTGCGCTCGCCGCCAGGCTGCGCTCTGTCGGCACCGAAGCTTTCGCCGCGGACCGGCGCGCGCTGACCGCCGCGCTCAACGTCGCCTACGACCAGCTGCTGACCACGCGGTCCGGGATAGGCGGGGCGAATCCCCAGCTGAGCCGGCTGGTCGCGCTGCTCAACCACAGCTTCCTGGTGGCCGAGGCGACGAACACCCTGGCCCTGGAGGGTACCGCGCCGCCCGCTGGCGTGTCCGACACGGTGGGCGCGCTGGCCGATTCGATCGAGTACGACCGGCCGCCGCCCGCTCTCCCGCCGGCCTGGAGCGACACCCCGGGCGCCCGCGCGCTGTGCGATGCGCTGCGCGGCGCGGTGCGGCTGATCGAGGGCCAGCAGATCCCTGACGGCGGCCAGCCCGTGCCGCCCGGGTGGCGCGAACGCGTGCGCACGGCGACCGACCGGATCCGGGCCGGCCGGCTTACCCGGCTGTACGCCCTCCGGCTGATGGCCAGCATTGGCGTGGCCGCGGTGGTGAGCGAGATCCTGCCGCTGCAGCGCTCGTACTGGGTGGTCCTCACCGTGGCCTTCGTGCTCAAGCCGGACTTCGGATCGGTATTCGCGCGAGCCCTGCAGCGCGGCATCGGCACGGTCGTCGGGGCGGTCATAGGCGCGATCATCCTGGTGGCGGTGCCGTACGGCCTGTGGCTGCTGATCCCGTGCGCGATCTTCGCCGCGCTGCTCCCGTACGGGCGCATTCGCAACTACGGCCTGCTGGCCACGTTCTTGACCCCGCTGATCGTGCTGCTCATCGACATCCTGGTCAGGACGGGGTGGCCGCTGGCCGAGGCCCGGCTGATCGACACCCTGCTCGGCTGCGCGATCGCCCTGGTGATCGGGTTCGCACCGTGGCCGGGGACCTGGCGGGCGCACCTGTCGGACCGGTTCGCCGAGGCCATGACGCATGTCGCCAGGTATACCGAACGGGCACTGGCCGGCCCCTCACCCGAGCGGCCACGCCTGCGCAGGCAGACCTACCGTGAGCTGTCCGACCTGCGCGCGGAATTCCAGCGCTCGATGTCCCAGCCGCGCGCCCTCGGCCGGCAGGCCACCGCGTGGTGGCCCGCGGTGGCCGCCCTCGACCAGGTGATGGACACGGTCACCAGAGCCGCCGTCGCCATCGACCACGGCGCGCCAGCCCCCTCGGCCGGCGAGGTCCGGCAGCTGACGAGCGCGCTCGATCAGATCGCCGGCAGCGTGCGCAGCGGCACCAGGCCGCCCGCCCAGGCCGACCTGCTGGGCGAGGCGGATCTCACCCAGGACAAGACACTGACCCCGGTGGCCGACGCGGTCCGCGGCGTGCAGGCCATCGTCGCGTAAGAGCCTGGCCGTCAAGCTCCCCGGCTCACGGCGGCCTGATCGGTGAGCGCGATCGCGAGCTGGCCTGCCGCCGTGGGGTGGAACGGAGCCGCCGCGTCCAGTCCCTGCACGTAGGGCTGCGGCGTGCAGAGCTGGTGCCCGGCGAAATCGGGCTGCGGCGAGGAGAACTTGAACTGAGCGGCTCCCTGGGCCAGCACCTCGTTCAGCGTGGCCAGCCGCGAGGTCAGCGTCTGCAGGTTCGCTGCGGTAAGCCCGGCCGCGCCCAGGCAGCCGGGCTGGGCGCCGAACGGGTCGTAGTAGCGGTTGACGATGACTTGCGGGTGGGAGGGCAACGCCGCCAGCCGGCTCAGCAGGTCGAGGTAGTTCTTGCTGAACGACGCGAGCTGCTGCTGGAAGTACGCCTCCGTGGCGCGGTCGTCGCAGCGTGGCGTGACCGCGCAATAGCGCAGCATCGCGGACCAGTTCAGGTCGTCCGCGCCCACGCTGACGATGACCACCGACGCGTGCCCGGCTCGTTCGGCCACCGCGAGCTGCGGCGCCAGCCGGTCCTTATGGTGCTGTTGCGGCCCGAGCAGGCCGCGCCTGATCGTGGCGCCGTTGCAGGCCAGGTTGAGCACGTGCCAGCCGTTGGCGTCGGACAGGTCGGCCGCGTAGGAATCGGAACTGCGCCCGCAGGCCCGGGCGGTGGTGGAGGCGCCGGGCACCGGCGCGAGCCCGGCTCCGGCCGCAGTGGAGTCCCCGAGCACCACGATCTGGATCCCGGGCAGCGGCCGCCCGTGGGGCCGGATCCGCGGCACCGGGGCCTGGCTGCCGACGAGTTCGTTGAGCGAGTGCACCTGGCGAAGCAGGGCAGGCGCCGAGTAAGTCGTGACCATGATGGCGCCCACGTTGAGCGCCTCGGTCACGGCCAGCCCGGCCACCAAGAGCTTGATCGTGGCCGAGCGGGGCAGGCGACGCCAGCCGGCTACCGCCCCCAGCAACACCAGCGCGCCCGCGCCGGTGATCACCGTCTCCCAGGTGAAGTAGCGCTTCCACCCGTCCGCGAGCCGGGCGCCGAGTACCCGCTTCGCGTCGCCATGGCGGGCGCCCTCGACGAACGTGGTCAGCTCGCTGTTGATGCTGATCTGGGAAAGCTGGAGTCGCGGCCGTACCGGTCCGGTGAACCTCAGGCTGGTCGGCAGGTTCTGCCCGAACAAGTCGACCTGGCCCGGTCCGGACAGGCTGAGGTCGGGCGCGCTCGCGCCCACCTGGATCACCTGCCCGGCCACGGTGACCGTCTGCATCGGCGTCACCAGCAGCGCGAGCGCGATCGACGCGCCTGCCAGCACGACGAGCAGCACCAGCCCGGCCAGCCACCGCAGCGCCGGCCGTCCCCACCGTAGCGCCGGCCGGATCCACTGTCCCGACAGCGCCATGCCGCGAGTAGTTCCCATTCCTGCCCCGACGATAACAACCCCGGAGGACTGCTGAGGAACGGCGAACCGGCTCGCCGGCCCGGGCGGCGGCGCCGGCCGTAGGCTGGCCGGGTGACCAACCGAGACGGGTTCGACCAGGCGGTGCTCGCCCAGATCGACCGGATCGTCGAACAGGCCGTGGCGGAAGGTCAGGCGCCGGGCGTCGTCGCGGCCGTGGCCCGCGGGCCCGCCGTGCACGTGGCGACGGCGGGCGCGATGGCGGTCGGCGGGGCCTCCATGCGGCGGGACACGCTGTTCCGGGTTTCGTCGATAACCAAGCCGATGACCGCGGCGGTCGTGCTCTCGCTGGCCGGGGACGGCCTGCTGGACCTGGACGGGCCGATCGACGAGCTGGCGCCGGAACTGGCCGGCCGCCGGGTGCTGCGCCGCCCGGACGGGCCGCTGGATCTGACCGTCCCGGCGCAGCGCCCGATCACGGTGCGTGACCTGCTGACGTTCACCTGGGGGTTCGGCATGCAGGGGGCGATGTTCACCGCGCCCGAGCCGTGGCCGGTCGTCACCGCGGCCGCGGAGCGCGAGCTGGCGACCTTCGGGCCGCCGCAGCCCGGCTCCACGCCGGACCCGGACACCTGGCTGGCGCGCCTGGGCGAGCTGCCGCTGCTGGCCCAGCCGGGCGAGCGCTGGCTGTATCACTCCGGCTCCCAGGTGCTCGGCGTGCTGGCCGCCCGGGCGGCCGGCGCCCCGTTCGGGGACGTGCTGCGCGAGCGGCTGCTCGGCCCGCTCGGCATGGCCGACACCGGATTCGGGGCGGCCGATACCGCCCGGCTGGCCACCGCGTACGAGCGCCGCGACGGCCGGCTCACCGTGACCGACCCGCCGGGCGGACAGTGGTCGCGGCCGCCGCTGTTCCCCGACGGCGGCGCCGGGCTGGTGTCCTGCGCCGATGACGTGGTCGCGTTCGGCCGGATGCTGCTGCGCGGCGGCGACCCGGTGCTGACGCCGGCCGCCGTGGCCGAGATGACCCGCGACCAGCTCACCGCGGCGCAGCGGACGAACGTCTGGCCCGGCTTCAGCTTCCTCTCCGGCCGAGGCTGGGGCTACGGTCTGTCGGTGCTCGACGACGGCTGCTACACCTGGGAGGGCGGGAGCGGCACGGCGTGGTCGAACGTGCCCGCGCAGGATCTCACCGTCGTCGTCCTCACCCAGCGGGCCGTGGACGAGACCGGCCCGCCCGCCGTCTGTTACGACGTGCCTGCCGCCGCCCGGGCCAACTGACCCGGCCCGGGCATGCGCCTAGCGGCCCTTGCGCAGGAAGGCCCGCAGCCGTTCCAGCGGCCAGGCGTTGATGACGTCGTCGGTGGTGAGCCAGCCGCGCTGGGCCACCGCGGCCCCGTAACGGGGGTAACCGAGCTCGACTGTGGCGTGTGCGTCGCTGTCCACGGCGAACTTGACCCCCGCCTGCCGGGCCCGCCGCACGTGCTCGGCCGGCAGGTCGAGCCGATGCGGCGAGCCGTTGATCTCCAGGGCGGTACCGGTGCGGGCGCACGCGGCGAACAGCTCATCCAGATCCACGTCCACCGGCTCCCGCCGGCCGATGATCCTGGTCAGCGGGTGGCCGATGACGTTGACGTACGGGTTCTCGCAGGCCCGCACGAACCGGCGCGTCATCTGCGCCCTGGGCTGGCCGAAGTGTGAATGCACCGAGGCCACGCAGACGTCGAACCCGGCCAGGAAGTCACCCGGCCAGTCCACCCCGCCGTCCGGCCCGATGTTCAGCTCGGAGCCGTGCAGCAGCGTCAGGCCCGGGCCGACCCCGGCGGCGAGAGCGGCGACCTGCTCGCGCTGGGCGAGCATCTTCTCGTCGGTCATCCGATGCATGACCAGGTCAGGCGCGTGGTCGGTGACCGCGTAATACTCGTAGCCGCGTCCGGCCGCCGCGGCCACCATCTCCTCCAGCGAGGACACGCCGTCGGTGAGGTTGGTGTGCGTGTGCAGGTCGCCGCGCAGGTCCTGCGCGCCGACCAGGCGGGGCAGTTCGCCGCGCAGCGCCGCCTCCACCTCCCCGCCGTCCTCGCGCAGGCACGGCGGCACCCAGCTCATGCCCAGCGCGTGGTAGATCTCCTCCTCGGTCCGCGACGCGATCCCCTCGCCGTCCTCCACCCGCAGCAGGCCGTACTCCGACAGCCTGAGCCCCAGCCGGACCGCGATCTCACGGATCCGTACGTTGTGTGCCTGCGACCCGGTGAAGTACTGCAGCGCGGCACCCCAGGAATCGTCCGGGACCACGCGCAGATCCACCTGCAGCCCACGCTGCGTGCGCACGGACGTCTTCGTGTCTCCGCTCGCGATCACCTCGGCCACGCCGGGCAGCGCGCGCAGCGCCGCCATCAGCGGGGCGCTCGAACCGGCCGCGCCGCCCTCGGGCCCGGCGGCCACGGCGGCGAGAATGTCGATGTCGCCGACGGTCTCCCGCATCCGCCGCAGCGACCCCGCGTAGGTGCAGCGGACGCAGCCGGGGACCGCCCTCAGCGCCGCCACGATATCCTCGGCGGTCTCCAGCCCGACGCTGAGTAGCACCCGCTCCCCGGACTGCCGCAGCAACTCGATGCCGCGCAGGAGCCGCTCCTCGCTTTTGGCGCCGAACCCCTTCACGTCGCGCAGCCGGCCCGCCCTGATGGCCTCCGTGAGCTCTTTCACTGACCCGATCCCCAGTTCGGCGTGAAGCTGCAGGGCGCGACTCGGCCCGAGCGCGGGGATCGCGGTCATCTCCCGGACGCCGGCCGGTATGCCGGCCCGGAGCTCCTCGACGACCCTGATGCTCCCGGTGTTCAGGTACTCGGCCACCTTGTCCGCGATCGACTTGCCCACGCCGGGGATCTGGCGCAGCCCGGCGGGGCCAAGCTGCGCGACATCCGCGGAATAGCCCCTGATGGCGCGGGCCGCGCGGGAGTAGACGCGAGCCTTGAACGCATCCCCGCCGGTGATCGAGATGAGCTCGGCGTACTCACCCAGCAGCGCGGCGATCTCATCGTTGCGACGTGGCATGCCAGCATTGTCCCGGTCGGGGTTATGCCGGACCGGATAGGGTACCGAGGGTCCGCGGAAGGCACGATTGTCCGGAGGCTGGGATGCAACTGGGATTCCTGCGCCCGCTGTACACGGGCGAGGGCAGTTATGCCTCGATATACCTGGATGCTTCCCAGACGGCCGCCGACACCGCCGACCTGCTCGCGCTGCGCTGGCGGACAGCCAGGGACCAGCTCGCTGAGCAGGGAGCCGACGCCGCCACGCTGGACGCGCTGGACGAGGTGGTCATCGGCCCGGCCCGGGCGGAGCCGGGCCTGGCGGCCTTCGCGCGGTCGGGTGCGGTCATGTTCACCGCGCGGCTGCCGCATCCTCCCCGGCGCGAGATCAGCCGCTACGCACGGCTGCCGCACCTGATGCCGCTGCTGGCGCAGTATCCGCCGCAGGGCACCCAGGTGCGGGTGGAGGCGGACCGCGCAGGCGGCGAGATCATGGTGGTCCGCGCGGCCGACGCGATCGCGAAGGAGCACGTCGAGGGCACCGGCTGGCCGGTACACAGGGCCAAGGTCGGGGGGTGGTCACAGGCCCGCTATGAGCGCTCGGCGGAAGAGGCCTGGGAGGAGAACGCCAAGCAGCTCGCGGCGGCGGTCACCGCGGAAGCCAGGCGGGCCGGGACCGAGCTGATCGTGGTCGGCGGCGACGTCAGGGCCCGGACGCTGCTGCTGGAGCACCTCGAGAAGCCGCTGCGCGACGGTGCCGTCATCGTGGACCGGGAAGTCTCGGTTGATTCGGAGCTGATGGCCGAGGCCGCCGAGCAGGGCGCCCGGGCCAGGACCGAGCGGGAAGCGCGGCGGCGCCTGGAGAGCTTCCGCAACCAGCTGCCGCACGGGACGGCGACCGAGGGGCTGGCCGAGACCATGGCGGCGGTCCGGGACGGACTGGCCTCTGACGTGCTGGTCGCCGATGACCCCACGTCCACGGCCACCGCGTGGATCGGGCCGGAGCCTGCGGACCTCGCGGCGTCCGAAGCCGAGCTGCGCGAGCGCGGGGTCGACCGCGTCGCCACGGACCGGGCCGACGCGGCGATCGTCCGCGCCGTGGCCTGTACCGACGCCGAGCTCTGGTTCGTACCCGAGGACAAGGACGAGCCACCGCCGCGGGGCGGCATCGGCGCACTGCTGCGCTACACGCTGCCGCGGTCCTGATCCCTGCCGGCCGTCCGCGGGGCGACGTCAGGCCAGCACCGGATCGGATTTCCTGCCGAACGTACGCTCCAGAACGCTCAGCGCAGCGTGATAGCCGCAGGCGCCGTGCACCCCCGGGCCCGGCGGCGTCGCCGCTGAGCAGAGGTAGATCGCGGGATTCGGGGTGGCGTAGGGGACCCGCCGCGGCACCGGCCTGATCACCGCCTGCAGGCCGGAGAAGCTGCCGCAGCCGATGTCGCCGCCGACGTAGTTGGGGTTACGTTCCTCGATGCTGGCCGGCCGGCTTACCCGGCGGCCCAGCACGAGGTCGCGGAATCCGGGGGCGAACCGGTCGAGCTGGCGCTCGATCGCCGCGGTGGCGTCGCCCGGCCACCGGTTCGGCACGTGAGCGTATACCCAGAGGGCGTGCCGGCCCGCGGGCGCGCGCGAGGGGTCGGCGACCGACGGCTGCGCCACGATCAGGAACGGCACATCGGGCGCCGACGCGTTGCCGGCTGACCACAGCGACGCGGCGATGTCGCCGTATCCGGGCCCCAGGTGCACCGTGCCGGCCCTGCGCGCGTCCCGCGCGGTCCACGGCATCGGCCCGGCCAGGGCGTAGTCGATCTTGAACACGCCTGGGCCGTACCGGTACCCCGCCAGCCGGCTGACGTAGCCCGGGGGCAGCTGGTCCGCGGCGATCTTGGCGAGCATGGCCGGCGAGGTGTCGAAGAGGAAGGCGCGCGCGTTCGGGAGATCCGGCCACGACCGGACCGCAGCGCCGGTCACGATCTGCCCGCCGAGCACGGGTCGTGCCGGAAGCCGGGCAGCGTGAGTTCCTCGGTGCGCGCACCGCCGCCGACCGTCGCCGCCGCCTCGTACACGCGTACCGCGAGCCCCTGGCTGGCCAGGGTGACGGCTGCGGTCAGCCCGTTCGGTCCCGCGCCGACGATGACCGCGTCCAGGCTCACCACCCGGCCAGGCTAGGGCATGGCCGGAGTTCCCTCTTTGGCTTCACCCCGGCCGGCGAATCCGCGCGCCCGGCTCGCGCATGAACCTCGGCCAGTGGGTGGCGAGCCCCGACTGGTCACCGGAGGGAGGCGGAGGCCGACGGCCAGGGCAGCCCGGCGGGCGACGCCTCGCCGACCCCCCGCAGCGGGGTCACGCTGGCGTAGCCGGCGGCCAGTACCTCGGAGTCTGACCCGGGCTCGGGTTCGCGTGCCGGGCCGGGCATGCTGACCTGCAGGTAGTTCTCGGATGTCCCGGCCATGGCCACCTCGACCACCCCGGGCGCGGCCAGGCTGGCCCGGCGGATGCCGCGGAGCCGTTCGGCCGAGATGCTGGGCACGTTGACGTTGAGCACGCCGGGATCCGGTCCATCCAGCAGGACGGCGATGACTTGGCGGGCCACCTCGGCGGCGGCCGACCACTCGAGCGGGCCGTCAAGGTTCCTGGTGTCCAGCGAAAACGCCGCGGCTGGCACGCCGTGCGCCGCCGCGGTCAGCGCGGCGCCGACCGTGCCCGAGTGCATGACGCCCAGGCCGAGGTTCGGCCCGTTGTTGATCCCGGACAGCACCAACCGCGGCCGGAAGCCGAACGCGCCGCGCGTCGCCGCGAACGCGATGAAGGCGGGCGTGGCCCGGACCGCGTAAGCCGCGATCGAGGCGGCCACGCCAGGCAGTTCGGTGCGCTCGATCTCGATCCGGCTGCCGTCCCAGACGCCGGACAGCGCCGACCCGCTGCCCGAGGCTTCGCCGGCCGGCGCCGCGATGACCGGATCCAGGCCCGCCGCGGCCGCGGCCGCCGCCAGGTGCCACAGCCCTTCACTGGCCACGCCGTCGTCGTTGGTGACAAGCACGCGCGGCCGGGTCGGCTCACTCACCCGCGCCTGCCGCGTTGATCTGGGCGAGGCGGCGCCGCGGTCCGGCCAGCCCGTAGCGCCGCCGAGACATGTCCGCCCACGGGTCGGGGGTGTCGTCAAGCCGCCGGGCCATGGTGTGGATGGAGAACCGATCCGGCGTCAGCCGGGTGTCTGCCACCTCGTCCCAGTGCAGCGGGGTGGCCACCAGCGCGTGGGGCCGGCCGCGCACGACGTACGGCGCGACGATGGTCTGCGCGTAGGCATCGCGCATGACGTCGGCGTACACCCGGCCGCCGCGCTTGTCCTTGCGCTGCTCGACGGTGATGGCATCCGGGTGCCTGGCGGCGACTACGGAGGCTGCGGCGCGGGCGAATGCGCGGACCTCGTCGAAGCCCTCGCGGCGGTTCAGCGGGACATGCACGTGCAGCCCGTGACCTCCGGTGGTCTTGACGTAGCTGGTCAGGCCGAGTTCGTCCTCCAGCAGGCTGCGCAGCCACAACGCACAGCGCCTGGCCTGGTCGAACTCACTGGAGCCCGGCGGGTCGAGGTCGACCACGAGCTGATCCGGACAGTCCAGGCGGTCGGTGCGGCTGAGGAACACGTGCAGCTCGATGCAGGCCTGGTTGGCCAGGTAGACGAGGGTGGCCGCCTTGTCGATGAGCACGTGCCGGACCGTGCCGCCCTCCTTCTTCACCTCGGTCCGGCTCGCCCAGCCGGGGAAGTAATCCGGGACGTTCTTCTGCACGATCCGCGGGCCGGTGATGCCGTCGGGGTAGCGCATCATCGTCACCGGCCGGTCCCGGAAGTAGGGCAGCATCCGCCCGGCCATGCCCCGGTAGTACTCGATCAGGTCGCCCTTGGTGACACCGTCGTCGGGGAACAGGACCTTGCCGGTGTTGGACAGGTCAACACTGATCCCGCCGACGGTGATGGCATTCGCCGTCATCGTGTCGCTCGCCGCCTCACGGGCCCTCCCGCACCACTTCGGCCGGCGACTTGTCCCGCCGCAGGCCCTGGAACCTGGGATGCCGGAGCATGCCGTCGTCGGTCCACTCGGAGAATCCGACCTCCCCGACCAGGCGCGGCTTGACCCAGTGCACCCCGGACCGGGGCAGCTTGCCACGATCGAACGCAGGCTGGTCACGCTCGATGCGGACCATCTGCTCGTGCAGGCTGTCCAGCAGCCGCTGGTCGAAGCCGGTGCCCACCTTGCCCGCGTAGACCAGCCGGCCCTCGGTGTCGTAGTAGCCGAGCAGCAGCGCGCCGAATCCCGTGCGCGAGCCGCGCGGGTCGGTGTAACCGCCGATGACGAATTCCTGGCCGCCCTCGCACTTGAACTTCAGCCAGTCCCGGGACCGGCCGGACCGGTAGGGAGCGTCGGCCCGCTTGGCGATGAGTCCCTCCCAGCGGTCCTGGCAGGCCTGCTTGAAGTAGGCCATGCCGTCGGGGGTGCGATGCTCGGTGAACCGCAGCGGACCGGTGAACGAGAACTGCTTGCGCAGCAGTTCCTTGCGCTCGCGCAGCGGACGCTGCCGTACGTCCGTGCCTGCGGAGCACATGATGTCGAACAGGTAGTAGAAGACCGGAACGCGGGCCCGCAGCTCCGCTGAGGGCCTGCCCACGTGGATCCGCTGCTGCAGCCGTTCGAAGCTCGTGACGTCGCCGACGAAACTGACCACCTCGCCGTCCACCACGCAGTCGCCGGCCGACTGGCTGGCCAGCGCCTCGGCCAGCTCGGGGTAGGCGGCGTTGGCCCGTTTCTTATTGCGGGTCAGCAGCCGCACCTCGCCGCCGGCGCAGAAGGCCAGGCAGCGCTCGCCGTCGAGTTTGCGCTCGAAGATCCACGCGGGATCGGAGAACCTGTCTTTAGTCAGGGTGGCCAGCTGCGGGTCCACCCAGTCCGGGCACGTCATCCTGGTTAACCCTCCTCGGTGGATCGTCGCCGACGATGAGACCGCCGCCGTGAGCCAGGTGAGGTATCGCCAGGAAAGATTAAACAGGGTCGGGAAACGGTTCCTGTTACCGAGTAGCCCGATAACGTGCAGCGCCAGCCGGGCGAGCCAGGCCAGCGTGCCGCCGAACCAGGCCCCCGGTGCGGCGCTCCATGCTTGCGTCCCGCGGCTAGCCGGCCAGCGCGGCCGCCCGGCGCCGGCGGAGCTGGCGACGGCGCATCAGGCGCCGCTCCTCCTCGCTGGCCCCGCCCCACACGCCGAAGCTCTGACCGCTCTGCAGCGCGTATTCCAGGCACTGGACGCGAACCGGGCAGCGTTCGCACACCTTCTTGGCGCTGGCCAGTTGCCGGAGCGCGGGACCGCGCGCCGCGACCGGGAAGAACAGCTCGGGGTCGCTGTGCTTGCAGGCTCCCCGCGCTTCCCAGCCACCCTGCTGCGGGTAACTCATCACCGACGTCTGCATCTTCACCTCGGACCTTCCCAGACTCCGGGTCTGCACGGGATCGCAGCCCTTCGCCTGCCCACGAAGCGGTGAGTTACTCGTATAGCCTGGATCGAAATCGCCAGCAATCGGATGAATCCCGCGCGCTCGGGTAGCGAGGCCGGGTGAGAGAAAACGGCCGATGATCATCACCACCCGACGCCAGCATCGAATACTGACCGAGATACGCCGGGCCCTGCGCCGCTCCGATCCGCGCCTGGTGGCCAGGTTCACGATGTTCACCCGGCTCACCCAGGGCGAAGAGATGCCGCGAGCGGAACGGATAAGGCGCGGGCCGCTGCGCTGGGTGGTGTCCGCCTTCGGCCGCAGGGTGGGGGGGATCACCCGCCGCGTGGCCGCGATCGCGGTCATCCCGGCCATGGCCGGGGTGCTGATCAGCGTGCCGTTCATCCTGGGTCATGGCCGCGCCGCGGTGAGCTGCACCCGAGCGGCCGTGGCTCGCGCCCGGACCCAGTCGCGGGCATTCCCGCCACCGCTCTGGACCGCGTCTTCCTGCCGCGCGGCCGGGGTTGGCCGCGTGTCCGCCCGGGGCGGGTAGCGGATCGCCTGACGATTCGTCCCCGGCTTCGGGCCCGTCACCTGCGCTGGCCGGTACCGCGCGACATTGCATGTTTATTTCCCTGACAGCGGGCACGACTGCCGCGTCAGTGACCACGACCGGCGGTAGCAGGAGATGGCAATGGGGACAACGGCAACGCAGGTGACCTCGCTGCACGCGGCGGAACCGCTTGACCAGCTCGACGACCTCGAGTTGCTCAGGGTCATGCGCGCGCTGCCGCAGCAGAGCCCGCGCCGCGCAGCGGCGTGTGATGTCCTGGTGGGCCGCTACAAGAAGCTGGTGCGGTCGTGCGTCCGCCGGTACATGGACAGCCCCGAACCGACCGAGGACCTGATGCAGGTCGGGTACGTCGGCTTGCTCAAGGCGATCAACAACTTCAACCCTGAGGTGGGCACCAACCTCTCGGCCTACGCACAGCCGTGCATCACGGGCGAGATCAAGCGGCACTTCCGCGACAAGCGCTGGCAGGTGCATGTCCGCCGGGCCGCCCAGGAGCTGCTGCTGGAGACCAGGGCGGCGACGGAGGTGCTCACCCAGCGGCTGGGCCGCGACCCGTCGGACCCCGAGCTCGCGCGCTACCTGGCTGTCACCGAGCGCGAACTGCTCGAAGCCCGCCGCGCGGACGTGATATTCCACGTCTACTCGCTCGACGCGCCGCTGTCCGAACGCGATGACAGCAGCGAGCTCGCCGACGTACTCGGCGCCGAAGACGATGAGGTCGAGCACACGGTCGACATGGAGGCCGTGACCGCGCACTGGAAGGAGCTGCCGGCCCGCGAACAGCGCATCCTGCTGCTTCGCTTCTACGGCAACCTGACCCAGGCCGAGATCGGGGAACGGCTCGGCATCTCCCAGATGCACGTGTCACGGCTGCTGGCTCGCGCTCTCGCCTACCTCCGGCGCTGCCTCGCCGCAGGCGAAGACGAGGGCGAACGCGAAGACGTTCCCCGCCTGCCCGGCGCCCTGAGGTCGGAGTTACCGGCCGCCGCCGGGCGGCATGAAATCACCATAAAGGGGCGACCATGAGAACCGGCACTGGACTCACCTTGCTGGCCATCGGCGCGATACTGACGTTCGCCGTCACGGCGAACACCTCGGTCTTCAACCTGCACATCGCCGGTGTCGTGTTGATGCTCACCGGGCTCGCGGCCTTGCTCCTGCCGCGCCGCAGCCGCGCCTGGCTCAACCGCCGGATGGTGCAGCGGCACACCCGAAGGTCGCGCAACGGCACGATCGTGGAAACGCAGGAAACCACCTATCCGCCTTACGTCGTCACCAACCCCGCCATCGAAGCGCCCGAGCCCGACCTGCCGACCAGCCCCAGCATCGAGCCCGATCCGACGGTCCACTCCGCGATGACTCCGGGCGAGCGGGACCCGGATGACCTCGGCTAGATTCGGAGCGAGCAGCCGGCGGGGCCGCTACGGCGCGCCGCCGGATGGCGGCTGATCCCTGGTGGCCGGAGGCGCGGGGCTCGCCTGCTGGGCGGCAGCCTGCTGGGCGGCAGTATGGTGCCGCCGCGCGGTCCTCCGCAGCTGCACGATCCGCACCGTGCCGGGGATGACCACTAGCAACGCCCCGGCCACCGCGGCCAGCAGCAGGGCCACGCCGAGAGGCAGATGGCCGTGCGCGCCGAAGTAGGCGATGTCCACGCGTCGCCCGTTCTCCAGGATGAAGATGAGCAGCAGGAGCAGGACGACGGCCGACAGCGCGAGCCCGACCCACACCCCGCCCATCCGGGTGCGACGCAGCGCCCGGTGCCGTGCCGGTCCGGCCGCCTGCTGGGCGGCCGCGGTCTGCGGGACCGATCCGGTCCGGCGGGCTTCCCCGGTCTCCTGGACGGTCCCGGCCGGCTGATCGGCATCGCTCGGCGACGTCATTGATCCACTCCCTCCGCTCACCGGCGGTCGCGCAGCAGGCTCCCGGTCGCCGGTTGCCGCTCATCTACCCGTTCGAGCAGGCCTCGAACACCCCGCGGAACACGCCGGGTGCGTTTGGCCACATTCGTTCGGGGCAGTCGAAGCCGCATCCTGACCGGGACGGTGAGGGCACGTGCCACGTCGAGAGGGGGAGGGGAGTCATGTCGCAGCCAGCTGGACCCGGGGCGGCCGCGAGTCTGCCGGACGGCAGCCAGCCGGGCACTGACGGAGGTGCGCCCGGGGCGAAGGCCGTGGTGGTGGGGGTGGACGGCTCGGGCGCATCGCGGGCGGCGATCGCCCTGGCGGCGCGGGAGGCGCGGTATCGCGGCGCACCGCTCATCGCGGTGCAGGCCTACAGGGGCGAGGCAACCCTGGGCGCGCCTGCGGCGCGGCCGCTGTTCAGCCCGCGCACGGCCGAAGACGAGCGGATCGACACCGAGATGAGCTTGCGCCAGTCGGTGCGCGACGTGCTGGGTGAACAGGCCGACAGGGTGGAGGTCCGCGCGATCCTCGGCCTGGCCGGCCGGAAGATCGTCGAGACGGCGAACAAGGTCAATGCCCAGCTCATCGTCCTGCCTACCCGCGGAAGCACGTCCATGCTGCTGGGCACGGTGAGTCAGTACGTGCTGCGCAAGGCGCCCTGCCCGGTTCTCGTCGTCCCGGCCGGCTTCGGAGCGGCGCGGTCGGTGCTGGCCTAGGAGCAGGCTCTGCGGTCAGGTGCCGGGCTGGCCGGCCTGAATGGCCAGCATGGTCAGGTCATCGCGGAGCACGTTCCGGCAGAACTCCGTGACCACTTCCTGGACCCGGGACACCAGTGCGGCGGGCGCCTGTCCGGCCAGCGCGGCCAGCTCGTCGACGAGCCGGTCCTCGAAAGAGCTCATGTCCGGGCCGCACGCGCTGGTCAGCCCGTCGGTGTACAGGAACAGCACATCTCCGGGTTCGATGGTGAGCTGCTGGACCGCGGGCTCGGCGTCGGGGAAGATCCCGAGCGGGAATCCCCCGCCCTGCAGCGTCCGGACGCGCCCGTCAGGCCTGATCAACAGGATCGCCGGGTGCCCCGCGCTGCCCACCGAGACGTGCAGCGCGTGGTCTCGCCATTCCAGGTAGGCGACGGTCGCGGTGACGAACCGGCCGCCGAACTCCTCGGCCAGCATGATCTCGTTCGTGCCCCGGAGCACGGCCGCCGGGGCGGCATCCATGTGCGCGAACGCCCGGATCGAGTGCCGAGCAGCCGCGGTGACGGCCGCGGCGTCTTCGCCCTTGCCGCACACGTCCCCGACGGCGATCCCCCAGCCGTGACGGGCCGGGTAGACGTCGTAGAAATCCCCGCCGACTTCGGCGTCGGACGTGGCGGGGATGTGGGCGGCCGCGATCTCGGCGCCGGGAATCTGCCTGACCTGCCTGGGCAGCAAGCTGGCCTGCAGCGCGTCAGCCACGTCGCTGCGGCGCCGGAACAGCCTGTCGATCCTGATCGCCAGGGCCAGTTGCTCGCCCAGCTCCTCGACCAGGCCGACATCGGCCATGACGAAGGGCCCCTGGCCCGCCTGCCTGGCCAGGGTCAGCACGCCGTAGCTGCGCTCCCCGTCGGACAGCGGAACGCACAGCAGCGACGTTGCGCCGAGAATCATCAGCAGCGGGACGCCGTCGGGCCCCTTCCCCAGCGCGCCGGCATCCTCGGCGTGCGCCACCAGCAGCCCGCTGCCCGACTCATGCACCTCCAGCGGGACCGAGCCTGGCTGCGGATCGACCGCGGCGGTGGTCCTGGCCAGTTCCTCCTCGGCTCGCTGGCCGCCTGGCCCGGACACCATCTGCCGGCGCAGCCCCTGACCCCGGTCGATGTCGATGATGACCCAGGCGCTCAGCTCCCTGGACAGCAGTCGTGCGTACTGCCGCATCGCCACCTGCTCGCTGTAGGTGACGTTCTCCAGCAGAATCCTGGTCGCCGCGATCACCAGATCAAGCCGCCTGGTCAGCGCCTGGATCGCGGCCGCGTCCTGATCGCCGTCCGGCACGGATTCCGGCTGCGCGCGCGCGGCCTGGCCGGGAACCGGCCCGCGCGGCCCGGCGGCCACGATCAGCTGGTCCGCGTCTCCCCGGCTGCGCACCGGCCGCATGGTGAGGGTGCAGTCGACCTCACCCTTCGCCGCGAGCAGGCGACAGCGCAGCTGCTGGGTATCGCCGGTGCGGACGGTGGCCGCGAGCTGGGTCGCAGCCGCGGCCCGGGACGGCAGATCCACGAACGCCGTGAACAGCTTGCCGGTCGCGTAGCCGGGACCCGACCCGAGCAGGGCGCCGGCCGCCCCGTTGACCCGCCGGACCGTGCCGTCCAGGCTGAGCAGGAACAACGGCACAGGCGCCTGCTGAAACACCGCGTGCAGGAACCGCCGCTCGGCGTGGGCCGCGCCCGCGGAGGCGCTCTTCTCGTCTCCGGGCCGGGCATCAGTCGCCGTGTCCAGCGCGTCGAGCGCCGCATCAAGCTCGGTGAGCGCAGCCTCGAACAGCGGCCGCAGCTGCGCTCCCTTGAGCGTGGCGGCCTGGCGGAGCGCTTCACCCCGCGCTCTCAGGGCGGCGATTTCGCCTTCCGGAACTACCGGACTTGAGGGGTGCTCCATCACGACCTTGTCTCGCAACGCCTGGGGCTCTGCCCGCCGGCCGGCGGGCCAACTCGCGGAGCCCCCACGATCAGCAAGCCTATCCGCGCGGGCCCGGATGGGTGTTCGGACGATCACCTGGCCGGCGATGACTTCAAGCCGTTGGTCCCACCGGACTCAACGACCGCCTGGGCGAGATCGGCCACTCTCACGTTACGTTCCTGCGAGGCCCGCCGCAGCCACTGCAGGGCCTCATCGGCCGTACAGCCGGATGCCTGCATCAGCATGCCCTTCGCCTGGTCCACGACCGACCGCGAGTCGGCCGCGGCCTGCAGTTGCCGCGCGGTCCGCTGGGCGTCGCCGTAGTCGGCCGCGTTGCCCACGACCGTGTCGCCGAAGGCCATGAACAGCTCGGCCAGCTCGAGCTGCCCCGACTGGAGCAGCCGGGGCCGGGTGCCGTACAGCGACAGCGTGACGGCCTCGGGGCCGGGCCGGGAGGCGAGGGTGAACGAGCAGCGTATCCCGCGGCGCAGCGCCGCGGCCGCGTACTCCGGCCAGCGGGGCTCGTCCAGCGTGTCGGGGCAAACCACCGGCCCGCCGCCGGCCAGGGCCTCGAGCACCGGCCCGCGGCCCGAGCTGAGCTGCACGTCGGCCAGTTCAGGGAGATCGGGATGGCTGGCTACCAGCGCCACCAGCTCTCCGGCCCGCCAGATGCCCGCCGTGGCCCCGGAGCAGGCTCGCACCTGACGCGTGGCCAGAACCACCAACTGGTTCAGCGACCGCGGCTCGGAGGCCCGCGCGACGCTCAGCAGTTCGGCGGTCTCGCGCGCCAGATCCGAACCGGGCACCGTCATCCCTCTCAGGCCGATGACTGTTTGCGCCGCGGGCGGGGCCGGGCCGGAACCGCGTCGCGCTTGCCCCCGGGCCCGGACTCGGCATCCGCGTCGCCCTGCCCGGCGGCTACCGCCTTGTCCACGGTGTCATAGAGCGGAAGCCGGTCAGCCAGCCCGGTGATCCACAGTGACTTGGTATAGCGATACCTCGGGCCCGCGAGAGCGAGCGTGCCGCCCGCGGCCACCAGGCCCTTCCAGTGGCCGACGATGACGGCCAGCGCGCTGGTGTCCATGAAGTCAACGGCGCTCAGGTCGAGCACTATGCGGTCGTGGTCCCGCCGGGCCACCGTCAGGTACTCGTCGAACTCACGCCCCGTCACGACATCAAGATCTCCGCGGATCACGACGATCAGGCTGTCGCCTCGGTGCTCAGACGAGAGCTCAAGTCCTTCCAACTCACGCTCCCGGGGTGTCGGTCAAAGCAGGAAGATTAGCGGCCTCAATGGTATGAGTACCCATTGTGGGCGCATCCCGGGCGCATGACTGCCGATTCTGCGGGAACCTAGCTTCGGGAGTGGTTGTCTGCCGGCCGTGAAGCCGGGCCGTGCGGCGTGCCGACCTGCGGAATGAGCGAGCCGAGGACCGATGATGAACGAGGGGGGTGGTGGCGGCGGCTGGTGATGGCTTGAGCCATCACGCGCTGTTCTATCGTGATCAGCGCGAATTTCTGGCGTGCGTCGCGAGTTTCGCCCACGACGGGCTGACCAGGTCCGAGCCGGTCCTCATCGCCGTCCCGGGAAGCAAAGGACGCCTGGTGGGCGAGCAGCTGCGCCAGGACTCCCGGTATGTGGCCTACGCCGACATGGCCGAGACAGGCCGCAATCCGGCGCGAATCATCCCGGCGGTCAGGTCATTCATCGAAGAGCATCCCGGGCGGCGGATCCGTTTCATCGAGGAGCCGGTCTGGCCGGGACGTTCGGCCGAGGAGCGATACGAGGTCGGCAGGCATGAGGCTCTGATCAACTTCGCCTTCGCCGGCGCCGCGGCGACCATCTTGTGCCTGTATGCCGCCGACGGGCTGGCAGACTCGGTCACCGGCACGGTCCGGCGCACCCACCCCGAGATACTCACCGACGGGCGCGAGCAGGCCAGCGCCAGCTACGTCGGCGCGGACGGCAGGGCGCTCGCCTTCGAGGGCCCGCTGCCGGCTCCGCCGGCTGGCGCGGAGGTCATCAGCTACCTCAGCGACCTGCGGCCGATGCGGCGGCTGGTGGAGGACTACGCCGGGCGCAACGGGCTGTCCGACGACCGCACCGCCAGCCTGGTCCTGGCCGCCAGCGAGCTGGCCGCCAACACCCTGCGGCACACCAGCGGTGGCGGCACGGTACGCGTCTGGCACACCCGGCTCGAGATCCTGTGCCAGGTGGAGGATGCGGGCTGGATCACCGATCCGCTGGCCGGGCGCAGGCGCCGGCCCGCGGCCGAGCCCGGTCACGGCCTGTGGCTGGTGAATCAGGTGTGCGACCTGGTGGAACTGAGGTCCGGGCAGGCCGGCACCACCGTCCGGTTGCACATGCGCCGTTCGGGGCTCTGACCAGCCAGTGCGCAGGCCGGGATTACCGGTTGTTTAACTTTCGCCGGACGGGCAGTAGAGACAGCGCACAAGCGAAAGGAGCTTGCGATGTTGCTCATCCTGGCGGTCCTCCTGCTCGCTCTCCTGTTGGGCGGTCTGGGCTTCGCCATTCACATCCTGTGGTGGGTGGCGCTCGTGGTGCTGATCATCTGGCTGGTCGGCTTCTTCGTCCATGCCGCCGAAGGGGCGGGGTCGAGGCGTCGTCGCTGGTACAGGTGGTAGCGGGGCGCAACCGGTCCTCAGGACCGAATTCGCGATAATCACGCGTTAACCAACAGCGTGGCGGCAGTCATCTGCCGCCACGCTGTGCTTTTTGCGCAGAACAACGGTCCTGACTGCTGCCACCAGCAACGATGCGCCCTCTCAAGCCGCGAAGACCGGGCCGGAAGCGGGCTTCGGCTTGAGTAGCCGGGCGGCACCCGCTATGGTGGTCGCAACGGGTGCTTATGACGCAGGCACACCCCTTACGCCGCTATGGCGTAACGGAGGGTGTGCCTTTTTGCATGAGGCCACCGGATGAGCCGACAGGCTCCTCACGCCCTCCTGGTTACGCCGAGCCGGCTAGCACTGAGGAGGCAATGTGATGAGGATCGCCCTCGTCGCACAGCACGGCAGCCCGCTTAGCACCGCACCGGGCGCCAGCACCGGAGCCCAGGCCGCGGCGATGACCTCGCTGGCCCGGGCGCTGGCTGAGCAGGGCCACCGCACCACGATCTACGCCCGCAAAGACTCGCGTGATCTTCCCGGCAGCGCCATCCTGGCGCGCGGGGTAACGGTCGAGCATCTGACCGCGGGTCCGCCGACACCGTTGAGCGAGGACAAACTCACCAAGCACGTCAGCGAGTTCGGGGACAAGCTGGCCGGGCGCTGGAACCGGGCCCGCCCCGATGTCGTCCACGCCCACTCCTGGACCAGCGGGCTGGCCGCCCTGGCCGCCGCGCGTGAGCGGGACGTCCGCGTCGCGGCGTCCTTCGGCTCGCTCGCCGTCACCGAACAGCGTCACCGGATGCCTGTGGCCGGCGGCGCCGCGCGGATTCGCCTGGAGACCTGCATCGCCCGCAGCGCCGACGCCGTCTTGGCCAGTACCTCGGCCCAGGCGTCCGAATTCATCCGGATGGGAGTGCCCAGGGCCGCTCTCACGGTGGTGCCGGCCGGCGTGGATACCGACCGGTTCTCGCCCGACGGCCCGGTTGCCGACCGCGGACCGCGGCCACGGCTGCTCGCGGTGGCGCCGCTGGCCGGCGGCCAGGGCCTGGAGGTCCTGGTGCGCATGCTGTCCGGCGTGCCTGAGGCCGACCTGATGATCGCCGGCGGCCCGCCGCGGATGCAGCTGCGCAACCAGAAGGTCTACCGCGATCTCATGCGGCTGGCCCGGAGCCTGGGAGTGCACACTCGGCTGTCGTTCACCGGCGAGGTCAGCCCGGCTGACCTGCCGGCGCTGCTTCGTTCCGCGGATCTGCTGGTGAGCGCGGCGCCGTATGACCCGCACGGCGTGATCACGCTCGCGGCGATGGCCTGCGGCACCCCGGTGGCCGTGTCAGCGGTGGGCAGCAACCGGGACGCCGTGCTGGACGAGACCACGGGCCTGCTGGTGGCACCCGGCCGACCCGGTCTGCTCGCCCAGCGGGTGCGCCGCCTGCTCGCCGCCCCGATGCGGCTGGAGGCGTTCGGGATCGCCGCCGCCGACCGGGCCGGCGCCAGGTACTCCTGGGATCGCATCGCCCGGGAGACCGCGGCCGCCTACGAGCGTTGCCTGCCGTCCAGTGCCGCGGTCGCGCAAGCCGACGAACCCGAGCGGGAGCCGGAGCCGGAACCGGCCGGAGACCTGGTGGCAGCCCTGGCCTGACCGCAGCCAACCGCGAAGCTGCCCCCGGCCGCGCCGGCCGGGGGCAGCTTCGTCACGCTCAGGGCCGCGGCAGCCGCACGACGGTCACGAAGAAGTCGTCGATCTGCCGGACCGCGGCGATGAACCGGTTGACGTCGACCGGCTTGGTCACGAACGCGTTGGCGTGCAGCTTGTAGCTGCGCATGATGTCCTCCTCGGAGGAGGACGTGGTCAAGATCACCACCGGCGTGTGGGTGAGCTCGGGATCGGACCTGATCTGCTCCAGGACCTGGCGCCCGTCGTACTTGGGCAGGTTGAGGTCGAGCAGGATCAGGTCCACCCGGGGAGCCTGGGCGTGGTCGCCGCGCTGGTAGAGAAAGTCCAGCGCTTCCTCGCCGTCGCGCGCCACGTGCAGCCGGTTTCCTATCCGGTTCTCCTCGAACGCCTCACGGGTCATCAGCTCGTCGCCGGGGTCGTCCTCGACGAGCAGGACCTCGATGGGCTGCAGCGGGGTGGTCATGCGCGGATCCCTTCGGTGCTGGCGCTTGAGGTGTCTGAGTTCTCTCCCGCCCGGTCCGGCTCGGCCGGACCGATCCGGGGCAGGGTGAAGCAGATCCGGGTTCCCCCGGTGTAGCCGGGATCGAGATGGATCTGGCCGCCGTGATGCTCGACGATGCGCTTGCAGATCGCCAGGCCGATCCCCGTCCCCGGATACGCATCCCGGGCGTGCAGCCGCTGGAAGATGACGAATATCTTATCCGCGAACTCGTGCGGGATCCCGATGCCGTTGTCCTCGACGCAGAACTGCCACATGTCTTCCGACGGCTCGGAGGCAGTGATCCGAATCCGCGGGCTCCGGTCCGGCGCGCGGAACTTGATCCCGTTGCCGATGAGGTTCTGCCAGAGCATGGCCAGCAGCGTGGCGTCGCCCGGCACCTCGGGCAGCGGACCGGGACGCTCGATGACCGCGCCGGACTCCTCGATGGCGGCCTGCAGCGCCGTGATCGCGGTATCCAGCGGCGCGTCGAGCGTCAGCCGGACCCGGGCCTGATCGGCCCGGCCCACGCGGGAGAACGTCAGCAGGTCATTGATCAGGATCTGCAGCCGCTTCGCCCCGTCCACGGCGAAGTCGATGTACTGCCGGCCGCGCTCGTCGAGCTGGTCGCCGTAGCGCTTCTCCAGCAGCTGGCAGAACGAGGCCACCTTGCGCAGCGGCTCCTGCAGGTCGTGCGAGGCCACATACGCGAACTGCTCAAGCTCGGCATTGGAGCGCAGCAGCTCCGCCTGGGAGGCCCGGGCCTCTTCCAGGGCCGCCACCAGCTCGCTACGCATCGCCTCGACGTCGGAGGCCACCGCCCGCAGGTCGGCCGGGCCCGTCACCTCGATGCGATGCTCGAAGTCGCCGTCCACCACCTGCCGGGTGGCGTCCCGAAGCCGGCCCAGCGGCTGGACCACGGCACGGCGCAGGATCAGCATCAGCGCCGCGGCGGCCAGCACGAACGCGGCCACGACGAGGGCGAGGACCCAGTTGTCGATGCTGCGGATGCGACGCACGCGGGCGCTGTCTCGTGCCGCGGCGGTCGCCAGGTGCGCGTTCTGCGCGGCGGACAGCACCCGCAGGTGGTCGAAGGACCGCTTGCTCTGGTCCAGCAGGGTCAGGTCCTTGCCGCCCAGCGGGCCGTGACTGGCCCGGGCGATCAGCGGGCGCGCGTAGGACCGGCGCCAGGATTCCGCCGCCGCCCGCAGCCGGGTCAGGTCGGCGGCCTGCTGCGGGTCGTCGCCGATCAGCTGGCGCAGTCGCGCGGCCGCGGCCGCCTCGGTCGCCAGCCCGGCCGTATACGGCTGGAGGAAATCCCGCCTGCCGGTGATCCCGAAGCCCCGGACCCCCGTCTCCTGGTCCAGCAGCGCGCCCTGCAGGCGGTAGGCCTGGGCCTGGGCGGGCAGGATGTCGTTCTCCAGGTCACGGGACGCCTGCCGGCCGGCTGCGAGCAGGCTGACCGCGGCCACGACCGCGGCCACCGCCAGCACCGCGAGCACTACGAAAACCACCCGGAACCAGCCTTGCACGCTGAGCACGGGGCGGCCCGGCGGGCCGGCGGGACGCCGGGCCGTGAGCGTGCGCCGTCGGGCCTTCAGCCCCGGCCGGCCGGACGGGCGAGTGGATCGCTCGGGCGTGGTCACGCGCTCGCCATGGCGGTCGCGCTTGGCCGCCAGCGCAGGTGCACGACGGCGACATCGTCAGCCAGGCCGCCGTATGGCGCCGTCGCGGTCTCGATCTGCTCGATCAGGCCGTCCACGAACGCGGCCGCCGGCCTGTCGCCCAGCTCCCGCGCCATGGCCAGCAGGCCCTCCTCGCCCAGCCGCTCGCTGCCCGGCCCGGTACGCCCCTCGAACAGGCCGTCGGTGAACAGCATCACGCTCGCTCCCGGGGGGAGCGGCATCTCCTCGTCCTGCCAGCCGTGACCGGTCACCAGGCCCAGCGCCGGCCCGACCTCGCCCTCGACCAGGTCAACGCGGCCGCCCACGCGCCGCAGCACGCCGGGATGACCGGCCCGCAGGATCCGCACCCGGCGGCGGTCAGGCGTGAAGGCCAGGTAGCTGAGCGTGGCGAAGACGCGGTCGCCTTCCCGCTCGGCCACGAGCATCTGCTCGAGCAGGCTGATCAGCGCCGGCGTGGGGGTTCCGGCCAGGACCAGCGACCGCCAGGCCACCCGCAGGCAAACCCCCGTGGCCGCCTCGGCGGGACCGTGCCCGGCGACGTCGCCGACCATGGCGTGTACGGTGCCGTCGGGAGCCTCGACCACGTCGTAGAAGTCGCCGCCGAGCAGCGACTGCTCGCGTCCTGGCCGGTACCGGGCCACGACCTCCATCGCGTCGGTGCGCAGCAGCGGGGTGGGCAGCAGCCCGCGCTCCAGTCGCGCGTTCTCCTCGGCCCGCACCTCGCTGACCTGCAGCGCGGCGGTCGCCTGGGCAACCTGCTTGCGCTGGGCCGCGTAGCGGATCGCCCGGCCGAAGGCGTGCGGCGCCGCCTGGCCCTTGATCAGGTAGTCCTGCGCCCCGGCCGCGACCGCCGCGAGCCCGGCGTTTTCCTCGGCCAGGCCGGTCAGCACGACGATCGGCGCCGCCGGGGCCACGGCCAGTACCTGCGAGACGACTTCCAGCCCGCGGGCGTCGGGCAGGTGCAGGTCCAGCAGGATGCAGCCGGGGACGCCGTCGCGGCGCAGCCGCTCCTTGGCCTCGGCCAGCGTGCGCGCCCACACCAGGGTGGTGCGGACGCCGCTGTCGGCGAGCAGTTCTTCCACCAGGACCATGTCCGCGGGATCGTCCTCGACCAGCAGCAGCGTCTCCGGGTCCACGAGCCAGGCAGAGTGCAGTTCCGCCGCTGAGCCTGCGGAAACCGCCACGACCATCTCCCTCGTCTCCGTATCCCGGACCGTACCCGGCCGGGGTGGATCCGGCCGGCCACCCGGCCACGCTGGCTAGACAATACTGGCTGCCGGGCGGCCGTAAGCACCGATCGAGCCCGGGGCTGGGCGCAGGGCTGTGAGCAGCGCCGTTCGGGAAAATCAGGGATCTTATGCACTCCGGTCCCGGCCAGCAGCCGGCACCCCAAGGACGCCGCGGGTGAAATCCGGTGGCGCCCCGGCCTACCTGCACTTCCCGCCGCGGCCGCGGGCAAACAGACCGTGGGATCACGACCCGTGGGCGGGCGGCCCGGCGGAGTCGGCCGGAGGCGAGATCTGGGCGGGTGTCCGCGGGGTTTGCGGATCGGCCCGCTCGCGGCGCGGCCGGTCGTTGAACGACACCGTCACGTTCTGCTCTTCGCGGCGCTGGTTCTGCAGGGCCTGCAGGGCCATCGAGGACCGGTCCGCCTCGGTCAGCGGCGGCTGGATGATCGAGCGCGGCCACAGGTGCCGCGCCAGCACCACGTTGATCTCCGCCGCGTACACCGTCACGCTGTGTGGCGCTGCTGGGCGCGGTCGAACCGGCGCAGTCCGCGCTCGATGGGGTTCATCGGCGTCCCCTACCCCGTCCCGGCGCCCCCTGCTACCCGCCGGTGCCAGGTCCAAGCGCGCGCGTGGCTACCTCTTCTCCTTCTCCCGGCGGGCCAGCGGCAGCGCGAACCACAGTCCGGCGAACAGGCAGACCGTGAACGCGGTGATGAGTACCGAAGGCAGCCCGTGATCGACGTACCCGGTGACGAGCAGGATGGCGGCACTGACGGCCAGCGCCACGGCCACCAGCCCGCCGATCGCCATGATGTTCGCGGTCCGGACGAGACGTTCCTTCTGCCGCTGCCGGAAGACCATGCGGTGGTAGGCCACGGGCCCGAGCAGCAGCACCGTCGCCACCGCCGCCAGCACCAGGGTGGCGATGTAGAGCTGGCGCTGGCCGTGGCTGAGGTTCGAGAATTTGTTAGTGAACGGGAGCGAGAGCAGGAAGCCGAACAGCACCTGGACGCCCAGGCCGGCCACCCGAAGCTCCTGGAGCAGTTCAGCCAGGTTGCGATCGTCGCGTTCGGCCTTGGACTCGTCGCGCGGATCTCCCGGATCACGGGACTTGTCGCGCGTCTGCACAGAACTCATGTCCAACCTCCGCCTGCTGTACCACCGGATGCTGCCCAGCCCGCGGCCTGTTAGTCATCGCGGCGACCGGGTAAGAGCACCGGACACGATCAGGAGGATCTGGTCAGGCGGTCTCTCGGTTAGGGTCATGCAGTGGTTAGCGAGCATCGCGAGACAGAGCGCAAGTACCAGGCCGATTCGGCCGTCCTGACGTTGCCTCCGCTGGAGGATCTGCCGCAGGTCGGATCGGTATCCCGCCCTGAGGAAGAAACGCTGGAGGCCGAGTACTACGACACCAGCGACCTGCGGCTCATTCGCAGCGGCCTCACGCTGCGGCGGCGCCGCGGCGGAGCCGACGCGGGCTGGACCCTGAAGCTGCCGGCGGGCGGCGATTCCCGCGATGAGCTCTGGCTGCCGCTGGGAGAGCGGGGTTCGGCGGTTCCCGCCGAGCTGACCAGGCTGGTGCGCGCGTTCACCCGCGGCGAGCCGTTGCAGCCCGTCGCGCACATCACGACCGTGCGGCGCCGCACGCTGCTGCAAGACGAGGCGGGGGCATCGCTGGCCGAGGTGGTCGCCGACGACGTGTCGGCGCAATCTCTCGGCGCGTCCACCACGATCTCCGGATGGCAGGAGGCGGAGATCGAGCTGACCGGCGGGGATATGCGCCTGCTCGAAGCGGCCGACCGGCGGCTGCGCCGCGGCGGGCTGCGCCGCGCGGAGCACTCGGCGAAGCTCGAACGGGCGCTGGCCGACCGCCTGCCCCGGCCCGCTCCCGCGGGCCGGCTGGGCCCGAAGTCTTCCTCGGCGGCGGTGCTGCTGGCCTACCTGCGCCGCCAGTCCCACGCGCTGAAGGCGTACGATCCGCTGGTCCGGCGGGACGAGCCCGACTCGGTGCACCAGATGCGGATCGCCGCCCGGCGGCTGCGCAGCACGCTGCAGTCGTTCGGCGCGATCGTGCCGTCGTCGGCCACCCGGCAGCTACGGGACGAGCTGCGCTGGCTCGGCGGCGTGCTCGGCGAGTCGCGAGACGCCGAGATCCTCGCCGAGCGCCTGGAAGAACTGGTGCAGCAGACGCCGGCCGAGCTCGTGATGGGGCCGGTGGCCGCGCGCGTCCAGGCGCATTTCGCGCCGCGGCGGGCCGCCACCCGGCAGGCCGTGCTGGAAGCCCTGGATTCGGAGCGGTACGTCACGCTGCTCGATGAGCTGGAGCGGCTGGTGAACGATCCGCCGCTGACCGCCGCGGCCAGGCAGCCCGCGGGCGACGAGCTGCCGAAGGCGGTGGCGCGGGCCTACCGCCGGGTGCGCACGCGGATGCGCCGGGCCCGCCAGGCCGCGCCCGGCGCCGATCTCGACGTCGCCCTGCACGAGGCTCGCAAGGCGGCCAAGCGCGCCCGCTACGCCGCGGAGGTGCTGCGCCCGGTGGCCGGCAAGAAAGCGCGGCGGTTCGGCGCGCGGATGAAAGATCTCCAGTCGGTGCTCGGCGAGCATCAGGATGCCGTGATCACTCGCCAGTCCTTGCGTGACCTGGGCGTAGGGGCCGCGCTGGCCGGCGAGAACGCATTCGCTTACGGCGTCATGTACGAGGCTGAGGTCACCAGGGCGCGCCAGCTCCAGGGCCAGGCCCGGGCGGTGTGGAAGAAGGCCTCCGCCGCACGGTACCGGCTGTGGCTGCCCTAGCGTCCCGTCGCCGCGGCCCGTGACTTCGGCGGTGGCTCAGCGGTCGATGAGCACGAGCTGAGGGCGCTGGCAGATCTGCTGCGTGCCGGACTGGATGCGCTGCGCGCAGGCGGTGAGGATCACCGTGTCGCTACCCGGGTCCGTGCTGCCGCCGATACCGGACAGGTCCACGAAGTAGTGCGGCCAGGGCAGGACCCGGGTGCTCCAGATGACCCGCTGGCCGGCCACGTCGTAGCCCCACGCCTCTCCGGCCGGGCCCTGGTCCAGACCGAGCGCTACGCCGTTCCGCACGCCGTAGATCCCGCCTGATCCGGAGCTGTTCGCCCCGGTCACCCTGACTTCGGCCTGTCCGGTCCACGGCTGCACGCCGGTCAGCGTGCTCCCCACGGTGAGGTAGAACAGCCCGCTGACCAGGTCCACGCTCTCCGGCACCGCGCCCGCTCGCTGCCACAGCAGCATTCCGCTGCTCGCGCTGTACGCGGTGACGCCCTGCCCGCCAGAGAACAACAGCACGCCGTCCAGCGCCGCGCCGAGCCGGCCGGTGAACCCGCCGCCACGGGTGCGGATGTCCTGCTCGCTCCCGGTGCGCAGGTTGATCCGCCGCAGCTCGGTGACCGGCTGGGAGCCCAGCGATCCGCCCGCCGCCCGGGCCAGGAACAGGTAGTCGCCGGCCGGCTGCCAGGCCTGGGTCGTGCGGCCGGTGGCGCGCATCCAGTTCACCTGGCCGGTCGCGTTGTCGTAGCTGGTCACCGAGGTCGGCCCGATAACGACGGTGTCCTGGGAGTTCGCAGCGATGGCTCCTCCGAACGGCGCTGCCGGGAAAGATCGCAGTTGCCGCCCGTCACCAGCGCGGAGCACCACGGCGCTCTGCGCGCTCTCGGTCATGCGCGGCGATCCGGCGCCGGTCGCGTGCCGGCGGGAGGCGCGGGCGACGTGCCCGCGGGGGGCGTGCCCGCGGGCGGCGCGGGCCGGGTGCCGGCGGGAGGCGCGGGCCGGATGCCGGCGGGCGGCGCCCGGAGCGCGGGCCACCCCGACGGTGACGACGCCGGGCCAGACCCGGACGGACACGATCTGGGAGCCGGCCGGGAAGCCGGACAGTTGGGCCGTCCACAGCGCCTGACCGTCGCGCGCGCGGTAGGCGTACACGGTCATGCCGAACCCGACGGCGGCCACGGACTTGCCCGCGGCCGCGTACACCTGCCCGGAGCCGGCCCGGGCCGCCGGGACGGTGCCGAGGACGCTGGTCGCCGCGACCCACGATCCGGGGAGCGGGCGGATCCAGAGCACCGCACCCACATTGCCGCCGCAGTGCGCGGAAGGACAGCTCGAAGCGGGAGTACTGGGTGCCTGGCCCGGGACGAACGCCACCACGATCAGCGCAGCGGCGAGCACAGCGCGGCGCACCCAGCGGTGCCGTCCGCGCCTCACAACCTCTCCCGTCCGCCGCCCCGGTCCGCCGGTCTTCTCACCCGCGCCGATACCCCGTCTGCCGACAACGGTATGGCCAAAAAGGCTGCCTCGCACGCCGACGGGAGTGAAAGCGGATCTCCGGTGGCACCGCGGCCGCGCCCGGTAGCGTTGTGCTGGCCCTGCGCGGATCCCGCGCGTGGCGTGCACCCCGGCTCCAGGAGGAACAAATGCCAGAGCGGGCACCGCTGCCCTATGACTTCCATCCCGATGTCCCGTCGTTCACCGTCGAAAGCGACGACGTCGCTGACGGCGAGCAGATGAGCAACGCCCAGGTATTCAACAGCTTCGGAATGTCCGGGGAGAATCGTTCACCGCACCTGCGCTGGTCGGGTTTCCCGGCCGAGACCCGGGGGTTCGCGGTCACCGCCTTCGACCCGGATGCTCCGACGGGTTCCGGATTCTGGCACTGGGTGGTTCTCGGCATCCCGGCCTCGGTCACCGAACTGCCCTCCGGAGCGGCCGGCAGCGGCGGGCAGGGCCTGCCGGCCGGGGCATTCCAGGTGAGGAACGATTACGGGGCCAAGGACTTCGGCGGTGCCGCGCCGCCGGAAGGCGATCCACCGCACCGCTACGTGTTCGCCGTGCACGCGCTCGACACCGACGACCTCGGCGTGGACTCCGACATCTCGCCGGCGGTGGCCGGGTTCAACCTCAGGTTCCACACGATCGCCCGAGGTGTGATCATCCCCGTGTACGGCTACTAGCCGTCCGCGGCCCGGCTATGGCCGCTGGTGAGCATGTCGTTACCTTGTGACGCGTTTCGGGACCTTCGTCCAACTTCATGACGTTCTGGGGCCCGGGATGTCAGAATCAAGGCAAACGGTGGGAACTCACCAGATTTAAGGGCCATGGCGTTAACCACAATTCGGCACAACCTGCCGGCCGAGCCGAACAGGTTCATCGGCCGCGAGCGCGATATAGACGAGCTTCGGAGCTTTCTCGACGCTACCCGGGCGGTGACCCTGTGCGGGGTCGGGGGAATCGGAAAGACACGTCTGGCCCTGCACGTGGTCGCGATGCTCGCCGACGCCTTTCCGGACGGCGCGTGGCTGGTCGAGCTCGGCGATGTCGGGCAGCCCGATCTGGTGGTCGCGCGCGTGGCCGGCACGATCGGGGTGACCGAGGAGACCGGGCGCCCGCTGGTCGAAACGCTGATCGAGGCGTTGCGCCCGCGGCGCCTGCTGCTGGCCCTCGACAACTGCGAGCACCTGGTGGATGCGTGCGCGAGGCTGTGCCAGCGGCTGCTGGCGGGCGTGCCCGAGTTGCGGGTGATGGCCACCAGCCGCGAGCCGCTCCGGGTGCCCGCCGAGACCGTGTGGCGGGTAGAGCCGCTGTCGGTCCCGCCGCGGGAGGCCGCCGGGCAGGCTCCCGAGGAGCTATCCGGCTACGAGGCGATCAGCCTGTTCGTCGAGCGGGCCGCCGCGGCCCGGCCGGGGTTCGCGCTCACCGCACAGAACGCCAGGGTCGTGACCGGGCTGTGCCGCGCGCTGGACGGGGTGCCGCTGGCGATCGAGCTGGCCGCCGCGCGGGTCCGGGCGCTGTCGGTGGAGCAGATCGCGGCCCTGCTGACCGATCGCTTCCGGCTGCTGGCCGTCGGCGACCGCACTGCTCCGCCGAGGCAGCGCACGCTGCGGGCCACCATCGACTGGAGTCACACCCTGCTGACCAGGAAGGAGCAGGTGCTCCTGCGCCGGCTGTCGGTATTCGCCGGCTGGTCACTGGAGATGGCCGAGCAGATCTGCGCCGACGACGAGGCATCCGAGGCAGGGGAGTACCTCCTGCCCGGCGACGTGCTGGATCTGATCACGACGCTGGTAGACAAGTCGCTGGTGGTCGTGGAAGGCGAGCTGCTGGGCCAGACCCGGTACCGGCTGCTCGATTCCATCCGCGAGTACGCGGCTGAGCGGCTGGACGCCGCGGGCGAGACCGCGTCGCTGCAGCGCAGGCTGCGCGACTACATCCTGCGGTATCTGGAGCACGCGGCGGCGATCGGCATGGTCCAGATCGCGGCTCCCTGGTCGGCCACCGTCGACGTGTTCCGCCGGTGCGATGCCGACCAGGACAACATGCAGCAGGTGCTGGCGTTCTGCCTGGCCAACGGCGAGGCCGAAACCGGGCTGCGGCTCTGCACGGCCCTGGGCGCGTACTGGATCGCACGCGGCGCCTTCGTGCGCGGGAGTGAGTGGTTCGATCGTTTTCTCGCCGGGAAACCCGCGTCCGGCCCTGCCCCCGGCCTCTCCCCCGGCGTACACGGCGCCGCCCTGGTCGCCCGCGCGCAGGTAGTCCTGGCGAGCGACCCGGCCGGAGCGGTGCGGGACGCCGAGGCGGGGCTGGACCTGTGCCGCCGGGCCGGAGCGCAGGTCTGGGTGGCCGCGGCACTCAACCTGCTCGCCGAGGCGGACCTGCACGCCGGACGCCTGGACCTGGCCGCCGAGCGCCTCGACGAGGCTCTGGCCGTCAGCCGGGCGATTCCCGACGAGTGGAACGAGGGCTACGCGCTCAGCATTCAGGCCGGCCTCGCCGCGGCCCACGGCCGGCTGCGGGAGGCGCAGCGCCTCGGTGAAGCCGCGCTGGAGGTCATGCGGCGGATCGATCAGCAGTGGGGCGCGGCTCGGACCCTGGCCGGGCTCGGCTCGCTGGCCAGGATGCGCGGCGATCCGGGCGGCGCGCGCCGCTGCTACCTGGAAGCGCTGCCCATCCTGCGGGAGATAGACGCCCGCCCGGAGATCGCCCGCTGCCTGGCCGGCATCGGCCGGATGGCCATGGACGAGGGCGACGCCGAGGTGGCCCGCAGCCACCTGGCCGAGAGCCTTCGGCTCAGCCAGGCCACCGGGTCGCGGGCCGGGGTGGCGCACGGACTGGAATGGATGGCCGCGCTCGCCGTCGGCCTGGGCCGGAGCGACCTGGCCGTCAGGCTGACCGCGGCGGCCTTGACGCTGCGGGAGGCGGCGGGGTTCCCGCCCATTCCCGGCGCGCGGATCGAGCGCTACCTAGCCCCGGCCCGCCGCGATCTTGGCGAGCCCACGGTGGCCCGGCTGTGGGCGGCGGGCGCGGGGCTGAGCGCCGACGAGGCCGTCGCGCTCGCGCTCGGCGCGAACCGCCCTGGCAGCGGAGAAGGCGCGGCCGCGGGTAGCTCCGGCCGCGAGGCCGGGGGTGGCGCGAACGGATCCGGTCCCTCGGAGGTGGCCGGCGGGAACGGATCCCGCCCCGGGATCGCGGTCAGGGCAACCACCCCCCGCATCGGCCAAGGCCCGGGTATGGTCGGCCGTCGCGCCGCGGTCGCGCCGCCGAGCACGCTTACTCCGCGCGAGCGCGAGATCGCCACTCTGGTGTCCAGCGGCATGACGAACCGGGCCATCGCCGGGGAGCTGTTCATCAGCACGGCTACGGTGGCCAAGCACGTCGCGAACATCCTGACCAAGCTGGGCTTCAAGTCGCGGGCCCAGGTCGCCGTCTGGATGGCGGAGAACGATCCCGGGCGGTGACCCGGGCTGCCCTCAGCTGTGGACGATGTGTGGATGAGCCGGTGGAGAAACAACCAATGCGGGGGATAACCGTGTCGGTTCTGTGGACGATGTGTGGACAGCTAGAAAATCATGAGAATACTGGCCGCAAACTCTTGTGCCGGGCGGCCGATAAGGCGTAGAAATGCACTCACCACCGGAAACGGTGACCAACCGGGGGGAACCTCGGAACGCAGGAAGCGCCGGGAAACCGGCACTTCAGGCG
>DASXLW010000155.1:0-1693 GCA_036496025.1 Streptosporangiaceae bacterium
CAGCGCCCGGCCCAAGGTCCCGACATCGAGGACCGGGCCAACCAGCCGGCCCAGGGATGTGGCGCTCCCGCCGGCGGCAACCGCCGCTGTCGGCCTCGGGACCTCGAGCCCGGCCAGCTCGGCGGTGATCCGCTCCCGCGATCGGGCCAGCTCCTGCGCTGTCGGCGGGTCACCGCAGGCGCCCGCGCTGGTCAGAACGGCCGAGCCCAGCGGCAGCGAAGCCCACCACTGGATCTGGTCCGGACACTCTCCGACGACCAGCTCGGATGACCCACCGCCGACGTCAACCACGCCGAGGGTCCCGTCCGGCCATGGCTCGAGCGTCCCGGCCACCCCGACAAAGGCCAGCCGCGCCTCTTCCTCGTCGGACAGAATCACGACCGGCTGGCCGGTGGCGGCCTGGACCGCGTCGGCGAGTTCGTTGCCGTTGGCGGCGTGGCGAATAGCCGCGGTGGCGACCAGGCGCACCTGGCTCACGCCGTGGGCCCGGGCGCTGCGAAGCTGCTCGCACACCACCGCGACGACCTCGTCCACCTTGGCCGCCGTGAGACACCCGTCGGCGAGCAGCGCCTGGCCGATGCGCGTGAAGGTCCGTTCCTGGTGGACCCAGGTCAGCCGGCCGTCGGTGCGGTCAGCGACGAGCAGCCGGGTCGTGTTGGACCCGATGTCGATGCAGCCGAGACGCTTGGTGATCGCCGCCACTAAGCCAGGGTCTCACGACTCTCCATCCCGATGGGAACGATCGCGCCCGCGGTCTCCGGGGACAAACCGCCGCCGTTCGTTCGCGACCGCACGGGAGGAGCGCCCAGCCGGGCGGGTCGCAGCAGCACGGACGCGACCACGGCATAGAGGAAGGTGGACACGGCAGCCACGCCGAGAGCCACACGAGGGCTGGTGAGCTCGGTCAGCGCGCCGCCGATCAGGATCCCCACCCCGGGGGCGAGCTGGGAGATCGACTCATTCAGGGTGGTGACCATCGCCATCCAGCGCAGCGGGGTGTACTCGATCAGGAGCGTCTTGGCGGCCATCAGGCCGCCGCCGTTGCCGACACCGCCCAGGGCTGACCCGACGACGGCCACGGCGATCGTCGGCGCCACGGCCATCAGACCGAAACCGACCGTCATCGCGCCCGCGCTGCCCACCATCAACAGCAGAGCCGGCTTTCGCCGCCAACGCGCGTAGATGGCACTGCCGACGACCGCGCCGGCTCCCCAGCCCGACATCAACGCGCCGTAGCCGCCCGCGCCGGCATGCAGGGTGTGCGAGGCGAGCACGACGTCGACGGGGATGGACATGGTGAACGCGGCTATGCCACCTGCCTGGAGGACCAGCATCCAGCGCAGCGCGAAGTCCTGGCGGACATGGCTCAGGGCCGCGCGCACGCGGCGCTTGGTCGGCTCGGGCTCGGCCGCGCCGCGGGGAAGACCGTTCGCGGTGACCAGGACGACGGCGATGACCGCGAACAGGGCACAGTTGACGAACAGCGCGGCCACGGTTCCGCCCGCCGCCACCACCGCGCCGCCGATTGCCGGTCCGGCCATGTAGCAGACCGAGAAGGTCAGATTGGTCAGCGCGTTGCCCTCATGCAGCAGGTCGAGCGGGGTCAGGATCTCCGTCGTGGCCGCCCGGGCCAGCGAGCGGGCGACGAGGGCCACGCTGCCGTCGAGAATGACCAGAATCAGGACCGGGATCA
>DASXLW010000156.1:0-16307 GCA_036496025.1 Streptosporangiaceae bacterium
TCGACCGACGGCCGCCAGATCCAGGCTGAGCGCGGCGGCTGCCCGAGGGCCAGCTGCGCGCCGAGGATGTCCGCCGCCGGGACGCTCCTGACGCGCTCCGGGGTGGTGCCGAGCGCGCGGAAGAACTCCGCCGCGATCCGCGCGGCCTGCGGCCGGCTCTTGATGTGGTCACCGCCGCTGGACTCCGCCGCCCGGCGGATCGTGCCGGTGGTGAGCGGCGAGGCGAGCAGGGTCGTCACCGACTTGCCGCCGGCCGACAGGCCGTAGACGGTGATCTGGTCCGGGTCGCCGCCGAAGGCGGCGATGTTCTGCCGCGTCCAGCGCAGCGCCGCGATCTGGTCGTGCAGCCCGAGCGCCCCCGTCGGCTGCTCGCCTGGCACGTCGAGAAAGCCGAGCGCGCCGAGCCGGTAGTTGAACGTCACGACCACGATGCCGTGCGTGCGCGCGAACGCAGCGCCGTCGCCGGCCGGGTGGACGCCGTCGCCCATCTCGTAACCGCCGCCGTGAATCCACAGCAGCACGGGCCGGCCGGGACCGCCTGCGCCGGCCGGCGCGGTGACGTTGAGGTACAGGCAGTCCTCGCTCACCGGCGGCAGGCTGGCATCGGGGACCGGTTCCGGCTGCAGCGACCTGTCGCCGTAGGCGGCGGCGTCCCTGACGCCGGACCACGGCCCGGGCGGCTGCGGCGGCCGCAGCCGCAGGTCACCGACTGGCGGCCGGGCGTACGGCACGCCCCGCCAGGCGATGATCCCGTCGGCGATCTCGGTCCCGCGCAGCTGCCCGTATGCCGTCTCCGCCAGCGTCATCCGTTCACCTTTCGCTCACTTCCGGCGCGTACGCTCACGCCATGATCCTCGCACCGGTCGACGCGATCGCGGAGTTGTTCGGCTCCGCGGCGGCGGAGGACTACCTGGGCGAGCGGGTCACGGTCCTGGCGCACCTGCTGCAGGCAGGCGCCCTCGCCGAGGCGGCGGGCGCGCCGTCGGCGCTGGTCGCGGCCGCGCTGCTGCACGACGTCGGCCACCTGCCCGGAGTGGGCGACCGCACGGGCCGTGAGCTCATGGCGGGCACGGACAACCGGCACGGCGCGCAGGGCGCGGCGTGGCTCGCGCAGTGGTTCCCGCCGCCGGTGACCGAGCCGATCCGGCTGCACGTCCCGGCGAAGCGGTACCTGTGCGCAGTCGAGCCGTCGTACTTCGCGCTGCTGTCCGAGGCGTCGGTCTACACCCTGTCCGTGCAGGGCGGCCCGATGACCGAGGCCGAGGCCAGCGAATTCGGGGCGCTGGCGTACGCCAGCGACGCGGTGGCGGTCCGCCGCTGGGACGACCAGGCCAAGGACCCGTCGGCCGACGTGCAGGGCTTCGCCCACTACCGCCCGCTGCTCGAGGGGCTGCTGACCTCCTAACGCGGTCCGCGTCACCCGCATGGTGCCAGCCGCGATACAGCAAGAAGCGCTCGGCGCATTAGTCAGCGCGACGACTCCCGTCCTGCCCCGATCGTGAAGACCGCTGCCGTCGTGAGGACCCGAATTGGGTCATCCTAGTGCGCGCCTAGCTGAGTTGCGTCCACGACCCACTGGCCGGTGTTCTGCACGTGCCGGGCCGTCGCGGACGTCACCTGCGAGCCGAGGACCGCGGCCTTGCCGAGGACGTACTTGCCGCCGGACACGTCGCAGGAAACGACCTCGCTTCCGGCCGCGTTCCACTGGGCGGGGGTGTAGCCCACGGTCGCCTTCCAGGCGTCATTGGTGACGGCGCCGCCCAGGGCGCTCGGCACCGGGGTGCAGGCGAGCCGGTTCAGCGCGTCGTGCAGCGCCGCCCGGTCGGCCACGCTGTCGTCAGCGCCGGTGCCGCATTCCGGGACGGCGGCGCGCAGGTCCACACGGACGCGCTGCTTGCGGAACCGCTTGCTGTTCTCGTGAACCACGATGGCCCGCACGTACGCGTCCGGGTCAGCGGCCGATCCGGAACACGGCGCGGACGCAGCCGTCCTCCTAATGACCCGGCTCGCAGCGCCGCGTCGGCGGCCCGGCCTACCGCGTCCACCGTGATCGCGCGGAGGGCCGGGTCGGCCCGCGCCCCGTGCGGGTCGCCGCGGTAGCCCGGCTTGCCTTCCCACAGCACCTGGTGGCGCGGGTGGTCCGGCGGTCCCCATTCGGACGGCGGGACGGGACCGGACAGCGTCACCGACGGCCGTGCGTAGGCCGCGCCGAGATGGGCCAGGCCGGTATCGCCCGAGATCACCAGGCGGGCCGCCGCCGTCAGCGCGGCCAGGTCGGCCAGGGAAGTCTGCCCAGCCAGCACGTGCTCCGCGGTGAGCCCGGCCAGCCGGGCCACCCGCGTGGCCAGGTCGCGCTCGGCCGCGGAGCCGGTGATCCGGACGTCATGACCGCCAGACGTGAGCCGCCGGGCCACCACGGCGAAGCGGTCGGCCGGCCAGCGGCGAGCGGGCGCCGCAGCCCCCGGGTGCAGGAGGGTGAACACGGGCGCCGGGCGGGGCGGCGGGGCTAGTCGCAGGTCACCGGGGTCCGCAGGAATACCCGATTCCCGCAAGAGCCGACACCAGCGAGCCCCCTCGTGCTCGTCGGCCCGCCAGACCGGGCCGTCGAAGCCGCCCGCGTGCTCGCCCCCGAACACGATGAGCCGCCGCGGATGCAGGTCGGCGGCCAGCCGGTGGCTCGCCGGGCCGCGTCCGTGCAGGTCGACAGCCAGATCCGGGGGTTCCCCGGACCAGGCCACGGGCTGCAGCTCGCCGGTGGGCAGCAGCTCGTCGACCGACCCGGTCAGCGGCACCAGCGGCGCGAGCGCCGCCGGGGCGGCGAGCACGATCCGGTGGCCGGGAAAGGCGCGGCGGACCGCCCGGTAGGCGGGCACCCCGGTCAGGAAGTCGCCCAGGCCGAGGGCTCGCAGCAGCAGGATGCGCGGCGCCATGGTCAGAGCTCGTCGGCCAGGGCCGCCTGCAGCCGGGTGGTGGACCGGCCGCTCAGGTAGGGGACGGTCACCGCCGTGCCGCCCCAGTTTTCCAGCAGGGCCGCTTCGGGCAGGTCACGGCCGTCGTAGTCGCCGCCCTTGACCCAGATATCAGGCCGGATCTGGTCTAGCACCGCGCACGGGGTGTCCTCGACGAAGACGATGACCGCGTCCACGCAGGCCAGCGCGGAGAGCAGGGCGATCCGGTCGGCCTCGCGGTTCAGCGGCCGCCCGTCGCCCTTGAGCCGCCGCACCGAGGCATCGGAGTTGAGGCAGACGATCAGGCAGTCACCCAGCGTGCGGGCCGCCTGCAGCAGGCTGACGTGGCCGGCGTGCAGCAGGTCGAAGCAGCCGCCGGTGGCGACCACGGTACCGCCCGCCGCCCGGACCCGCCGGGCCAGCTCGGCCGCTCCCGCCGGCTGGCTTCGGTCTGCGGCCGGCGCGATGACGGGCCGGGACAGGGTCACCGCGGCGGTCCGGGTACGGGGCGTGTAGCGGGCGGCGCCCCCGGCCGCGAGGTAGGACGTGGCGGCCTCGGTCGCCGCGGTCACCGCTTCCGAGGGCAGGGCGCCGCGCCCGAGCGCCGCCGCCGCCGCCGCGGCGAAGCGGTCGCCCGCGCCGCAGGTGTCGGTGACCGCCAGCGGCCGCGCGGGTACCACCAGCGGGCCGCTGTCGCCCTGTACGAGCACGGCCCCGCCGTCGCCCAGGGTGACCGCCACCCAGTCCGCCTGCCAGCGCCGGGCCAGCTGCCGGCCGGCCGCGGTGGCCGACCGCACCCGCTGGCCGCCGGTGCCTTCCGGGGCGGCCGGAGCCCCGGCGGCGGCGACCGCCTCGACGTGGTTGGGCGTGGCCAGCCGGGTGCGCGGGACCGGTCCGGCGCCCTTGGGGTGCGGGTCCCAGACCAGCGGGACCCGGGCGGCCTGCCGGGCCAGCGCGGACCGCAGGTGGTCGTCCGCGGTAGTGCCGCGGCCGTAGTCGGCGACGAGGACGGCGCCGGCCGCGGCGATCGCCTCGGCCGCCCGGGCGCCGGCTGCCCCGGACACCAGCCCGGCCCGGCCGTCGCCCCGGTCGACCCGCAACAGGGTCCGGGCGCCCGTACGGAACCGGGTCTTCTCCGCCAGTGGCCCGGTCAGCGGCAGGCTGATCACGGTGACGTGCGGCTCAAGCAGGACGCGGACGGTAGCGCTGGCCTCGTCGTCGCCAAGCGGCGCGACCAGCACCACGGGGACATCCTCGGCCGCGGCGAGCAGCGCGGCCAGCGCGGCCCCGCCCGGGCGCCAGGCCGGCATCGGGTTCTCGAGGACCGGGGCCGGCGCGTCCGGGCACAGCCGGCTAACCTGCCCGTCGATATCGCAGTCGAGCAGGGCGTCGCCCACCACGACCAGCGGTCCGGTGGCGCTCATAAACCCGTCACCTCCGCGATCCGCGCGTCGAGGGCGTCGCACAAAGTGTGGATGGCGACCAGGTGAACCTCCTGCACGACCGCCGTGTCGGCCCCGGCCACGCAGATAGCGTCGTCGGCCAGCTCTGCTAGGGGGTTTGGCCCGGGGCCGGTCATCGCCCAGACGGTCAGGCCGAGGGCCCGGGCCCGTTCGGCGGCGGCGAGCACGTTGGGGCTGCGGCCGCTGGCCGACAGCAGCAACACGATGTCCCCCTCCCGCCCGTGCGCCGCGACCTGACGGGCGTAGGCCTCGCCCGCTCCGTAGTCGTTGCCGATGGCGGTCAGGCTGGAGGTTTCCGCATGCAGCGCGATGGCCGACAGCGGCGGCCGCTCGTGGACGTAACGGCCGACCAGCTCGGCCGTGAGGTGCTGGGCCTCGGCGGCGCTGCCGCCGTTGCCCGCCACCAGCAGGCGCTGGCCCGCCAGCAGGGGTCCGGCCAGCCGCCGCCCCCAGTCCCGCGCGGTCTCCAGCCGGGTCAGCGGGCTGCGGAGCGCCTCAATGAGCTGCTCGACGTGCAGAGTCAGCTGGGCAGGCCTGATCTCAGCGGGAGCGCTCATGAGGCCTCCGCCGTCAGCGTCCGGCCGTCAGCCCGTGCCCCGTTGCTGGTTGCCAGCCGTCCGGCAGTCGACAGCGCGGTCCGGCGGCTGCCCGCGGCCAGCGACCGGTAGACCGCCTCGGTCTGGGCCGCGACACGTTGCCAGGAGTAGCGCTGGCTCGCTCTTTCCACCCCGGCGGCGCCGTAGGCGGCCCGTTTTCCCGGGTCGTCCAGCAGCTCGCCCGCAGCGCGGGCCAGCGCCCACGGGTCCCGCGCCGGGACGAGCAGGCCGGTCCGCTGGTCGGCGACGGTGTCGGCCAGGCCGCCGACCGCGCTCGCCACCACCGGGACGCCGCAGGCCATCGCCTCCAAGGGGACGATGCCGAACGGCTCATACCAGGGTACGCAGACCACGATGTCGGCCGAGCGGATCAGGGCGGGCACGGCGGACCGGGCGACGCCGCCGGTGAAGATCACCCGGTCGGCGACCCCGTGCCGCTCCGCCGCCGCCCGCAGGGCCTGGTAGTCGCGGTTGCCGTCCAGTTCTCGCTGGTCCGGGCCGCCCGCCACCACCAGTTCGGCTTCGGGCAGCTGGGCCAGTGCGGCGATGGCGGTCATGACGCCCTTGCGCTCGACCAGCCGGCCCAGGGCCAGCAGCCGCGAGCGGTCCCGCCCGCCGCGGGCAGCGGCCGGCCCGTCCGGCGTGAATGAGCCGGTGTCCACGCCGCAGGGCACGACGGAGAGCTGCCGGCTGGAAACACCCATCCGGGTCAGCTCGCTGACCTCGTCCCGGCAGGTGGCGATGACCTGGTCGCAGGACCGGGCGACGCGGCGCTCGGACTCGATCCGGCTAGCCGGGCTGGGATCGGCGGCGCCCTGAAAGCGGGCCTTCACCACGCCCAGCGCGTGGAAGGTCTGCACGACCGGGACGGGCAGGCCGGCCGCGCCGCTCAGCGCGGCCAGGCCAGACATCCAGAAGTGGGCGTGGGCGATGTCGGGCGGGTCCTGCCGCCACAGCCGGGCCAGCCGGTCGCCCAGCTCCGGCATGAACGGGAGCAGCTCGTCCTTGGGCAGCGGCGTGGCCGGCCCGGCGGGCAGCCGCCGCACGGTGACACCCGGACCGAGCCCGGTGCTGCGCGGCGCGCCGGGGTCGGTCAGCCGGGTGTAAACGGTCACCGTGTGACCGCGGGCGGCGAGAGCGGCTGACAGCGCGGCGACGTGCACATTCTGCCCGCCGGCGTCGGTGCCGCCCAAGGCCGCCGTGGGATCGGCATGTTCGGACACCATGGCGATTCTCATTCGCGAACCTCCTTCAGTAGCTGGTCCCACTCGCGCAAGAACCGGTCAAGTCCGTACCTGGCCCGGGCCGCCTCCCGGGCTGCCTGGCCGGCGGCGCGGGCCGCCTCCCGGTCACGGGTGAAACGGCCGACGGCGGCGTGCAACTCGGCGACATCGGTGGAGATGGCCCCGGCAGCCGACGGCACCGCCCGCGGCGCCTCGGTGGCGGCCAGCACCACCACCGGCATCCCGAGGAACATGGCCTCGATCAGCGACAGCCCGAGCGACGTCCAGCGGAACGGGTGTACGTAGACCCGGCGCCGCGGCAGCTCCTCGTGCAGCTGGTCTTGGGACAGGTCCTCCCACTCGCGGCACCGCTCGGCGGCGATGCCCAGCGCGCGGGCGGTCCCGGTGACCCGCATGCCGAACAGGTCGAGGGGCGCGTGCCGGGCGAACCCGGGCAGCAGGTCGGCGCCCACCGTGCGGCCCCGACTGACCGGGTCGTTGATGACCACCGCGGCCCGGTTCACCTCGCCGGTCCAGCGCGCGCCGAGGTCGGGCAGGCCGTGCTCAATGACCGTGACCGGAGACCGGCCGCAGTCCCAGTAGGCGGCGTTGAACCGGGTGACGTGCACGATCGGGATGTTCTCGGCGTCGGCCAGCGGATGCCGGGTGCCCGCGGCCGGCCCGGTCGGGGCGTCGTGCTCGACGTAGACCGCGGGCATGTCTCGTCCCGGCACCCGGCCGAGCCAGGCAGCAGCCATCGCCCGTTCCTCCGGCCGCTGCAGCACGACCACGTCGACCGGCTCGTCGCGCAGCTGCTCCGGGGTGACCTCGACCACGCTGGCGGGCCAGTCCCAGGTCTTGGCCCGGCCCAGGCCGAACGGCCCGCGGGACGGGGTGACCGGCACCAGGTACTCGTGCGGGCCCTGCACGAAGCTGGTCAGCCAGGACCCGTGCAGGTGCCAGATCAGCACCCTCATCGGCGCACCTCCGCTCCGGGCCGCGCATTGAGCTGATTCGGAACGGGCGCCCGGTCCGCGTGGCTCCGCCCGCCGAGCGCGCGGACCGCTGCCACCACGTCGGCTGGGTCGACCGAGTCGAGGCACGGGTGCCCGGGGACCGGGCAGACCCGGGCCCGGCTGCCCGCGCAGGGCGCGTCCGGCCGCCCGAGCACGATCGCCGGGGTCCCGTAAGGGGCCCACCGGGCGGCCGGCACGACCGGGGCGAACAGGCTCACTACCGGGGAGCCCGCCGCCGCGGCCAGGTGGGCCGCGCCGGTGTTGGGCGCCACCACCACCTCGGCCCCGGCCAGCACGGCGGCCAGCTGCGGCAGGCTGGTCCGGCCGCCCAGGTCGACGGGCGGACCCGGGCTCTGTGCGGCCGGACGGCAGACGGCGGCGGTGAGCCCGGCTTCAGCCGCCGAACCGGTCACCACGACCCGGTATCCAGCCGCGGCCAGGGCGGTCACCATGGCTTTCGTTCGGTCGGCTGATGGCGAGCGAGCGGGCACGGACGCGCTGGCGTGCACCACCACGTAGCGGCCGCCACCGGTCAGCTCCCGGCTGTCCGGCAGGCTGGCGGTCACCGCCAGCCTGCCGGTGTCCCCCGGAGGCAGCGCGAAACCCGCCGCGCGGACCAAGGCGAGGTTGCGCTCGGCCTCCGGAATGTCTCCGGTGGGCAGATGCCGCAAGTCGAGCAGCGCGCCTGGGTAGTCCTCGCTGATCGCGGCGATCCAGGGGACGCCCGCCATCCGCAAGGCTAGCGCGGTGGGCAGCGCCGACTGGTGGAAGGAGGTGAAGATCACAGCGGTATCGGGGCCAAGCGCGCGGACCTCGCCGACTAGGGACCGCACCGCTTCCTGGTCAAAGGCGCCCGGTTCCGGATCGATCCACGGCGCCCGCCACTCCAGCACCCGGTGCACCCCGGGGAGCAGCGCGGCGGCGGCGGCCCCCGGCGGCCCGGCCACGAACGTCACCTCGGCGCCGCTGGCGGCGACCGCCCGCACCGCCGGCCCGGTCAGCAACACGTCGCCCATCCCGTCGGGCCGTACGACCAGAACCTTCACCGAGCTGTCCCGGACTGCGCGCTCCCCGGACGGCGGACCAGGAACGGCCCGAGCACGAGCACGTCCACCGGAGCCGAGCCGAAGCACTCGAGCGCGTCGCGCGGGTCGTCCACCATCGGCCGGCCGGCCGTGTTCAGGCTGGTGTTGACCACCACCGGCAGCCCGGTACGGGCGGCGAAGCGGTCCAGCATCGCGGCCAGCAGCGGCTGCTCGGCGCGATCCACCGTCTGCACCCGGGCGGTGCCGTCCACGTGCACCACCGCTGGGACGCGGTCCCGCCAGCCCGGGGCGACGCTGTGCGTGAACAGCATGTAGGGGCTGGGCAGGGGCCCGTCGGAGAAGATCTCGGCCGCCCGCTCGGTCAGCACCATGGGGGCGACCGGACGGAACTCCTCCCGGCCCTTAACCGCGTTGAGCCGGTCCAGGTTCTCTTTGCGGCCCGGGTGGGCGAGCAGCGAGCGCCCGCCGAGCGCCCGCGGACCGTACTCGCTGCGGCCTTGAAACCAGGCCACGATCCCGTCCGCGGCCAGCTCGGCCGCGACCGCGTCGGCCAGGCTGGCCGGGCGCTCGTAGGGCCAGCGAGCGGTGCGCAGCCAGGCCTCGAGCTCATCATCGGTCCAACCGCGGCCCAGGTAGGCGTTTGGCATCGGCGCGACCGGTTCCCCCGCCGCCGCGGCCACCGACAGCGCGGCGCCCAGCGCGGTGCCCGCGTCACCCGCCGCGGGCTGGACCCAGATCCGCTCGAACGGGCCCTCGCGGTGCAGCCGGGAGTTGGCCACGCAGTTGAGCGCCACCCCGCCGGCCAGGGCCAGGTCGGTTCCCCCGGTCTGGCCGTGCAGCCAGCGCACCAGCTCGAGCAGCACATCCTCGGTCACCCGCTGCACGCTGGCGGCCAGGTCGGCGTGCTCGCCGGACAGCGGCTCCCCCGGTGACCGGCGCTTGGCCAGCCGGTCCCAGTCCACCGGTTCGGTGCGGAAACCGCCGGCGCCGTCGGCGTAGACCAGGCGGGCGAGGTCGCGGGCGAGCCTCGGTTCCCCGTAGGAGGCCAGCGCCATCACCTTGTACTCATCGCTGGAGTGCAGGAAGCCCAGGTGCGCGGTGGCCTGCTCGTAGAACAGCCCAAGCGAGTGCGGCAGAGCCTGGCTGGCCAGCACCCGGAGCGTGCCGCCGGCGTAGTGGCCGGCCAGGTGGGAGGCGGCCTCGCCCCGGCCGTCGGACACCAGCACGCTGGAGTTGCCGAACGGGGCGGCCAGCCCGGCTGAGGCGGCGTGCGCCTCATGGTGGCGGACATACCGGACGGCGCCCGGGTCCAGCCCGGGCAGCGCCTCGGCCAGGAATCCGGGCGCCTGCTCGGCGTAGCTGATTCGCAAGTGGTCCCAGGGGTCGTCGAGTCCGAGGGCGCTGGCCGGCTGGCACTGGGCGGGATCGTAGGAGTAGGCGACCGCGTCCAGGTCACCCGGCGTCAGCCCGGCCGTCTCCAGGCACCAGGCGGCCGCCTTCTCCGGCAGCTCCCAGGCCGAGAAGGGGACCGGGCGCTTACCGTGCTTGCGGCGGCTGAACCGCTCCTCTTCGGCCGCGGCGACGGTCTCGCCGTCGATGACCAGCGCCGCCGCCGGGTCGTGGAAGATCGCGTTGATACCGAGGACGCGCATCAGGCCCTCACCCCCGCGCTCGCCTCCAGCCGGGCGGCGAACCAGGCCAGCGTCTCGGCGAGCCCGTCGCCCCAGGAGACTTCAGGCCGCCAGCCGAGCGCGCGGGTGGCCAGCGGATGACGCTGGTAGTCGACCGGTGAGGCGGGCGAGGCGAGGTGGACGACCAGGTCGGCCTGGTCGGCCGGCGGCAGCCCGATCGCGACGTCCGCCTCGTACAGCGCGAATCGGGGATGAGCCCGCAGCCGGTGCAGGCTGTCCGGCGTGCTGGTGAGGAAGTCGTCTACGCACAGCACCGCGGTCCCCGCCGTCAGCAAGGCCCGGCACAGGTGAGTGCCGATGAACCCGGCGTCACCAGTGACGACCGCACTCTTCCAGGCAGGCTTGCGCTCCGGTTCCATAACGACCCCCTCGCCGTTCAACGCGTCAGTCAATTGCAGAGCGCTGCATTACCCTGCCTCCAGTCAGTCAAACGAGGCTTCTAAAAAACGCGACATGGTGGCCAGGAAAGTCACCGTACGTGTGAGCGATACTGAACGCGCTAGCTCAGTCAATTACCGAAAGTAATGGACTGATCAAACAGGTCAGCCGTCCGAGATCGGGTCCTCGAGGCCCGTAGGAGGTGCCCGGCCCGGGCTAGCGCCGCCAGGACGGCAGCGGCGGCCCGTCCAGCAGGGCGGTGACCGCCTCGGCCAGGTCGGCCGCGGTCGGCACGCCCTGCGTCTCCTCCGGCCGGGTCGCCGGCGTGGAGACCAGGACGGCCCGGGCGCCCGCCGCATAGGCGGCCGCGGCGTCGGTTCCGATGTCGCCGATGACCACGCAGTCAGCGGGATCGACGCCGAGCTCAGCCGCGGCCTGTCGGACCAGCAAGGGCGCGGGCTTGCGGCAGGCGCAGCCGTCGGCCACGTCGTGGGGGCAGATCGCCCACGTCCCGAACGGGCCGAGCAGGTCCTCCACCCGCTGGTTGACCGCCTTCATCTGTTCCGCGGTGATCAGGCCGCGCCCCACGCCCGACTGATTGCTTACCACGCCGAGCCGAACGCCGGCCGCGCGCAGCCGGGCGACGGCGACGGTCGCTCCGGGCATCGGCTCGACCAGCTCGGGGCGGCCGTTGTAGGGCACGTCGCGGACCAGCGTGCCGTCCCGGTCGAACAGCACCGCCGCGGGCGGCGGCGGCCAGGGCGTCACCTTCCGGTGCCGCCACTGCCCGCGCAGCCAGTGCCGGACCGCCAGCGGTGGGATAAGTGTGCTGGTGATCGCCATGGTGGTGATCTCGTCCGGGGTGCGCGGCCCGGGCCGGACCCTGGCCGCGGTGAACTCGGCGGTGCTGGCCAGCCAGGCCGCCCCGGCCGCCCCGGCCGCCGCGCCGGTCAGCCGCCCGTTCCGGTGCGGGCCCCCGTCACGCCTGGCCGTGACCAGGCGGCCCGTCCCGGCCAGCACCGCCAGCCCCAGCGCAGCGCTGGTCAGCAGGTGCCAGCGGCGGCGCCCGGGGGCGCCCCCGGCCCGCTGGTACCAGCCGCGGCCGTGTAGACGCGTCATCAGCACGTCGTCGGCGTTGCCGGCCTGGGCCTTCAGGCTGGCCCAGCGGGACGCGGGCCGGACCGGGTGGGCGGTCACCCGCCGGCCCCGGCGCAGGGTCCAACCCTGGTCGAGGAGCCGCAGCGCGATATCGGCGTCTTCCCGGAAGGCGCGCGGGAACCGCTCGTCAAAGCCGCCCGCGGCGAGCAGCGCGCGCCGACGGTAGGCCAGGTCCGCGGTGATCCAGCGCGCGCTGGCCAGGCCGGCCGTGCCGCGCTCCCAGTCGGTGGGCCGACGGTCCGGCGGCAGCGGTACCTCGATCACTCCCTGGACGCCGGCCACGTCGGCCGGCTGGCCGGCCAGGTCGGCCCGCAGCTCGGCGCGCCAGTGCGGGCCAACCCGCACGTCGTCATCGAGGAAGGCCACCCACTCGGCGGGTTCGGCCGCCCGCCAGCCGGCATTGCGGGCGGCGGCCGGGCCGCGTCCCTCCAGGGTCACGACCGCCGTCCGGCCGGCGAGGACCGCTGGGATCCGGACCGGCAACGGTTCCGGGGTGTCGGGCCGATCGTCGGTCAGCACCACCTGCCGGGGCAGCGGCCCGTCCGCGCCGGCCAGCGCATCCAGGCAGTCCTGCAGGCAGGGACGGCCGAGCGTGGGGATCACGACCACGTAATCGAGCAAGACCGGGTCAGGCTGGGCGGCGGCCGGCTCGGTCGTCATCGGTCCCCTCTCGGGTCAGTCGGTCGGTCCGCGCGAGCTTTTACCCCGCTTCGGCCAGGGCAAACGACGGGTTTGAGGCGTGCCACGGCGGGCAGCCCGCCGCATATGCCCAACGAAGCGGTCACGGTGGTGATCGCCACCCGTAACCGGCGCGTCGGCTTGTGCGCCACCTTGGAGCGGCTGAGCGCCCTGCCGGAACAACCAGACATCATCGTCGTTGACAACGCGTCGACGGACGGCACGCCGGCCGCCGTACGCGGGCGGTTCCCGCACGTCGAGCTGGTCGTCTTGGGGCGTAACCGGGGGGCCAGCGCCCGCAACGTCGGCGTGCGCCGGGCCCGGACCCGGTACGTGGCCCTGAGCGACGACGACTCCTGGTGGGAGCCGGGCACGCTGACCCGGGCGGTGACGCTGCTGGACACCACTCCACGGGTCGGCCTGGTCACCGGGGCCACCCTGGTCGGGCCGCTGGACACGCCTGATCCGCTCAACGCCATGCTGGCGGCCAGCCCGCTGTCCCGGGACGGATTGCCCGGGCCGCGGGTGCTCGGTTTCCTGGGTTGCGCCGCCGTGACCCGGCGGGAGGCCTACCTGGCGTCCGGCGGGTACTTCTGGCTGCTGTTCATCGGCGGCGAGGAAGAGCTGCTGGCCTACGACCTGACCGCCCGGCGCTGGCCCATCGTCTACTGCGCCGACATCGTCGTCCATCACTGGCCGTCGCCGATTCGCGACGCCTCGCGGCGGCGGCGCCAGGAGCTGTGCAACCGGGTGCTGGTGGCCTGGCTGCGCCGGCCGCTTCCGTGCGCGGCCCGCGCCACCGCCCGGCTGGCCCGCGCCGCGGCGCGGGACCGGCTGGCTCGCCGCGCGCTGGCGGAAACGGCGCTGCGGCTGCCCGTCGCCCTGCTGCGGCGGCGACCGCTGCCCGCCCATGTCGAGGCCGACATCCGACGGCTGGAGGCGGCCCGTGCCACCTGAAACCGACTCCCGGGTCACCGTGGCGGTGATCACCCACAACCGGCGAGCCGAGCTGGCCCGCACCCTGGACAGGCTCGAGGACCTGCCGGAACGCCCGGCCGTCATCGTGGTCGACAACGGGTCCGCCGACGGCAGCGCCGCCTACGTCCGCTGGCATTACCCGGCGGTCACGCTGATCACGGCCCGCACCAATCTCGGGGCCGTCGGCCGCAATCTCGCCCTGCGCCGGGTCACCACCCCCTACGTCGCATTCTCCGACGACGACACCTGGTGGGATCCCGGTTCGCTGACCCTGGCGGCGGACACGCTCGACGCGCACCCCGACGTGGCCGCGGTCACCGCCCGGATCGTGGTCGAGCCGTCCGGCCACGATGACCCGATCATGCCCGAACTGGCCGGCTCCCCGGTGCCGGGACGGCCTGGGCTGCCGGGTCCCGCGCTGCTCAGCATCATGGCCGGCGCGTCCGTGCTGCGGGCCGACGCCTTCCGGACGGCGGGCGGCTTCTCGCCCCGGCTGTGGCTTGGCGGCGAGGAGGAACTGCTCTGCACCGACCTTCTCAGCGTCGGCTATCACCTCTGCTACCTGCCCGCGGCGACCGTGCATCACCAGGCATCGACGGCCAGGGACGCGACCCGGCGGCGCCAGCTCGGCATCAGGAACACGCTCTGGTTCACCTGGCTGCGCCGCCCAGCCGGCTCCGCCTGGCGGCGGACCGCCGAGCTGGCCGCCACGGTGCCGCGCGACGCGGCGTCGGCGGCCGCGTTCGTCGCTGCCGCGCGCGGCCTGCCCTGGGTGCTGCGAGAACGCCGACCGGTGGCACCCGCCCTTGAGGCCCAGATCCAGCTGCTGGAAGGACCACGCCGGGCGTCGGCGGCCCGGCGCTACGTCGGCTGAGCGGCTGGCGGAAGGAGAAGCGATGCGGGTACTGCTCACCGGCTGGTTCAGCTTCCGGCACGGGGAGGCCACCGCGGGCGACCTGCTCGCCCTGGAAGCCGTCCGGCAGTCGCTTGAGCTGGCTGGGCTTACCTACGACATCGCCTGGAGTCCCGGGTTCCGGCCCGGCGCCCTGCGCCTGGAGGACGCGGCCCCGGAGCGCTACAGCCACCTGGTGTTCGTCTGCGGCCCGCTGCACGGGGAACAGTTCTCCGAGCTGCACACCCGCTTCGCGGCGCTGCGGCGGATCGCGGTCGGCGTCAGCATTATCAACCCGGCCGACCCCGCCTGCGCCGGTTTCGCCCTCGTGCTCGCCCGCGACGGCGCCGCCGCCGCCCCGGTCCGCGACCTCGCGTCCCTCGTCCACCCGGTGATCCCGCCTCAGGTACCAGTCGTCGGCGTCGCCCTGGCCGCCGGCCAGGGCGAGTACGGGGCCCGGCGGCGCCACGAGGAGGTGACCGGGCGGCTGACGCACTGGGTGGGCGGCCAGACGTGCGCCCCGGTCGTGCTAGAGACCCGGCTGGATACCCGCGACTGGCGGCTGTGTTCCACAGCCGACGCCTTCCAGGCCCTGCTGTCCCGCCTGGACATCGTGGTCACTACCCGCCTGCACGGTCTGGTCCTAGCGCTGCGGGCCGGCATCCCGGCTCTGGCGGTGGACCCGGTGGACGGCGGGGGCAAAGTCACCGCCCAGGCGGCGGCCTGGGACTGGCCCGCCTGCCTGACCGCCGCGGCGACCGCCGAGCGCGGACGCCTGGACGAGCTGTGGGACTGGTGCCTGTCGACGGCTGGACAGCGGGAGGCGGCCCACCGGGCTGGCCAGCGACCGGACGGGACGGTCCTCGAACGGCTTATCGCTGACCTCGAACGCACCCGCTCCCGGCCATGAGGGCGACCACGGCGGTGCGCGGGTGGTCAACCGGGCTGCTCCGCGCCTCGCCGCCAGTTAACCGGCAGGACGGCTGAGTAGCGCGGTGAGGCCAGAAAGCCTGCGCTGGCCGAGGCGGACGTCGCCGCCGACGTCGTAATGCGCGGCTGGTCCGCCCCAGTCAATTTCCGCCCGGCCTGAGCGCTGATCTAGCTGCCGCGGCCTGATGCGGCCTGCAGCTCCTCGATCAGCCGGGACGCGTCCGCCTTGGACATGCCGTCGAGGCTCACCTCGCGCCCCGCCTCCCGGGCGAGGGTCTGCAGGTACGACTTCTGCGGACCGGTCATGGGTTCGTCCCCCGTGATCCAGTCCCCGGGATCTTTAGCCGGGTTGTCCTGCGGGCTCAGCGTGTCACTCATCGTTCCTCCTCCCAGTTGCTCACCCCTGTGGCCTACCCCGGTCGCATCGAATCGAACATCCGATCGCAGGAATTCCCGGCAGGGTATCTGCCTACGTACTGCAGTCCTAGAACTTGCATGATAGTGGATCGTTAGGTCCCGCAGAGGGGCCCTTTCGATCCACCATGATGGCGGGCACCTAATAACAGCAAGAAGCGGGCCGCGCCCGCTGCCCGGGAGATCCCGGAGGACAGCTTTCCGCTGTTACTGCGGCGGTCCCGCGGTGAGGCGGATGCGGCCGGTCGCCTGCTTGCCGACCGGGTTTGTCCAGGTGACGGAGATCATGTCGCCGGGCCGGAACCGCGCCATGACGCGCATCAGGTCGTCGGGCGACCTGACGGGCTGCCCACTCACCGCCGTGATGACCGCACCGGCGGTCATGCCCGCCCGTGCGGCCGGGCTGGCGCAGATCACGCCCCTGACCAGGACCCCTGAGCTCACCGGGGCGATGGCGGACGGCGGTGTCAGGCCGGTGTTGCTGGTGTAGCACGACAGCGCCGGGGACGAGGGCGCGGTCGCCTGCGACCGCTCCTGCCACGTCTGGTCTACCGGGTTGGGGTTCGCCCCGGTGGCGACGAAGGTGCCCATAAAGGGCGGGTAACCAATGCTGATGTCCGAACCGGCCTTGCCCGCGGCGATCTGGCCGGCGATCGACAGCGCCGTATTGATCGGGATCGCGAACCCGGCCGCCTGCTGGCGGCCGGAGTTGTTGGCCGCGGTGTCCATGCCGATGACGCCATCGGTGCTCGACAGCGGACCACCGGAGTCGCCGGCCTCAAGGGTGGCGTTGGCCTGCATCATGCCGTGCAGCGTCTCTGAGCTCGTCGAGCCCACCTGGTCGCTGGCCGTGACGATCAGGTTGAGCTTGGCCACCTTCCCCTGCGACACGGCGA